>JBAXWR010000014.1:0-56422 GCA_037128295.1 Mariniphaga sp.
TCATCATCAGCATCAGTGCATGGTATCTACTTAAGGGCAAACATCAGAAGTTTGTGAAAGCCTCAATTACCGTGGCGGTGAGCTTTGCCTCTTCGAGCATTGTGGTAGAAAGGTTTTTTCGCTCAATACTATTTTTCATGATCTCCGGCGTAGCCTCACGGATTGCCTTGTTGTACTCCTGTTGCTTGTTGATCTCCTGCGTTTGTAGTTCCAATTTCTTTGTGGGATCAGTCTCCAGTGCCATTTTGGCCTTGATAAATGCAACCTCTTCAGCAAGCATCCTGGCATGGAATTCTTTTGCCCGCTGCTCCTGCCCTGCGTATTGCTGTGTAAGCATTAATACCTGGTTAGCATGGCCGGTCTCCAGTGCCTCCATTACCTTTTTACTTTTTTCGGTTTCCGATTTTGCCTCACCGTCCATCAATTCTTTTTTGAACGCCGATAATGATGATTGCAGCCGTCGGGTATTTTGTGCCAGTTCTGCATCCTTCATCAGTTCATCGGCCTTTGTTTTCTGAAGGGACTGATACGCCTCCTCATTTTTGTCCACGAAATCGGCAAAGGCTTTATCTTTTGCAGCCAAAGAAGAAAGCTCGCGGTCGTCAACTGCTAACCATTGCTTTAACTGTTCCTCTTTTTGTGCCATCGACAATTTGCCGTTCTGGATCTTTGCGGCAAGGTTCTTTGTTTCTGCATCGTTCTTTTCTGCCAGGAAACCTTTTTCAATGCCATTCAATTCTATTTCCTTGTCCATTGCTTGTTGCGCTGCCTGCATCCGATCATGGTCGGTTTTGGTCTTATCCTTTGAGGCATTTTTAAGGTTCTCAATTTCTACCCTCAATTTGGTCATTCGGTTTGCGGCTGCTACTTCGCGGTCTGCAATATCATCCATTTGTGCTGCATAATTCCAACCTGCGTTTACAGCATCTGAAATTGATGATCCGATTCCTCCAAAAGCATCTTTGGCATTTTCCTTCATTCCCTTAAAATCGAATGTTACAAGATCACCAAGCATCTTGTAATAACTCCAGGTGCGATCAAGCACGATATCCAGAACATTGCCAATTGCCTTTAGTGTCCCTTCAAAAGCTACTGCTCCGGTATCGGTTGCTGTGAAGCTTTTGTATAAAAGGGTTAGGGCTCCGACGATTACCGCAATTGTGGCACCAATGGGATTTGCAACCAATGCCCATAAAGCTTTGCCCATGCCAATAAACCCTTCGACGGCTGCACCAACAGGACCGGGCAAATTTTCAAAGCTGCTCCGAAGGTTGCCCAAAAACCTGGTTTGGTTGCTTATTGCCTCGGTACCTATGTTTACACTGGAGGTTGCTGCCGCCATTTGCTGGTTGTGAGCTATCATAACGGCCCTAAGTTCGCCGATCCGCTTTGCGGCTTTTACATATTCATCGCTACCGATGGTCATACTCGCCTGAGAGTTTATCAGTTTCGTCATTTCGGCCTTTATCGCCTTTATGTTGGTGGTGACTTCCTGCCCATTGATGTACAGTGTTATCCGCCTGTCGTAACCTGCTGCCATAACTTATTTTATTACGATTTTACGATTTTGGAAATGTTGCCGGCTATTTCCTTTGGGGACTTGCTCCAGGTGTTGAAAATATGGTCTGGTTTTGTCCTGGCCAGGATTTCGGCACGTGCTACTGACCTTAAACCTATACTTTTCTTTTCTGAAGGATCTATCCCATTTTTGGCAATGTGCGAAAGCTCCATAAAAGTTAACCCGTTCAAATCGCCGGTGGTGAAAACAACTATTTTCCTTTCAAATCCCTGGTATGTCTGAAGGGATAGTTCAGTTGCATCGGTGTTAGATAATATAGCATTTTGCTGTTTGCGAACATCGGACAAAAGATTGTTCCAGGATTGGGTTTTGCCCTTTTCGCCAGAAGCGGGATAACCAAACTTTGCATAATAGCTTTTGATGTCGAAAGCAGGGATCCCGGTTTCCTTTGATAGCATTGCGCCAAAAGTTGTTTCAGTTGGAATGTCGTTTTCTACAACTGCGATAATCGTTTTTTTTGTTGTCATTTTGTACTTAATTTAAAGATTAAAAAAATTTAAAGTATGTGATCACCTACCGTTCGACTGTTGAACGTGTGTGATCGGATTCTCGTTTTGTTCCCTGGTGCCATCGGATCCTATACCTGGATAAATGGCTTTGTTGACCAATTTCCGCATAAATTCCGATTTGGATAAACCTTTTGTTTTTACTGTCTTTTCGAGTTCAAAGAATGAACCCCTTTCGATCCTCAATGAAATGGTAATAAGTGGACTGTCGTTCATAGCATTTTTTCTGTAAACGTACCCACCGAACCCAAATTTCCAAAGGACAAAAAAAGCGTTACTATTATGGTAAACGGCTAACCTATTAAGATACAGATTAACAGGGTTTAAGCTTTGGCGGTGGTTTTCGCCCTCGCTTAATCCCTGTTTTGTGCCGGTGCCATCCTCAAAATGCTATTCAATTTTAGGTTCTTTTCCCCACCGCTCAACCGCTTCTTTGATCGCCAAATTGAACGCTTGTTTCCGGGTAATGACACCAAGGCCCATTGATGCAGCTTTCAGTTTTGAAGCTTTGTCGAGCTTTTCAATTATGGCTTTATCTGCATGGAACGTTACTGAAATTTCGTTGTCTTTCATTTTTGATTTTATAAATTGATAATAATGTACCTTAAAATGTGTGTGATCCGTGGTGCCGTAAATCGTGAGCCCGTGCAAAGCGCATAAACTTGCGATAGGTTTTGTGCGTGAGGGGTTCTTCGAGTATGGTATCGCAATAATCGGTGCCCTGGACTGTCGCCTCACGGATTGCCTGGCGAAATGTTACCAGTTCGCCAACTGTTTTCCAATCTGCCCATTTTGCCGGGTTCATGTAGTGGAAAGCACTTTCAAAAAAAGGATAATTGTCGCTGTGGGTCTCGTAGTAAAGCACGTCGCCACTGTGTTCGATTATCCAAACTTTGCCACGTTTGTAGATCTCGCAATCGGCTGCGTTCACCTCATGCTTATAGCCATATTTTACAAACTTTGGAAGTATCGTTTTAAATGTTGCCTCCGTAGCCTCACCGGGTTCAATTGTTTTGTATATCATGGCAATAGGGTTTTGGTTCTTCTATAATTCTGGTTATTTGAATAATAGCGAAAATAGTTTTGATATTGTTCATGCGAACTCTTATGTTTAGAATGTCAGGGTTAAGCTTTATAAGCGTTAAATATTCGCCCTGGCTATATTTAAGGACCTTACCTACAATGTTCATTTCTTCGCATACAACAATAATAAAACCTGTTAGCCTATTAGAATTGCTTTTCCATAAGTTAGAAGGAATCTCCCTCACTGTAAGAATATCTCCTTTTACTATCGCATTCGATAACCCATTGTTCATGCTATTGTCCTGCATTTCAAACATTATATCAATGTTGCTTTTTTTCGTTGGTTCCATGGGATTTGTGTTAACGAACAATCTTTAAGTGTGTGATATTTTTCTCAATTTTGGGGTAACCTAATTGTTTATATAACGAATCAATTATGTTATGTAACGAATCAATATGTTTACTTTGCGCTTCAATCAGGAAATCTTTCTCAATGCAATCAGAACAACGAACTATTTTTTTTCCTGGTGTATTTTCTTTGGTTTGGAATTCGTTAAACCTTTCAAGGTTGCTTTTATCCTTTGTTTTCATGGCAAACTGTTTTAAAAGTGAGTTTTTCTTATTGAACCGGTCACAATATATAATTCAACAACCACTGATTTAGGCAATTCCATTTCGTCAAAAGTGGGATTTGTAGATATCAAGCTGATCAATTTGGGATTTGGATGTTTTTTAATTATTCTCACCAACCTCATATCATTTGCCTCTGAATTGGTTACTATTAGGTAAGTCTCGCCAAATTGTATAAATGACATATCTTCAACCTTTTCAAGTGTGATATAATCTCCCGACATGTAAACTGGAAACATGCTATCGCCATAAAAATGGATACAAAAACCTAAATTTTGCCTTCTTTCCAAAGTGTTCATGCCTGAGAATATAGTTGGCAGGAACTGTTCTTTGGTTAAATCAATATGTGCCTGGTTTGCTATTCTTATCTTTTCCATAACTTTGAAATGTTAAAATTGATTGGTTTCAGGTGCTTTCAGGGCTTCAAGAAAATTTTTGAGCCAATAGAGTTTGCCCATCATTTTTAAAAGATACTCAGGCCCATCGAAATTATCTTCTGCATCCAGGCTAACCAAAAAACAAATGATATCGTTTATGTCATCCAGGTACGCTTTGCCAATAGAATTATTAAAATCAGCATCAACCAATTCCTTTTCTGGTGAATGTCCATAGGTTTGAAACTCGCTCAACATTTCAATTAATCTAGGGGTTAATCTTACCCTGGTTAAATCAATATTCCCTTTTTCGTTCGTTGTTTCCATAACTTTACATTGTTAAATTACTATGTTAATTATTTGTATTTTTGGTATAAGGTTTCATCAATTTATTAAACCGGTCCCTCATGTGACAAAGGCAACAAATCATTTCAGCGGCATAATCCTTTTCCTCTCCATCTAACTCGTTTAGTGTCTTCCCGATAATAGTAATAATGTCCGCAATAAATTCCCTTTGTGAATGGGCTTGTTCGTTGTTGTTTTCTTGCATGTCTTTGATGTACTCTATCAACTCCGGAGTTAATACAATCCCTTCAATTTCCATGTTTTCTTTTTTTTCAATCTTTTTCATACCTTTGTATGTTAATTTTTTTGATGATTTTAACTTTGCCCTCCGGTGTGTTTGCTCCACTCCAGGGGGCTTTTGGTTTTTACTCAATTGCTTTGTTTTTTAAGGTTGCCTCCTTTTTCTTTTTCCTGATCAAATTCCCTACAAGTACTGAGGCACGAATGCTTAATTTCAAATAGGCAATCTCATCCATATCGGGATGATCCTTTTCGTACTGTTTAAGATCTTCCATTGTCTCCAGTTTTTTGAATTCCTTCATTCCTTTCATTTTCAATTGTTTTAATGGTTAAACTACTTTCTTCAATGCCTTGCTGATTCTTTTCCCGTTCATGTCGATAAACAGTCGGTTCTTCGAATACCCTACTTTCTGAAGTATTCCGTTTGTGTTGTTCAGTACGATCACATTTCTCTTTACCTCGCTTGATGTGGGGCTTGGTTGCTGCGGGACCGTGCCGCGCTTGGGGCAGGTGGCCAAATAAAAATCGGTGGCTTGCTGCACTAAAAAATCATTGTTCACTTTCATTGAGTTTGAATTATTGATGTTCCCGGAAACCCGTCCGGAGCGGTGTTTATTTGCAGATAAATTCATTAAAATCGTTATGGTTTGGATATATCAGTTTTGCCTGGTTTATTGCATCTGGCCTAAGATCCTGGATCAATTTTGTGGTGCGTTCGCCGGTCTCGTCATTGTCGAGAAAGAGGTTTATAGTCTTGAAATTGGGCAAAAGGCGAACTATTTCTTTTACGTTGGTAGTCGAGTTCAAAACGATAGTGGTATTTTTAAGCGGGTGCCGATAATACGATACTGCCGATAGGTAGGATATAAACCCTTCGAATAGGTTCAAACAATCGGGAATGCCTGGCAAAGTGGTTATCCCGTTGGGTTTGGCTGCTCCTTTGAATCCCTTTGGAAATTTATCAGTAATCAAACCGTTCCGGAGCGCAAAGCCGCCAAGGTTGTTTTCGAAACCTATTGCAAACCATGGGCTTTTTTGCCCTTCGTAGGTGGTGTATCGTATTTCCTTAACATACCTATATGCAATATCGTAAGGGATTTTTCTCCCTGCCAGGTACTCTATCAACTCGCGTTTTTTCAACGGCCTCACGGCTTTTATTGTTAGGTTGGCCGCTGCCGGCTTTACAAGAGAAGGAAGAGCGGTTGTTTGCTCACCTTCCAGTATTTTGAGGGCTCCCGAAACGTCGCAATTTTCGAGCCGGCAAACCAGGTCGATAAGGTTCCCGCCTACTCGTTCGCCGTTGCCGTCGAACAGGCCAAAATCGCACCACGAATTATTGTGTGTGTAAATCTTAAACGACGGTGTTTTATCGGTATGCAGCGGCGAAACGCACAACGGGCCGGAAACATCGGTTCCACGCTGTTTTAAATAACCGGCTATCGAAATTTTGTTTGCATCTGTACAGTTCATCTTGTTATGTTGTTATGATTGTTAAAAAATTACCCTTCTTTTGATTGCAGCCATTCGGGAAAATGGAACTCTCCAGGGCAAAGGACCTTCCAACGCTGAAACCTAACATGCAGCGCACCGGGAATCAACCGGTAAATGGCACCAAGGGCCTTGTTACGGGCTTCCCATCCCGTGGCCGCAAACTCTTTTTTCGAGAATTTGACCCGCTGCCCATCTTCTTTTGTGATATCAAAGTATATTTCGAATGCTTCCATAACTTGAAATTATTAGTGTCCTACCGTTATTGGGTTTTTTATTGCACTTTATGCACTTTGTTTTATAATCAATTAAATATCTATATATTAATACAGTGCATTAAATCAAAATTGAATGCACTGCTTTGCACTTTTTTAAAATTGTATGCACTGTCAATAAAAAAATCAGTGCATACAGTGCAATCAGTGCATATTCTTATTTTTTTTTGTGTACTGTTTAAAGTATTAATAATTAATTGTTTAACTGTCAAAGTGCATAAAGTGCATTAAAAATTAAAAAAAAAGGGTGATACAATTATATTTTTATTTGCAGTTGCCGGCTTTCGATCCTTTCAAATCGGATATATGAATGGCCATCTGATCTTTTATCCAATATTTGGCCTTTCAGTTCAGGGGAATATGATGCGTAAGTTTTTAGGTATTTTGTGAAATTGGCATTCCGGCTTAACCATTTATCGTTCACATATTCAGGATATTTTTGAAGAAATTCCATATGAAGTACTTTCTTATCATAGTGCATCCCACAACGTAATTCCCCAATTTTGATTTTCTCGTCCAGGAATTCAACCACATCAGCGTTTGTATGTTGCAGTTGTTTCCGTTTGTCAAGGTTGATCTGGTCTGCTTCGATGATCCCTTTTTGAAGATAAAGGCTCAAGCACCTCACCATAAAATTATCGAAGCTCAACCATTCGTTATTGTCCCAATCCCTAAAAAACCATGCGCCAAATTCATCCTCCGGAGAAAACGTATCGCTGTAATGGTCGGCCAGTTCAAATTCACAAACCCGGTCTCTTGCACTGGCACCTTCTACCCTGAAGGTATCGTTTGCCGAAATAAGGATTTTTGCCCTAATCGTGAACGGGTGCTTGTTTTTGGGATCGACTGTTATACCGTCCGAAATGTCGTTGAACAGGTTCTCGAAATCGAATTTTTTGCGCAAATCGTTCAGAAATACAATTTGTGTGTCGAGTTTTACAGCTTCGTATTTATGCTTATTCGAAGGATCAAAATCTTTGCCTGGTATTTCGCACACGTTTTTAATATGTGACGTTCCTCGGCCAAGCAATGTTTTCCCTGTCCGTCCTTCCGAACTGTCCGAGATCTTTGAATCGGTAAGGTTAACCGCTTTCATTTTTGTTTCGTAAAAGCTATGGAGCAAATACCCGATCATGGTTTGGAGCGACAGAAAACGCTCTTCGTTTTTGCCCGAAATGTTGAACACAAATTTTTGGAACATACCTTCCTTTGCGAATTTGTGGAACTCTCGGTTTTTGATCTGGTTCCTGAAAACATAACCTTCGAGTTCATGATAAGGGTAAAGATTGTAACCATTGGCCGTACATTTTACGAACCCGTTCCGGTAATAAATAAAACCACTATCCTTGGTATCTTTATTAAACTCAAGGCCTGGTTCAAGTCCCAACATGCTCAACTTTTTTTCGTTAAAAAATACAGCCGGTGAGGTGTAGAATTTTGTAAGCAATTCCTCGCGGGTAAATTTTGGCCTGTCCAAATCATGGAGGCTCATTTCGGGTTCAATTACCTCATCGAGCGTATTAATATACGAAATTGCATTGTCCTGTATAACGGTTACTGTTACTTCGTATATGATCCGGTTACGGATCCTGGTAAAAATGTAATTTTCGTTGATATCGTACCGGCGAAAACCCAAGGAATATAGATGGTCGATAAACTTTTTATGGTCAACTCGCCATCCTGAATCACCGCTTTTTGGTTTCCTGTAAACCCAAAATTCAATAGGTTCTTCAACCTCTTTGGTACTAACGTCAATTTCAATTTCCTTTGCAAGTGTCATTTCGTTTGATTGTTAGTGTTTGGCACCGTTGTTTTCTTTATTGTTTCGTCGATGCAATACCTCACAAAAACACTGTAAGTAATGCCCTGCTGCTTGCAAATTTTTTGCATTGCTTCAACCTCTTCCTTTTTGAGCCTTATGGCTACCCTGCCCGTGTGTACCGGGTCTTTTTCAATTTTTATCGCTGTCTCCATAATTAAAATTTTCGGCAATGTCAAATATTTTGTTTTACTGCGAAAGGACAAAAAATATATGTATATACAAGTTTGAACAACCTTATGAAAAACAATATATTACAATGACTTTGGTTTTTTTCTTAAAAACGGGGTTAGATCATCGCCTTTCAAAACCTTATCGTTTATAAAACCTATGGTGGCTGCATACTTCCTGGACCGTGGATTTTTCACCTTAAACACCCTATGGAAATTTTTGTATTCGGTTGGGGAAAGTATCCTCTCTTTTGGCTGTAATGTTGGCATGTTGTCCATGTGGCTAAAATCTTCTTTCGGTTATCATCAGATTACCCATTGTTCTGCATTGATTCGATAAGCTCCTGGCGCAAATAGTATTTTTTGCGGCCTTGCCCGTGTTCTTTAATGATACCTTCCTTTGTCCAGTTGTACATTGTTTGGTAGCTCACGCTCAAAAACTTTGCGGCCTTTCGGCGGTCCATTTTATCGGATAGGTCGTTTGCCTGGATTGGCTCTTTTTTTGAGCCCGCAATTTCTTCCCTGATCACCTTCCTGAGAAGCTGCTCATCGGTTACAAAAATCAATTTTGTTGTGTCGAAAACTGATTGTGTCGTTTCATCTGAATTTTTAGGCATGTCTTTACTGTATAAATTCGGTTATGGGTACATTGAAAAATGTTGAAATTGACTTTACCTCTTCTATACTTGGAGATACTTCGCCACGGTAAATTTGACCCCACCGCTTTTGATTAATTTTTACCGTTTCATAAAATTTTTGGTCTGGCTTAAATGTGAAATTGTCTTTCTGCTTGTCCCTAATAAATGATTCAATTGTGTTCATAATACTGCAATTTTTAATGTGATTACTTTGCAAAGATAAATAAATTACCTGTATAGTGCAAATAAAAAGCAATATTTATTTAAAAATAATCCATATTTACCTTAATAGTGCATTTTTGAACAAAATTTACCTTAATAGTGCTATTTTTGAATCATGGTAATACTTGAAAAAATACGGGAGTTAAGAAAAAAGAAGGGATACAGTCAAAAATATATGGCTGATCTACTGCATTTGAGTAATTCAGGATATGCCAATATAGAAAAAGGTGAGAATGTTTTAAGTGTTGAACGTTTACTTGATATTTGCAAAATCTTAGGCATAACATCGTATAATGAAGTTTTACCTACAATAAACCTTCATTACACAACCGAAATAGAAAAGGTTCTTTTAAGTGGCGGTATGGCTTTTGAACAAATACATCGTAACGCAATGTACGTGATACATATTATAGAGGATTTGTCCGAAAAACTTAAAAATTCAGAACAAATCAATTTGGAAACGACGTCAAGTGAGATTAATTTAATTTTAGGTTACCTGAAAATAATAAGTAGCGAATCATTTAAACACAATTACAATTTTTTATCAATCAAAAATTTGATCGATAAAATAGATTAAAATAATCGTGTTTATATTTCATGACAATCAACTTACAGCCGTTTTTTTGCTCAAACTATCTACCGATTGGGATATAGTCGATTGCAAATAACGCTTCAGTAATTGCACCTGCATAGCCCAAACAGACAACACAGCACACGCTCCGGAAAGGGATAAAACAAAACAACCATTGCCTAATTGGACAATGGTTGATGGTGAACTATTATTTGATGAAATGATGGTAAGTTATCGGGGGAATTTTTTGTAGGTGTTCATTATCAAACTTATAAAAATAGTAAAAAGTACTTTTATTAATTTCTCTAAATAATGCAAAATCATTATAATGCTTTCCTTTTTTTGGATTGCATTCGACAATTAAATTACAAGTGGGATTTTTAGTAGTGGTACCTGCATTGTGCAATGTATAAAACATCGTTTTCAACCTTATAAACAAGCCGGTGTTCATCGGTTATCCTCCGGGACCAAAACCCTACCAGGTTTTCTTTTAACTCTTCAGGCTTTCCGGTGCCGGTGTAAGGTGTCCGCTGGCACTCTTTGATCAAACCATTTAACTTTTTCAAAATCTTGCGGTCGGTTTCTATCCAGTACAAATAATCCTCCCATGCAAATCTGTCCCAAAGTAGGTCCATTGTTATTTTTCGATAAGAGGTTTGCTTAATAAGTTGCTTTTGTTGTTGATGTTCGCAATAGATTCATCGAGCCGCTGCCGGTTCGCCTTGCTCCGGTTCAGATAGTAAGTTTCCTGCATCGAGTTGAATTCAGTAAGGGTCATCATTACGATGCTTTTCCCTTTTGGCCTGTGTACCAACAACAGTTCGTCACCATCGGTAACAGCATCGAGATTGATTTTCAAATTTTGCCTAAGTTCCGAATAATTTACAGCTTTCATAATCGTACATTTTAAAACAGTACAAAATTAAGTACTTTTTTCGATTTTCTACAACGCTTCGAAAGCTTTCATCAACTTTTCCTTTTTCGATTCATCCGATATCTTCAAATACCTTCGAAGGGTTTTCTCGCGGGTGATCCCTGTAATCGCTTTGATCATTTCGATGTCAATTCCACGTTCGTAAGCCAAACAGATAAACGTTTTACGGGCCGTGTGCGATCCTATCAGTTCGTACTTTGGTTTGAATTCTGTTTTAACCAGGTTGCGTTCGAATGTTTTAGTTGCCGTTGGGGTGTTGATCTTCGCAATCTTGCAGCTCTCTTTTATGTTGTCGTTTATCCGTTGGTTCGACAGTTTTGGCAATAGCCGGTATTGTTCGGGGTACCGGTCGATAATGGTTTGCAGCCCTGGGAACATCGGGATGCTCACTTCCTTATTCGTCTTTTTGGTAGTGGTCGTTACCGATCCGTCTATAAGGTTGTCTTTTGTGAGGTCGTAAAGGTCGGTATATCGCAAACCGGTAAGGCAACCAAAGCAATAAAAATCGCGGGCCTTTTGCAGCTTGCTGGTTTCGAAAGGGAAATTTATCAGTTGCTGAAGCTCCTGAAATGTTAGGTGAATGATGCTCCCTTCTTTTTCGGGTGCCGAAAATTTCTTGTAGGTTTTGTTGTTGTGGTATTCGCGTTCGATGCTCCAGTTCATGAATGCCTTAAATTTGTCGGTAATCGCCGAAAGGTAGTTATAGCCGTGGCCCTTTGTCACCAAAATCCATTCTTTCAGCCGGTCGTAAAATGTGAGGTCGATACTGGAGAAGGTGAGCAAATAGCCGGTTTCGGTCTCAAAGGTTTTGAGCTTGTTTTTAATGGTTAGCCGGTTCCTGACCGTGTTGTGTGCCTTTTCGAGTTCGCCGGTCTTTAAAAACAGTTCGTAAGCATCCCAAAAAGACAACCTGGGTTTAGCCATTGCTGCCTGGTTAAAATCCTTCTTAATCCCGTTCAGGAAATCCTTTACCAGATCGGCGGTAATTGGTACTTTGTACAAAGCACAATCTTTAAAATAGGCCCGTGAATTGTCTTCCAATCTTTGAAGCTCTTCGTTAACCTCTTCCGATTGGTTGTCTTTTTCGTTTGGCCGTGGAGGGCTAACGCGCTGCTTCAGTTTGTTCCAGTATCGGGGCTTAACTTTCCCTACTATCTTCCAGTTGTTCACCTTTCCGATTGGAATATTGGCCTTGATCGAAACATAACCTTGTTTGTTTGTCTTGGTTGTGTCAATGTAAAACTTTATATTTGGCATTGTATTAGTTTTGGTACTTACAAATATACCGAATAGCCGGGAAATAGGGAAAGAAAACGGGAAAGAAATTTGTAAACAATAGTTAAAAACAGCCTCCAACAACATTCAAAAAAACCGCGTTTTCAATTGATTTTCAATCATTAAGTAATAGTAAAACACAATAGAAAATATATAAGTTGTTTCCCGCCCCGGGTACTTTAAAGCCTCTTAACTAGTTGATAGTTAAGGGGTTTTTAGTTTTTAGGAAGAGAAAAAGAAGAGAATAATTATTTTTTAAAGGAATTACCAAAGCAAACGGCCTTAAATCACTCAATTAAATTTAATTTTGTACCAAGCTTTGCAACCATTGTAAAACGTGAAAATTGTAGGTTTACGATGCGTAGTCTTGGAATAGTCATTACCCTATCTATGTACATCAAAGCCCATTTTTAAAATTTAATTCCCCAAAATCAATTTTTATATATTGTTTCGGTTATGGTCAAACAAAGTAATATAGGAGAGATAGACCTCAAAGCTGCAAAATTAAGGGCAAAAACCGATGAGTTTAGTTATGAGAGAATGCCTATTTTTACAAAGGTTCTTTTTAATGTAAGTGAAATTATTTTTCATCTATCAGATGGGCAGGTTATTACAATTCCTTTAGGCTTATGTAAAAATCTGTTGAATGCCACTAAAGAGGAGAGGGAAGACTACGAAATACGTGGTCATTTTGTATTTTGGGATAATCTGGATGAATCAATCGAAGTTGAGCATTTACTAAACGGGGCAATTGTTCCAAAAAAGCCAAATAAAAAAACGATCCGGGCAATTAAAGCATCAAGGGAAGGCAGGGTAACGAAAACAAAAAATGTTGCTGACTTAATGCAAAAGCTTAGAAGTTGAATACCAATTGAATCTGTGAACCGTTGTTTTGATAGTCTCTAATGGTTGCAACCTGAGCAAACGAACAAATGAAAATAGACCTAGTTGGTTGCGACCGGATCACCCATGCCCCATGCTCTAAGCCCCAAGCCCGATTCCTTTCAGGTATTCCGGCAACCGCTCAAGAAGCGTTCCCGGCTCAATGTGCAGCACCCTCATACCTGTTGTTTGCGCTGCATCGGTGTTATCTTTCATATCATCAATAAAAAGGGTCTCCTCAGGTACCAGACCTGCATCCTCCAGGGCCTTAACGAAAATTAGCGGATTTGGCTTTCGAAGGCCCATCTCATGCGAATAAAAGTTTCGTTCAAATAAACCGAACAGGGAGTAACCGTAGTTGTCCTCGAATTTCTGGTGAAAAACCATTCGATGAATTTCGTTGGTATTGCTCAGCAAATAGAGCCTGTAATCCTTCCTTAGGCTTTCAAGATACCTTACCCGTTCGGCAGGAATATCGAGCAACATGGCAGACCATGCTGTATCTATTTCTATATCGGAGACATAGCGCAAGGTGTTGACCCTCACATTTTCCCGGAAAGCTTCAGGAGACGACTGCCCCATTTCGAGGTTGTAAAAGAGGTCTTTATTTAAAGTTTGGTTTTTCTCCTCAAAAAAATCTTTCCACCCCAGATCGCGGAAGGCTTCCACTGTGAGCTGAGGATCAATGTTCAGGATTACGCCACCAAGATCAAAAATGATATTGCGAATAGAATTAGCCATGATAAAAAAGTTGTTTACTATGCAAAGATATTCCTTTTATAGCTTATTTGCGGTAAAAATCTTTTGCTGCAGTTTCCATCAGCAAATAAAATGCCTGTCCTTCCGGGGCAAAATAAGACCTGTCGAAATTGGGCAATCCACATACATCGTGAACATAGCCCAGAACATCGACCTTATCATTGGCCGCTTTTCGCATCAATTCAGCCTTTTCAAGATAACCCCGATCAAGATAGCCCGCCTTTACTCCACGGAAAATTGTATAACTGAGCATCTGGCTCAGGTTTACTTCTACAAATGAATCAGGTTTATTGATTACATCATGAAATAACCCATCAGGTCGCAGGTACTTCAAACAACCGTCAATGAGTTCCTTCACATAACCGATCAATTTCATTTTCTCGGTCATCATTATATCTGGCAGCAACTTAACTACTCTGGTAATGCCTGCCGCTGACCATCCGTTGCCGACTCCCCAGAAATCTTCCCTTTTGAATTTTTTCTTTTCATCGTCCCATATGTGTGAATACAGTTGATATTCTGGATGATACAAATATTGTCGAAACCCTTCGATTTGTTTGACTGCTTCTTTGAATTCACCGGCAGCAGCCAGAAATGGGGGCAACATGTAATTGGCATCCGACATAATCCATTTGGTTGGTTCCTGTGAGTGGTAGATGATTCCATCAGGGGTTTTATGATCAGATAATTTGAAGACCTTCATCATTTCGTCTGACCCATTCTTAAAGATCGGGTCACCTGTTTTTTTCCAGGCCTCCAAAACCACTTCTCCAATACTTGCGCAATCGGTGATCGGACCATTGTTTTTAATTACCGAGAATCGTCCGTTGACCTGCCTAAGGATTGCACCTCTGGCAAAAGAAATCGCCAGATCAGTTTCACCCATTTCCAGAAAGGCTTGTGCAACAGTTCCTTGCTCCCAATCGTAACGTTGCATCCCAAGTGTGGCCATTTTAACACGTTCAATCCGTGTTCGCAGATCAGATGGTTTTCCGTTAAAAAGGGTGCTCTTTACTTTATCGCCGGATGGAAGGCTGACTGCACCATTTGAAATTGTTTGGAATCCGGTAACAGCAACTGCGGCACTCCCTGCCGTTTTCAGGAAGTATCTTCTTGACAAAATGGGTTCGTTCATTTTCATTAACCGAGCTTAATTAATTGTTTTAACAAATATAGAATCTCTTTCCCCATTTTTATTAGGTTTCAGGTTTTATTAGTTTACCTTTACTCGATTATTTGGAAAACATCTGCAAACAATAAAATTAATCTGGCATGGATGGAAAATTCCAGATAAAAGTTTAATTTTTTTAATTAATTATAATATATATTATAAAAATGTCATTAATTGAAGGCAACAGTGAAATCGAGGTAGATCTTCGTCTATTGGCTGAAGGATCATTAAAATCCAAATTTACCTCAATGCCAGTTAACCCTTCCGAGGCTGATTGGCAAAGACTTGTTCTTGAGCTTAAGGTGCATCAGATCGAGCTCGAAATGCAGAACGAGGAACTGGTTAAGGCAAAAGAGACGGCTGAAATCGCAGTGAAAAAGGCTGAAATTGCAATTGAAAAATACACGGAGTTATACGACTTTGCACCTTCAGGGTATTTTACACTTTCAAAAGAAGGGATTATTCTTGATATCAATTTCAGGGCTGCAAGAATACTTAATAAAAAACGTTCACTCTTAATAAACTGCACTCTAGGCTTTTTTGTCTCCAACGATACTAAACATATCTATAACAACTTTCTAATCAATACATTTGATTCCAATAACGCCCAAAGTTGCGAAGTTACATTTCAAATTGAGGATAGGTTGCCGATGTATATTCAACTTTCGGGAATTGTTGTCGAAAACAAAGAACAATGCCTTGTAAATTTAGTAGACATTACAGATCATCGACAAGTCGAACAACTGTTGAAACAAACCTGTCAAAATTATGAAGCTTTTTTTAATTCTACCGACGACCTGTTTTTTGTTTTGGACAAATATGGGAACATGGTACATACCAACACTGCTGTAAATGAACAACTTGGCTACTCAACAAAAGAATTAATTGGAAAATCAATACACATGCTTCACCCACGCGACCGTATAAATGAAGCGTCCACGATTATAAGGGCTTTGTTAAACGGAATCCCTGCCGTTTGTTACATTCCCTTTATTACAAAATTAGGCGTTGAAATTCCTGTCGAAACAAGGGTTTCCATTGGTAAATGGGATGGTGTGACTGCGATTTTTTGGGTTACAAAAGATATTTCGCATAAATAACTATACTTAAACGGAAAACAAAATGAACCTTCGACAAAAAGCGCAAATTGCTATCGAAAAATACAAAGAGTTGTACGATTTTGCCCCTTCCGGGTATTTTAGCCTTTCGAAGGATGGCAATATCCTCGACTTAAACCTCAGAGCAGCTAAGATGATCGACAAAAAGCGCCCTCTTTCAAAAAATATCAGGTTTGCCCTTTTTGTTTCCGAGGATACAAGGGAAACCTTCAACAGCTTTCTTGATAACGCATTCATCAGTGGGGCAGAGCTAACCTGTGAAGTGATCCTGTCAACGCCAGGCAACATACCAATTTATGTCCACCTTAATGGGATGGTGAAAGAAAACCAATGTCTTGTCAGCATGGTCGATATGACGGAGCGCAAACTGGCTAAAATGTTGCACGACTTAAATTTGAGGCTCGGGAATATTATCGAGGGGACACAAGCAGGCACTTGGGAATGGAACGTTCAAACAGGTGAAACAATATTCAACGAAATATGGGCGCAAATTATCGGCTATACATTGGAGGAGTTGGCACCTCTTAACATCAAAACCTGGGAAACGCTCACCCACCCCGACGACCTGAAACTATCCTATGAACAGTTGGAGATGCACTTCGATGGCACGCTTCCCAACTACAATTACGATTGCAGAATGAAGCACAAGGACGGTCATTGGGTTTGGGTGCACGACTGCGGCCAAATTATGTCGTGGACCAGTGATGGAAAACCCCTGATGATGTTTGGCACTCATACCGACATCACAGATCGAAAGCAATTTGAAGAATTATTGATGCAAACCCGTCGGAATTATGAAGCTTTCTACAATAACATAGACTATTTCCTTTTTGTGCTGGACCTTCGAGGAAACATATTGCATATGAACAAGACGGTAATCGAACGGCTCGGCTATTCACGAGAGGAACTTCTTGGACAATCGATACTTATGGTCCATCCGGCCGACAGGCGTGAAGAAGCCGGCAGGATTGTGACCGAAATGTTGGATGGAACAGTTTCATTTTGTCCTGTGCCCATAGCTACAAAATCAGGTGTTCAAATACCTGTCGAAACAAGGGTCTTCCAGGGAATTTGGGACGACGGGCCCGTACTTTTTGGAGTCACTAAGGACATATCGAAGATCACCTTATCGGAAGAAAAGTTTTCTAAAATATTTCGTTTCAACCCCTCGGCCTGTGGTTTAAGCGGTTTGGACGACCACAAATACATTGAAGTAAACGACGCATTTAGCGCTTTATTGGGATTCGATAAAGATGAAGTAATAGGTAAGACGGCAACGGATTTAGGGATTCTCACTCCCGAAACAATTCGTGACGTATTGTTAAAAGCCGATGGCAATGGTAATGTGACCAATATTGGGGCTAGTTTAAAAGCCAGGAACGGCGATATCAAACATGTGTTGCTGTCGGCGGAAAATATTTACATTCAGGATAAAAAATACCGTTTTACTTTTGCACAGGACATAACCGAGCGCAAACGGGTAGAAGATGCCCTGATAGAAAGCGAAGCCAAATACAAGAATTTGCTATGGCAGATCGTTAAACAAAAACCGTTGTAAACAGATTTTTCGATATCGACAACAATTATGATAACAAATGGCAGAGGATAAATTAGAAACTAAAAAGAACCTTCGGCAAAAAGCGGAGGATATGTTGAGAGAGAAATTGAATCCTCTGCTCATCAACCCTTCATTATCCGATCTTCAGAAGCTAATCCATGAGCTGGAAGTACACCAGATTGAACTGGAAATGCAAAACGAAGAACTCGTTCGTGCAAAAGAGGAGGCAGAAGCTGCAATGAAACAGGCTGAAGAGGCCACCGAAAAATATACTGCATTATACGATTTTGCCCCAACCGGCTATTTTACCCTTTCCAAAGAGGGGAATATCCTTAATATAAATTTCAGTGCTGCCAGAATAGTCAGCCAAGAACGGTCCATTTTAAAAAAAAGGAAGTTTGGCATTTATGTCTCTACCGGTACACAATTGATCTACCACCGGTTCCTTGACAATGTTTTTGGCTCGAACATCAACGAAACATGTGAAGTGACATTGGCAATAGATGGGAAATTACCGATACATGTCCAGCTTACCGGTATCGCAACCAGCAAAGAGGAAACCTGCCTTGTTAATATGGTAGATATCACAGGTAGCACAGTAATTAAACATGCATTGGAACATACAACAGCTAAATTGGCTTTAGCCACCCTTGCGGGAGGTGTTGGATTATGGGACTATGATATTGTCAACAATATTCTGGTGTGGGATGATCAGATGCTTGAACTGTATGGCGTTGACAAAAAAAATTTTGTGGGAGCCTACGAAACATGGCGGGAAGGCCTTCATCCCGACGATAGGATAAGGGGCGATGAAGAATTCCAAATGGCGATCAGAGGTGAAAAAGAATATGATACAGAATTTAGGGTGATCTGGCCAGATCAATCCATCCGGTACATTCGGGCCCATGCCATAATTCAACGCGATGGTCCAGGAAAGGCTTTGCGCTTGATTGGAACCAACTGGGACATCACCGAACGAAAGCTTACAGAAAACGCGTTGCGATTAACCGAAGCCAAACATAGTTCGATGATCGCCAATATTTCGGATGTGATCGGAATCATAGGTGCTGATGGTCTGATGAAATACAAGAGCCCCAATATGGAAAAATGGTTTGGTTGGCAACCACATGACCTGATCGGCACCGATGGATGGCTCACTGTCCATCCCGATGATTTGCAGCGTATCCAAATTGAGTTTTTTAACCTCCTTGAAAAGGACCTTTCAGTAACAACGGTAGAATACAGGTACAAATGTAAAGATGGCAGTTATAAACCAATTCAACTAACGGCCACTAACCTTGTGAACGACCCGGTAATCAATGGGGTATTGCTAAATTACCACGATATTACAAACCGAAAGCACACTGAAGGTCTTTTGTCTCAGACACGCCAGAATTATGAAACATTCTTCAATACAATCGATGATTTCCTTTTTGTTTTGGATGTCCAGGGAAATATCCTCCATACCAATACAACGGTCATTAACAGGCTTGGTTATACCCGCGAGGAACTTCTTGGAAAATCGGTTCTAATGGTTCATCCACCCGAACGGCGCGAAGAAGCAGGCCAGATCATTGGCGAAATGTTGGCTGGCTTGACCGATTTTTGCCCTGTTCCTATTGTTACAAAATCGGGCGTTCAAATTCCTGTCGAAACAAGGGTTTCCCAAGGGTTTTGGGACGGCAAGCCTGCCTTATTTGGTGTCACAAAGGACATCTCTAAAATCGCCTTATCGGAAGAAAAATTTTCGAAAATATTCCATATCAACCCATCTGCCTGTGGTTTAAACGATTTGAACGACAACACATACATTGAAGTCAACGAAGCTTTTCATAAGCTGCTTGGGATCACCAAAGATGAAGCAATCGGTAAAACAGCAAATGATTTGGGGATTTTAACCAGAGAAGCAAGGAGTGAAGTTTTTGCAAAAGCCGACAGCAATGGCAACGTTACCAATGTAGAAGCCGTTTTAAAGGCAAAGAACGGCGACCTCAAATATGTTTTGATGTCGTCGGAAAATATATATGTACAGGATAAGAAATTCCGTTTTACGGTTGTGCAGGACATTACCCGGCGCAAGATGGCCGAAACCTATCGGGAAATACAGCAGGAAATACTTAGAATTCAAACTGGCCATGGAAGCATGCAGGAGTCCCTTCAAATTGTCACTGACATCCTGAAAACCAAAATCGGGTTCGATGCGGTTGGCATCCGTTTTCAGAAAGGGGACGATTTCCCCTATTTGGTACAAAATGGTTTTTTGCCGGGCTTTCTAATGACCGAAAACTCGCTCTGCCAGCTTTCCACCGATGTGGGTCTTTGCCTAGCCAAAGATTTGAGCATCAAGCTCGAATGTACCTGTGGCCTCGTCATTACTGGGAAATCCGACCCTTCTGATCCCCTCTTCACTGGATACGGTAGCATCTGGACAAACAATTCACCTGCATTGCTTGAAATCAAATCTGAGGATAACCCGCGGTTTCATCCACGCAATGTGTGTGTCCATCAAGGATATGCCTCTTTCGCACTGGTTCCCTTCCGCAACAACGACAGGAATATTGGCCTGATTCAGTTTTGTGACAAGAGGGAGGGGCGTTTTACAGGAGAAATGATCGAACAGCTTGAAGGAATAGCCATCCATATCGGCGAATTGCTCATGCGGAAGCAAGCTGAAGATGAGCTACAGAAAAGCAATGCTATGCTCTCCTTGTTTATGGACCATTCACCGATTTATAGCTTTATCAAAGAGGTCAGCGAAACGGAAAGCCGTGTACTGAAAGCCAGTGAAAATTTTGTGGAAATGATCGGAATACCTGGTTCACTATTGGTTGGAAAAACGATGGTTGAATTGTTCCCCGCCGAATTTGCTGCAAAAATGACCCACGACGACTGGGTTGTCGCTTCAGGAGGCCAAATCCTTGAGATCGAGGAGACCTTTAATAACCATTTTTATACAACGGTCAAATACCCCATTGATCTGGGTGGTAAAAAACTGCTGGCAGGTTTCTCTATCGACGTTACCGAACAGAAACTATTGGAGAAAAAAATACTTGAAAGCGAGCGGCAATACCGTATGTTGATCGAAACGGCACAGGAAGGCATTTTGATCGCAAAGGATATGCAGTTTATGTACGTCAATCCTCAAATGACCATTTTGACAGGCTATTCCGCAGAAGAGTTGATGTCAATGCCATTTATGGAACACGTTCACATCGACGATAGGGAATTGGTAAAAGGTAATTACCTGAAACGCCTTAGGGGGGAATCGGTCGATTTAAGGTATCATTTCAGGATTTTTAAAAAAGATAATAGCCTGATATGGATCGAGATAAGCGGCAACAGAACCGAATGGAAAGGCGAGCCGGCTGTGATCAACTTTGTTACCAATATCACCGACCGGATAAACGCAGAAACTATCCTCCGCGAAAGTGAAGAAAAGCAGCGGCTGGCTTCGCTCTATGCCCGCAGCCTGATCGAAGCAAGCCTCGACCCATTGGTAACAATCGATGCCAATGGAAAGATTACCGATGTCAACACCGCAACCGAAAATGCCACCGGGTTGACACGCAATGAACTAATCGGTACCGATTTTTCAGATTATTTTACCGAGCAGGACAAAGCTAAAATTGTCTATCAAAAAGTGTTCGATCAGGGCAAAGTAGTTGATTATCCGATCACGATCCGCCATTCGTCAAATAAATTGATAGATGTATTGTACAACGCAAGCGTATATCACAACGAGGATGGGAAAATCCTTGGCGTTTGTGCCAGTGCCCGGGATGTCACTGAGCGCAAGCGGATAGAGGAAGAGATCAAGGAAAAAAACGACCAGTTGAACCTACTGAATGCCCAAAAAGACAAATTGTTCTCCATTCTTGCCCACGACCTCCGCAGCCCATTTCAGACCCTGCTTGGCTTTTCGCCCGATAAACCTGAAGAGTTGCTGACCTATCCGCTCGAAAAAATCCAGAAGCTGGCCTTTAATATGAGGGTATCGGCCAACAAGTTGTTCAGTCTGCTCGAAAACCTCCTGGAGTGGGCGCAGATGCAGCGTGGTATGATAGGCTTCAAGCCCCGGACAATCGCAATATCGGAAGTGGTTTTGGGGATTGTGGCTTTGATCAAGGATACTGCGGAGAGGAAAATGATAACGATCACTTGCGACATACCTGAGGATTTGACACTCAGGGCAGATGTGCAAATGTTCGATAGTATAATACGCAACCTTCTCTTCAATGCGGTGAAATTTACACATAAAGAAGGTCAAGTTACGATTTCGGCAAAAGCAATGCCCAACAACAGTGTTGAAATATCAATCTGCGACACCGGGATCGGGATGAAAAAAGAGATGATCGACAACTTGTTCCGGCTCGATGCCAACGTTAGCCGCAAAGGGACCGAAGGTGAGGCCAGTACTGGTTTGGGGCTCATTATCTGCAACGATTTTATCGAAAAACATGGTGGCAAATTAAGTGTTGAGAGCGAGATTGGGAAAGGGAGTACTTTTCGGTTTACGCTGCCGGGGTAAGAAAAGGATGACCAATCAGGAAATGAAACACAGCAAAAGTTCATTATATTTGCCATTGGATGTAAAAACTACTTTATGAACGATTTTGATGACAGGGCAAAAACATGGGACGAGAACCCGATCCATCTGAAACGGTCGATTGCGATTGCGGCTAAAATGGAGAAAATGATCCCCCTGCACAACGGGATGAGAGCCCTCGAATTTGGCGCGGGAACAGGAATTTTAAGCTTCCTGTTCCGGGATAAATTGGGATCCATTATCATGATGGACAGTTCTGCGGGCATGGTAGAAGTAATGGAAGAAAAAGTCGCTTTTCAAAAAGCGGAAAACTTTGTCCCTTTGTGCTATAACCTTGAGAACGAAATGTATAATGATTTCTTTGACCTGATTTATAACCAAATGGTTTTGCATCACATTGCCGATGTACTTTCCGTTTTCGAAAAGTTCTACAATATGATTTTACCTGGAGGATTTCTGGCAATTGCCGATCTCTACACCGAAGACGGAACTTTTCATGGACCTGATTTTGATGGCCATAATGGGTTTGATCCTGAAAAACTTAAGGTACTGCTTCTCGAAGCCGGTTTTAAATCTGTTGATTTTGAGGAGTGCTATAATATGGACAAGTCATTTGCCGATGGGACAAATAAATCATTCCCAATTTTTCTGTTAGTGGCATCAAAATGAGAGTCGTTGTGCTGATCGACAATAATCCCGATCCCGATGGTAAATACCTTACTGAACATGGGGTCAGCATCTACTTTGAAACTGACGGGTTAAAATGGCTTTTTGATGTGGGTGCATCGCCTGCCTTTACAATCAACGCCAGGAAAATGGGGATCGATATTCGCAAAGTCGATTATTTGATACTTTCACATGCCCATCGTGACCATACGGGAGGTCTTGACTATTTTTTAAGGAAGAATAAGAAGGCAAGAGTTGTAATGGCACCCTTGGAAAGTGGCGAGTTGTTTATTTCTTACAGGAAAAATATCTATCACAATATCACTTTGGACCATTCGGTGATAAGGGATCATGCAGACCGCTTTGACTTTGTGAATTCCGACCAACAATTATCTTCGAATGTTACTTTAATCCGTTATATACCTGTTATTGAACCACTTCCAAAAGCAAACTGTCTCCTGTTCCAGTCTGACGAGCTTGGGGAGCGCCCTGACAATTTTGACCATGAAGTTGCATTAACAGTCAAAACCTCTAAAGGGATCGTTGTTTTTTCCGGTTGCTCACACCATGGATTGCTGAACATCCTCCATGCCGCGACCCAAACTTCAAAAGCTGACAAAGTGGTTGCCATCATTGGTGGCACTCACCTGCTTGATAGTGACGATTATATTCAATTTGAAACGAAAGAAGAAATTTCAGGAACTGTTCACAAAATTTCACTTCTCTATCCCGGGGTTAAAATCATTACCGGGCATTGCACAGGATCAACAGCACAGCAGATATTCAAAGAATCAATTAACGACCGGTTTCAACTTTTCCATAGTGGTACAGCCTATAATTTTGTTTAATCTATATTGATTCTTAATTCCAGCAATTGTTGAAACATTATCTTTGTTATTCTGATCTTTAATTTTATGGTAAAGTCGTTGATCATTGTCGGATTCGGAGGGTTCATTGGAACCGTTGCCCGTTTTTTAATCTCCCGCTATTTTCAAGTCAACATCTCCTCTCTTTTCCCATGGGGGACGTTTTTTGTAAATATCTTAGGCTGCCTGATCATAGGAATGATTTACGGTATTTCCGAAAAGGGGGATTTTCTGAGTCCTGATGTTCGCCTATTCCTTACTGTAGGTATCTGTGGCGGGTTTACCACTTTCTCTACCTTCTCGAACGATGCCTTCTTGTTGTTAAAACAACAGGAATGGATCCGTTTCGCCTTTTATACTTCATTGAGTTTTTTTCTTGGACTTTTGGCTGTTTATGCAGGCCGAATAATCACAAAACTTTTTTAAGATGGAAAACAATTCACAGGCAGGAATATTGCGCATCTACATCAGTTCCACCGACCAATTTCGGCAAACACCTCTGTATGAATATATTGTATTATTGGCCAAAAAAGAGAAAATTGCAGGTGCCACAGTATTAAAGGGGTTGTTGGGATATGGGGCGAGTTCCGTCATCCACTCCTACAAGTTTTGGGAGGTTAGCGATAAAGTTCCCACAGTCATCGAATTGATCGACGATGAAAACAAGTTGTTTTCCTTTTATGAAAAAATCCGTCCCCAGCTTGAATCAATGAATTACGGGTGTCTGGCAACTTTTGATAAAACAACGGTGTTGCTCTATAAATCAGGGGAAAAACGCATATTCGATGTTTAAATACTTGATCATTAGGTTCTCTACATATTTCAAATTAAAAATTAGTTGATATGAGTTTTACACATGAAGTTGAAGGGATGATTTGCGTTGCACAAGGGGCAAATCATGGACCAGCTCCGATTCCAGAAGAAGGGCGTTGGGTAAAAGCCAAAGAGGTGAAAGACATTTCGGGGCTGACACACGGTGTGGGTTGGTGTGCCCCACAGCAAGGTGCATGTAAACTTACCCTGAACGTAAAAGAGGGGATTATTCAGGAAGCTTTGATCGAAACGATAGGATGTACCGGAATGACCCATTCTGCTGCCATGGCATCTGAAATCCTCCCCGGGAAGACAATTCTTGAAGCACTCAATACCGACCTGGTTTGTGATGCGATCAATACAGCCATGCGTGAGCTTTTCCTCCAGATCGTTTATGGACGCACTCAAACTGCGTTTTCAGAAGGTGGACTTCCAATAGGTGCCGGACTTGAAGATTTGGGCAAAGGTTTGCGAGGTGTAACCGGAACCCTATATGGAACAGTTGCAAAGGGGCCACGCTATCTCGAAATGGCCGAAGGTTACATTACAAAAATCGGTTTGGATGCTGGAAACGAAATCATTGGTTACGAATTTGTTAGTCTTGGCAGGATGATGGATATGATAAAGGCCGGTATGGATGCAAACGAAGCATTGAAGAAAGCGTCCGGCAAATATGGCCGGATCGACGAAGCAGTTAAAATTATTGACCCACGAAAAGAATAGGAGAAAACGATATGCCATTATTTGAAAGTTACGACAGAAGGATCAACAAGATCAATGAAGTGTTGAACTCGTACGGAATTTCTTCTGTTGAAGAAGCCAGAAAAATTTGCGACGACAAAGGTGTGGATGTTTACAAAATAGTAAAAGACATTCAGCCAATAGCATTCGAAAATGCCATGTGGGCTTACATCGTAGGTGCTGCCATTGCAATTAAACAGGGACAAACAAACGCTGCCGAAATCGCTGCTACATTGGGTATTGGTCTTCAGGCTTTTTGCATTCCTGGTTCAGTAGCCGATGATCGGAAAGTGGGGATTGGCCATGGAAACCTTGCCGCCATGTTGTTGCGCGAGGAGACCAAATGTTTTGCGTTTCTTGCGGGTCATGAATCTTTTGCTGCTGCGGAAGGTGCCATTGGGATCGCCAAATCGGCCAATCGTGTCAGGAAGGAACCATTACGTGTTATTTTGAACGGTTTGGGGAAAGATGCAGCCAAGATCATTTCCCGGATCAACGGTTTCACTTATGTACAAACCGAGTTCGATTATTATACGAGCGAATTAAAAGAAGTGGCGCGTATAGCTTATTCTACTGGCGACAAGGCTAAAGTAAATTGCTATGGTGCCGACGATGTGCGCGAAGGTGTGGCTATCCTTCATAGCGAAGGTGTCGATGTCTCCATTACCGGCAATTCTAAAAATCCGACCCGCTTTCGGCATCCGGTTGCCGGAACTTATAAAAAAGAGTGCATCGAGCAAGGAAAGAAATACTTCTCGGTGGCGTCTGGCGGAGGAACGGGCCGGACATTACATCCCGACAATATGGCTGCGGGTCCTGCTTCATACGGTATGACAGATACCATGGGACGTATGCACTCCGACGCTCAGTTTGCCGGTTCGTCATCGGTTCCTGCTCACGTCGAGATGATGGGCCTGATCGGGATGGGAAACAATCCGATGGTTGGGGCTTCGGTTGCAGTTGCAGTAGCAGTTTCGCAAGCGTAATCCCTAATAAAAGTATCTAAGGTACAAAGGTACAAGGTGAAATACCTGTCACCTTTGTACCTTTGTTGATTTATAATGACCCTTATACTATCCGGGGACTAAATGATGGCCGACCGATATTGCTTGACCCACTTGTTTGTTTGAGATAGATACTGCAAATATCGTCCCAGAGTATCAGACCGGAGAGTACTACCCATCGGTTTTTAGGATCAAAGTGCTTCTCGATGAGGTCTCGAACCCATCAAGGGCAAGCTGACCTGGACTCAGATATTTAGGGGCTGATGCACGCTTTCTGTTGGTTGTTCCCAAAATTCCTTGCACTTAGTTGTCCAAATATAGATATAATATTCTGAATTCCAACATAGTTATATTTTTTCAGCAGACCCTATTTATACGTTGAATTCATTTTATTCAGGACTGAATGTCGTTAAAACGACAAAACAATTAACCCCTTTCCGATAAATCGGAACAAGATGATACAAACGATGAGGATATGCCTACAATGGTTATGGAAACACTTCAACTTTTATCGGATGTTTAAGTTCCACCGGTTGGCACCAGGAGTTTGTACCATCGTAAACTCCATTGATCAGATGGGTGATCCTTCCGTTTGTGATCAATAATTGAGGTCTTTCCCGTCTTACAAGGTGTACAACCGGATTGTCTTCATAGATCAGGTCGTGGTCATAAACGACAATCGGATCATATTTTAACCAGTTGGTTATGCCATCGGTTGAAAAAACATGTACGCCCCATCGTTCATGGCCACTTACTCCACCTACATTATCCTCACAAACAATATGATACTGATGATTGGCTTTGAACATGTAAAAGTCTTCGAGCTTGCATTCTGGCCACACATTTTCGTTGACCACTTTAAATGGCCCTTTATAATTTGTGGAGGTAGCCAGGAAGATTTTTAATCCGGCATCGCGGTAGAGCAATTTGACCTGATTCCTATCTATCAGGACTGCCGGATTATTTGATTCAGTGTTAATTAAAGGATGATTAGCGCGTTGCCAGGGCCCTTCGATCTTTTTTGAGGAAGCATAACCCACCCTTCGGAGTAAGGACTTTAGGTTGTCACCATAGGTGGTGAAATCGCTCCCTATGTAAAAAAGCACATATTCATTGCCAATTTTGTGGATGGTCGGGTTGTGAGCCATATTGGAATCCCAGAAGGAACTATCCCTTTCCCCTATTACCACCTCCTCAAATTTAAATGGCCCCAACGGAGACCTTGAAGTTGACCGGACGATTTCGGAGCACTGCCGATAACCTTCCGGGAAGGGACCAGTTTTGATCCATCGCGATGCAAAGAGGTGGTAAACCTTTCCAACCTTGATCATCGAACCTCCCCAAACCCAATAACCTTCCATTTTAAAACCGCTCTCTTTCGGGAGTATGTTGTATTCAAACTTTATACCCTGAGAAAAACCTTGTGTTGAGGGGAGGGAAATCAATAGGATTAAAATAAGGAACCTGATCATCTTTATATTTACTATATTACAGATATACAATTCATTACTAATGTGTCTCATCAAATAATTAATTTGCATTTTTTTAATATTAAAATTGACCTGCCTGCGAATATTGAAGTTCGTCTCATACCTAAATTTTTTAGGTAGCAATTGGCAAGTAACTAACTTAAATTCAGATGTAAAAATAATATGGCTAATTTATATAAACAAATAACAATCAATAATATATGAAATAGTTTATAAAATTATAGGACAAATGAATCCCTCTTTGCAGACTTAGTCCACAAAGTAGCATGGTATATCTGTGTGTCTATTGCATAAGTATTCGGTTTGCTTATTTCCTTTTGACAGCTCACCGGCCTTTTATAGAATTTGATTAAACGAACCAATAGACCAATTCCCATTGGTTCAAATTCTTTATTTGAATCGATAAACGACCAACATCCTTCTTCGCTATTCTCCACTTTGGGTAAAAAAAATGACGTCTTAAAAAATGCTTTAAGGCAAAAAAAATCGATGTGTAAAATATTTATCCAATTCCAGGAAGGGTAGTCCAAAGTTAAATAATTGCCGTAAAATGGGTTTAATATACTGTATATTTTATATATACACTTTTTTTGCAATATTTTTGACCCTTTTGATAGGTCATGATATATTTAGGATGTTTTTACAACCTTCCATAATTGTAATTTTCTATATCTTTTTATATCAATATATTACAATTTATTTCTAATCTACCAAGTTCAAAAACCCTCAAAAATAAAATATATTTACATTTGTAAAGAATTATTTTACAATTCACTTGCATATGTAAATTTTCCGTATTATATTTACATCGTAAAAAAGATAAAAACAGGTACCATGAAAACTTTAGCAACAATAATGATCGCAGCACTTCTTACCTTCACCACTTCGGTGTTTGGCCAGACAGTTGCAATCGGTCATGCCACCGCCGAAGTAATCGAGTCCGTTAGTGCTTCCGCTTCTACAATTTCATCGTTTGATCTTTCGAAGGATTCTGAAAATGTAAACCTTGGTGCTATCACCGTTTTTTCAGGAAAAGACATTACCTGTAACGTCGTTTTAAAAGCAGCCAATCTTTCAGATGCTTCCGGTAACGCTTTTACTATCGATCCTACAGTAAACAACAATAATGCAGTTGCTCAGGCCAACGGTTCACAGACGATCCAATTGAACGGAACAACCAATTTGAACACCAATCAGGCTTCTGGCCAGTATGCAGGTTCTTATACAGTCGTTTTTGCTTACAATTGATTTTGAAAATAGGTTTTAGCAAAAGGGGTGCATTTTCTGCACCCTTTTTTTTGTGGTTGGAAATGAAGCAATCTTAAATCAACGAGCAAATTTATTGAATTGAACCAAGGCCATTCACCCATACTGGCCAATACTTGGCCATTCACCTTTTTCTTATAGTTTTGCAGAAAAATTGAAATGCGTACGAGCAAAGGGATATTTCAACGGACAGAGCTGTTGTTTGGAAAAGATAAGATGGAGGAGGTTGCCTGTAAAAAGGTGATAATCTTTGGTATAGGTGGCGTCGGTAGCTGGTGTGCCGAAAGCCTGATACGTTCTGGTATTCAGTTTCTGACCATTGTCGATTCTGACAGGATTTGTATAACAAATATCAACCGGCAGTTACACGCAACTATGCAAACTGTTGGCGAGGTAAAGGTAGAAGCCCTGAAAAATCGCTTACTCGAAATTAACCCCGATGCCGAAATTACGTCATTTCAGAAGATTTACAATATGGCCAGCCACGATTCGTTTAATCTCTCCTCATACGACTATATCATAGATGCTATCGACAGCCTGGGAAGCAAAGTTCACCTGATCAGGATGGCCACAAAAACCAATGCCGTATTCTTTTCTTCAATGGGCGCTTCACTAAAAATAGATCCAACACAAATTAAAGTGGTAGAATTCTGGAAGGTAAAAGGTTGCCCGCTAGGATCAAAAATCAGAAAATATATGCGAAAAGGAGAACTGCCTTCAAAACCTTTTTTGTGTGTTTACAGTGAAGAGCTACTCGAAAATCGTGGGGCCGGATCTTCATGCGGAACTGACAAATGCTTATGCCCAAAGGTAAAAAGTGGAGTAGGCGATCCCGAATTGGACAATCACGAATGGTGCAGTCAAAAAGCTGTGATCAACGGGACTATTGCTCACATTACCGCTATTTTTGGATTTACATTGGCAGGATTGGTAATCCAAAATATTTACAATCAATCCAAATAGTCCTTAATAAATGCTTCCCTTTGCTGGACCACACTTTTCCCCCAAATTTCTTTATAAGCCGGTTGAGCCATTTGGTGAGCCCTATAGGGAACCACGAATGTTTTTTTCTTGCCACTTGCCTGATTGATGGCAGCAAAAATTGATGTAGCAGGACATGTATTATCTATTAATCCAATTTCGGTAACCAAAGTCGCTTTGCAACCTTTAAGCAAGTGCGCTGTGTCGAAATATGGAAGGGATGCTCTCATTTTATCTTTGTCGCCATTTTGATCAAAGGGTTGTGGCCAGCCCCCTTTTCTTCCCAACAAGGTTCCGCCCCAGTCGCACATGGCAGGAACTATGGCTACCGCAGCACTTACCCTATGGTCGAGACCAGCAGCCGCCAAAGCTTGACCGCCACCCTGACTTTCACCTATCACCAAAATTCGTTTCCTGTCCCACTCGGGCTGACTAGTCAAAAAATCAAGGGTCCTGATCAACCGCAGGTACATTCCACGGAAGTAAACATCATTTCTATTCTCTATTCCAGAGATATAGTAGTTTTTTAATTCGCCTGCTTCCAGGTTTTTATAATACTCTTCAGGTTGTCCATTCAACATTCCATGAGCATTCAGGTCAAAACTTAATGCACCTTTACCCATTTTGGCATAGCGCATGACATTCCCTACCTCTGATCGGCACCATGACCCTACAACTCCTGCGGCATGGAGGTATAAAACTATGGGAAGCGATTTTGATTTGGCATTTTCAGGTTTTGCAAAATATCCCCTTGCAGGTTTTGGCCCTGTACAATTGATTTCAATATCTGAACAGACATATCCTGCTTCATTGACTTTGACAGGAACAGTTTTAACTTCTGTAGGCAATGCCCTTAATGCTTTTTTCTCCTGTTTCCAGAATTTGTCAATATCTTTAGGACGTATGGTGCCAGGTTGGTACATTTCAGGTTCAACAATTAATCCTATCCCAGCCGTTTTTTCTTTTGCTGACACTTCAAAAATCATGGAGGTCGGTTCATTAAACGTTCCAGTGAATACCAAAAGGGTGTCGCCTTTGAATTTCACCTTTTGTTGGGTTATATCCTTCAGATTGTTTCTTTGAATTTTGATAAAAACAGAGTCAATGTAATGACCCTGAATGAACAGCTTAACATCAATTTTTTGACCCTTTTTGTAAACACCTGATTCATTGGTTTGTTTCAGGATAATGTTCTGCCCTGTAGATGGCAAAAGAAAAACAAATAAAATAAAAGCTGTGACTACCAAGTACCTGAAAGTTTTCATAAATCGTAATTAGTTGTTTTAAGGCTACTAAATTAGCAATTTATAAATGCTTATGGATTTGCCTCCTTGTATAAAAATAGGTAAATATTGCTGCACTCCAATTGGCAAAAAAGATCCCCCACCAGATTCCTTTGGTTCCCCATCCAAGGTAAACGGCAAAAAGGTAAAATAAAGGTAGCGGAATAAGAAATTGGCGGTATACTCCGACAAATATCGCATAAAAAGGTTTTTTCATGCCCTGTAGGGTTGAAACAGAAATATTCAGGAAAACATAAGCCAAAAAGAAAAGAACCGCGACATGCAGATATTCACTGCCTATCCCGATAACCAGAGTGTCTTTTGTGAAGGCAGACATCAATTGTCGGGCAAACAAAGCAACAGACAATACTCCTATGGCGATGATCATTAATCCATAACGGATATTGAGTCCCCATGACTTTAAAATCCGGTCATACCTTCCGGCACCCATGTTTTGGCCAGCCAGGGTAAGAGCAGCAATGTTGAGCCCAATGGTTGGTAGAAGGGCAATCTGTTCAATTCGGGTGGCAATCCCATAAGCAGCAACCGCTTCCTTTCCAAAACGGCTGGCAAAGTAAGTGATAACAAAAATCCCGATAGCAACTGTAAGCATATTCAAACTTGCCGGGAATCCCTGCCCAAACAATTCCAGAAAGTATTTTTTATTGGGCATGAAATCTTTAATCCGTGCATTTACAAAAATTCCCCTTTTTTTTGTTACCATTACAAGATAACCAACCCCGATAACCTGAATAAGCACCGTTGATAAGGCAATCCCCCTGATTCCCAACGCTGGGAATCCCAAACCTCCAAACATAAACCATGGATCAAGGACCACATTGAGAAAGAACCCAACAATCAGAAAATTCCGATAGGTCCTGGTGTCGCCACGTGAAGTCAGGAGGGAATTTAAGATGCTGTTCATCAGGAAGAAGACTGTTCCAAGCAGGATAATATTCATGTATTTCACAGCAATGTCGAGGTATTCATTGCTAGCTCCCAGGATAACGAATAAATAGGGGGCAATGACCAACCCTATTGCCGTGAGAAAGACAGAATTGATAATCGAAAACGAAATAGCCTGATAACCATACTTATTGGCTTCATCCTGACGTCCTGCTCCTATAGCTTGAGAAATCAACGCTGTGGTTCCCGTTCCCATTCCCATTCCCATTGAGAGAATAATAAAGAAAACCGGAAAAGTAAGGGACATTGCTGCCAGGGCAGCAGTCGACATCAGTCCTCCGTAATAAGTGTCAACTACATTAAAAAGGGTATTAAAAACAAAACCAACGCTTGCAGGTACGGCCAGTTTACGGATTAATAATGGAATATGGGATGACGTAAAATCTAATGTTTTTTGCATTTTTTTTAATGAATAATTTCGATAATATTACAACGTGTAAACCCATGATAAGGTTTCCATTTATAAAATGAACTTTTAAGTGGAAATCCAGGTTTTAGGAATCAAAAAAAATTGTTTTAACCCATTCAGGGTGTGTAGTCATTTACGACTAATGAAAGGAGGAAAAATGAAATTGTCATTTAAAATTGATTATCAAACCACCTGGGGACAGGTGCTTTATGTTGCAGGATCATCAAAAGAATTTGGAGAATGGGATCCTTCCAGGGCCTTGATTATGACCAATAACGACCATAGTGAATGGCAGCTCGAATGTAATATTCCACTTGGGAAAGCATTGGAATACAAGTATCTTCTGAAAGATGGAAATGGAAATATCATTTGGGAAAGTGGAAAAAACCGATTGCTCGACACAACAGCAAAAGATTACGAAGAGGTAAGATGCAGAGATTTTTGGCGTGTAAGTCGTAACACTGACATCTCCTTATCATCTTCTGCATTTACAAAGGTATTGATGCACCGTCCCAAAAAAACTGAAGAAACTGGCATCAAACCGACCGGCTCTAAAGTACTGCGGATTCAGATCCTTGAACCCAGAATCAACCCTGATTGCAGGATTGGAATCCTTGGTGACCAACCTGAATTGGGAAACTGGATGGAAGAATACACTCTTCTCCTGCATGATCAAAATTATCCAATCTGGAGTATTGATTTGGATGCTGATAAACTAAAGTTTCCATTCCAGTTTAAATATGTAGTTTATAATACAGTAAAAAAACGAATTGTTAACTGGGAACAGGGAAGCAACAGGATGATTCGCGCTTATGGTTGCAACCAAACCAAAAGCCTTAAGATCCATACCGATGAAAATTTTCGGTTTCCAGTATCTCATTGGAAAGGTTCTGGCGTTGCTGTCCCGGTATTCTCTTTACGGACTGAGAAAAGTGGCGGGATAGGTGAATTTCTGGATATTAAAAAATTGGTTGATTGGGCAAAACTTACCGGATTGAAATTGATCCAGTTGCTTCCCTTGAACGAAACTGTGGCTACCCATACATGGATCGATTCGTATCCGTATAAATCGATTTCAACAATCGCGCTTCATCCTGTTTATTTGAACATCAATAAAATTGGCGTATTGGAAGACGATAGCCTAATGATTGGTTTTGTTCAGGCACTCTCTGGTTTCAACTCGCTTGAGACAGTTCATTATGAAGATGTTCACAGAATTAAATCAAAATTTTTCAAACTGATCTTTGACCAGCAGAAAGATCAGTTTTTGATCGATTCCGCCTATTCGAAATTCTTTGCCGATAACAAAGAGTGGTTGGTTCCCTATGCTGCATTCTGTTACTTAAGAGATAAGAACAAAACAGCCAATTTTAGAAAATGGCCTGAGTTCAAGATTTATAATGAATTAGATATTAATGACTTATGTTCTCCCGATCAGGACCATTACGGCGATATTGCCGTTCACTATTTTATTCAATATCACGCTCATAAACAACTTCTGGAAGCAGCAGGATACGCGAGGACCAACGGCATTGTTCTCAAAGGGGATATTCCGATCGGGATTAGTCCCGATAGTGTTGAAGCCTGGACACATCCCGATTTATTCAATCTTGGTCAGCAGGCTGGTGCCCCACCCGATGAGTTTGCCGATTTGGGACAAAACTGGGGCTTTCCGACCTACAATTGGGAAAAAATGGCCGAAGATGGGTTCTCATGGTGGAATAACCGGCTCAAACAAATGTCACAATATTTTGATGCCACAAGGATAGATCATATTCTTGGATTTTTCAGGATTTGGGAAATACCTGTTAATCAAGTACAAGGCATATTGGGGCACTTTCAGCCCGCCCTTCCTTTCAGCCGTGATGAAATCATGGACAGGGGTATCATTTTTAATGAAGAACGCTTTACAAAACCATACATTCGTGACTATTTCTTGTGGGAGTTGTTCGGAGAAGACACTGAAGAGGTGAAATTAGGATATCTATCTGAATATGAACCAGGTAAATATAATTTAAAACCTGAATTCAATACACAGCGTAAAGTTTGGGACTATTTCGCTGCTAACCAGAAAGGAACTGAACCAACTGGAAAAGACATCCGAATTCGCGATGGGCTCTGTTCCCTGATTGCAGAAGTGATTTTCGTTCGTGATCCTTATCGCCCAACACTTTTCCATCCAAGGGTCGCTTTTCACAATACCAATTCTTACCTGACCCTGAAAGCAGAGACACGATACTGCCTTGACGAACTTTACATCGATTTCTTCTACCATCGGCACGACGATTACTGGAAAAAACAGGCACTTTGGATTTTACCTGCACTACTGAATGCCACCGATATGTTGATTTGCGGAGAGGATCTTGGAATGGTGCCAGATTGTGTTCCCCAGGTTATGCGAGACCTGGGAATTTTAAGTCTTGAGATCCAACGAATGCCCAAAGACCCTAAAGTCGAATTTGCCCATCCGGCAGATGCACCTTATTTGTCTGTTTGCTCTACCTCAACCCATGATATGTCAACCCTTAGGGGATGGTGGGAAGAAGACCGTATTCACAGTGAAAGATTTTTCAGGCTCGTAATGGGACACAAGGGAGAATTCCCATACTTTATGGAACCCTGGATTGCCCGTGAAATCCTGATTATGCACCTTTTTTCGCCAGCCATGTGGGCAATATTCCCAATTCAGGACCTCCTCGCAATGGATGGACGGTTGAGATGTGACAATACCGAAGGGGAAAGGATCAATGTTCCGGCCATCGCCCAACATTATTGGCGGTACAGGATGCACCTTAAACTGGAAGAATTAATCGAAGAGAAAAAGTTAAACTCCGAATTGCTTTCAATGATCAACTCGTCCGGGAGGGGTTCTGAAAGTTGATTTATGCCATTTACCGATAATTCAGGTACATTTGCCGATTCATGGTTTTAATCATTCAGGTTCCAAATTAGTTTTGTGCGAGTTTAATACACAATTTAAGAACAATTTAAAACAAACACAATGATTAAGTACGACGATTCACCGGAACAGGACAATACGACTTCGTTCCGCAGAAGGCACAAAAACTACGATTCACGCACATTCCTGGGAATTGTACTCGTTGTAATTGGCACCGTGCTGATAGCCCGGAATTTTGGCTGGCTCGACTACGATTTCACCAGGCACCTCTTCAGTTGGCAAATGTTATTGATCGTAATCGGCCTTTTCAACCTCGCAAGGGGTTCATATACTCCTGCCATTGTTCTTATTTCAATCGGCCTTTTCTTTCTGGTTGATTTTCCTGATGAGTTCAGGGAAAATTTCTGGCCTGCATTGATCGTTCTGGTTGGGGTAATATTTATCCTCCAATGGAGACGATCACCCAACAACAACTATGATTCTCCTAAATTCGAGAAAACAAATTCTGTCGATTATCTGGATGAGACAGCTATTTTTGGTGGAAGGACACTTTCGGTTGTCAGCGATAACTTTCAGGGTGGAAAAATCACTTCGATTTTTGGAGGATCAAAAATTAATCTGATGTATTCCAAACCTATACCAGGATGTACTATTGATATTGCAAACATTTTCGGTGGAAGTAAAATTACCGTTCCTGAAGACTGGAATATAAAAATTGAAGTGGTATCGATTTTTGGAGGTTTTGATGACAAACGAAGTGCCTCAGTTATTGCAAGATCCAATACAAGCAAGGTGGTTGTGATCAAAGGTGCCTGTATTTTTGGAGGAGGAGAGGTAACCACGATGCCATAAAAGTATGGAGCATCCCATAAAAGTAAACAGAATTTCTGCATTGATTTATTGGTTGTTTCCAATTAGTCTTGCAATAGCACAGGCAGTATTTAATAGTTTCTATCAAATACTGCCTGTGTTTGTTGCTATATTGGACGGCCTAACCTTTGGATTGGCGCTTGGAAGCCTGGGGATAGCTGTCTGGTATGTAGTCAGATACAACGATCCAGATCATAGTTCAGGAATTCAAATATTTACAAGCCACCTGGTTGCGGCCCTTGTTTTCACAGCAACTTGGATACTCAGCTCGAGGTTGATTGTAAATATCCTGTTCAACAATCCCCAATACGATATTTATCTCAAAGATCAGCTTCCCTCAAGAATATTTAGTGGCCCAATAATTTACACACTTCTTGTATGTTATTATTATATAGATGCTTACAGACAACACAACCGTGAGAAACATTCAAAGGAAGCCCAATTGCAGAATCAAATCCGGAAAGCACAATTGAGTGCATTGAAATCTCAAATCAACCCTCATTTTCTGTTTAACAGTCTCAACTCAATTGCCTCGCTTACCCTTACGAATCCTGAAAAAGCCCACAGCATGATTATCTCCTTATCTGATTTTATGCGCTATTCCCTTAGAAAACAACAGGATGATATGGTGCCACTCGAGGTAGAACTTAAAAACATCGGGTTGTACTTACAAATTGAAAAAATCAGGTTCGGAAATAACCTGACTTATCGTTTCGATGTTGAAAATAGTTGTAATCAGCATTTAATCCCTAACCTGATCCTTCAGCCAATCTTTGAGAATGCAATAAAGTACGGTATTTATGAATCTTCGGAACCGGTTGAAATTGTTCTGAAGGCGAGAAATTTGCCCGGCCAAATGGAAATAAAAGTGATCAATGATTTTGACCCGTTGGCAGGCCCCAAACAAGGCGAAGGGGTGGGGCTGACAAATACCAAAGATCGACTTTCATTGCTTTACGGAAGTACGACCCTCCTTCAAACCGAACACAATAACAAACAATTTCAGATAAAGATGATCATTCCTGACCGTCTGGAGACAAAGTAAAACGGAAAAGGGAAACCGGAGAATGGAATCCGGAAACCAGAAAAGGGATTCAAGGAAATAAAGAAAAATGAAAAATGAATAAAATCAGAACCTTAATTATTGATGACGAGTCACTTGCTCGGGATATGCTTCGCTATTACCTGTCAAAAGACGATCGTGTTGAATTGATCGGTGAATGTTCAAACGGTTTTGAAGGTGTACTTGCAATTCAGGAATTAAACCCCGACCTTGTATTTCTTGATATTCAAATGCCTAAAATAACCGGTTTTGAATTACTTGAATTGGTGCAGATTCCTCCAGTAATTATTTTCTCAACAGCTTATGACCAATATGCGATCCGTGCCTTTGAAGCGAACGCGATTGATTACCTGCTTAAGCCTTATCCGTTTGAAAGAGTAGTTGTTGCAATAAACAAAGCGGCAGAAAAACTGAATAGCAAATCAACAAATTTGGAAATCAATAAATTGATCGAAACTCACGATGAAGAAATTGGGATGCTTAGCCGCGTTGTTGTGAAATTTGGCAGGAAAATACAAGTTATACCCGTAGAATCGATTTTGTATATTGAATCTCAGGATGATTTTGTAATGATCTATTGCAAGGAGGGCCATTACATGAAACAGAAAACGATGAAATTTTTTGAGCAGCACCTTGATGGAAATCAATTTGTAAGAATTCATCGTTCTTACTTATTAAATATATCAGAAATCACTGAACTTCAACAATATGAAAAAGATTCATGGGTGGTCGTCACCAAACAGGGAGCCAAACTTAAAGTTAGTAAAGCTGGATATTCAAACCTAAAACAGATGTTAAAACTGTAATTTTTGGTTGTTGCTGTAATTTCTATTCTTTTGTGTTAATTTCACGGGCTTTTTAGCAGACACTTTAATTGGTAGGAATTTTCGAAGCATTCAAAAAAAATGATGATGGTGTATTCCCCTTTTATGGATCCGATATTGAAATGGAGTTTGATAATCACCGTGTTAGTGATTGGATTATTTCTTTTTAATCGGACACGTACCTTTGCAAAAGGTGCCAATGGTAAAAAACTATCTTTTAAAAAAAAGTCTGAACCTTATAACGCCGAGATCATTCTTAAAAAAAATCGCCACTTGAACCCTTCCAATATTGAAATGACAGTTACAAATACCGGTTTGAAAGATATTGACCTGCATGCTCCGGTCATTGTCTTTAAGAGATGGTTCACGAGACGAAAATTTCGTGTTTTAAGGGTTGAACACTCCGAAATTTATCCAATCCTTTTAGAGCCCGGCGATGCATCTGTTCTGGATATTTCGTTGGATCAGTTTTTTGAGGTTGTACCTGAATTGCAATTGGCCTGTCGGATGAGTATTGAGATGAAAGACCTGAATGGTAAATGGTTCAGAAGTTCGACAATCAGATTGAAATGGTTTTAATCAAAAATGAGAGACTGGAAATTCAAGGATAGCGATTTTAAAGATATGCCTGTATATGAGGGTCCTGACTTAGGAATATCCTGGACAAGCGAAAAAACTTTCATAAGGGTTTGGGCACCAACTGCTCAACGGGTTTTTTTTCGTTTATACCGGGAAGGGCAAGGCGGCGAAGCCATTCGCGAATTTCCAATGTTACCCGATGATTTTGGAACATGGATTTATGAAATACGTGAAAACCTTGACGGTTATTTTTATACCATTCAAGTCCGCGATAAGCAGGGTTGGCTCAAAGAAGGGCCGGATATTTATGCAAAAGCTACTGGCGTAAATGGTGTGCGCGGGATGATCATCGATCCCCATAGAAGTGATCCGCCATCATGGGATTCGGATCTGCGGCAAACAATGCCAAACCCAACAGATATTGTCATTTATGAAGTTCATATCCGCGACTTTTCAATGTCTCCTCACTCAGGCATTACCAACAAAGGTAAATACCTTGGCTTTACGGAAAAGGGGACAAAATTGCCAACCGGGGAGTCAACCGGCATTGACCATTTGAAAGAGATGGGAATTACCCACGTTCATCTTCTTCCCGTTGCCGATTTTTATACTGTTGATGAAATACAATCTTCGGCACAATACAACTGGGGCTATGACCCTTTAAATTACAACACACCGGAAGGTTGGTATTCAACTGATCCCTTTGATGGAAATGTTCGGATCAGGGAACTTAAACAACTTGTCCAATCCCTTCACAATATTGGAATAGGAGTATTCCTCGATGTGGTCTATAACCATACCGGGTTAATTTTCGAATCTTATTTCAATCAAACAGTTCCTGGATATTTTTATCGTTTTAACTCTGATGGCACATTTTCGGATGCAAGCGGATGTGGGACAGAACTTGCCTCAGAAAGGGAAATGGTACGGAAATACATTATAGAATCTGTCGCCTATTGGGCCGAAGAATTTCATATTGATGGTTTTCGTTTTGATTTGATGGGTCTGACGGACATTGAAACAATGAACCAAATAAGAAAACGGCTAGATAAAATTGATCCTCAATTATTTATGTATGGTGAAGGATGGGGGGCAGGCGAAAGTCCGTTACCTGAAAAACTTCGGGCCGTTAAAACAAATACCAACAAGCTTGAGCGCATAGCCTCATTTTGTGACGATCTTCGCAATGGGGTAAAAGGGTCCCCGTTTGATAAGAATAACGTTGGGTTTATTAGTGGGGCAACCTTGCGGGAAGAGCAATTGAAGTTTTCGATCATTGGTGCTATCGCCCATGACCAGATCATTTACGATTATGTTGACACCTCAAGAAAAGCATGGGCAAACAGTCCGGCTCAATGTGTGAATTATTTTTCTTGTCACGATAATTATACCCTCTACGATAAACTACAGTATTCATGCCCAGAAGCATCACCTGAAACAATAGAACGAATGGCCCGTCTTGCTTTTGGTTTGATGTTCACCTCACAAGGTATCCCTTTTATGCTTGCAGGTGACGAGATGCTCCGTTCTAAAGGTGGCCACGGAGATTCATACCGTTCTCCCGATTATATCAATCAGATCGACTGGACACGAAAAGTGACCTATTCGGGTTTGGTTGACTTTATTAAAAAATGTATAGAATTAAGGCACCAGCACCCGGCTTTCAGGATTCCCGATGCTGACATAATCCGCACAAAATTGCGCTTCTTTGGCAAGTACATTCCTGGGGTAATAGCCTATGAACTATGCGACCACGCAAATGGCGACCGCTGGCGCAGGATCGTTGTTTTGCTGAATGGTAACAACTACTCTGTTGAATATTCCATCCCTTTTGAAAATTGGCTGATTGTTTCCCAGAATGGCGAAATTATGCCTAATGGAATAGGTCACACAAGAACAAACCTTGTCAGGTTACACCCCATTTCGATGATGGTACTTGCTGCTGAAGAGTAAGTTTTTCTGGAAACCATTAAATTAAATATCTCAATATTAAAACGCCGCCATCAGCAAATTGATATCGGTAACAGGAATATTCAGTACTTCGCCAATATCGGGATTTGTCAAAACACCATTAAAAACATAAATACCTTCGCAAAAACCGGGGTTCGTTTTTACATACTGGTTGATGCCTCCTGAATGTCCTATTTGCAACAACATGGGTGTTAGGATATTACTAACAGCAATTGACGTGGTTCGGGCAACTAAAGATGTGATATTGGGTACACAATAGTGAATTACACCATGTTCAATATAAGTTGGTTTCTTATGGTTGGTGATCCGCGATGTTTCTAAACAGCCTCCCTGAATAATATTCAAATCAATAATGATCGAATTCTCCTTCATACCTTCAACCATCTCCTCCGGTACAATCATTTTCGGGACTTCATTCATCGACAAAGCCCCGATCACAACCTCGGCAGTCCGCATTGCTTTTCTTAAAGCTTTTGGATGAAAAACAGAGGTAAAGACCCTCTGACCTAATCGGGATTGAAAATCCATCAATTTGGAGATCGAATCATCGAAAACCTTAACGATAGCTCCAAGTGCCAAAGCAGTTCGCGCAGCGTACTCGGCGGCTGTTCCCGAACCCAGAATTACAACTTCTGTAGGTGATATCCCTGTAATCGAACCCAGAATTACCCCTTTTCCATTTCGTGAGGTGCTTAGGTACTCGCTGGCGACAATGATGGCACAATTTCCCATAATTTCACTAAAAATCCGTTCCACAGGAAATATGCCGTTTTCATCCTTCATGTATTCAAATCCTACAGCAGTCACCTTTTTGCGCATCAATCTGCGGATCGAATCCTGTGTTTGCAAAGTGATATAAAGAGGTGAAAGCAACAATTGGTTACCCTTCATCAACTCGCTCTCGTCCTGGGTGAAAGGTGCCATTTTTAAGATAATGTCGCACTGATAGATTTCTGCAGCCGATTTGCAGATTACAGCACCCGATTCAGCATACGCCCTGTCGGAATAATTGGCCTCTTTTCCCGCGCCGGTCTCAATAAAAACCTCATGACCATTGTTCACCAGTACTTCTACAGATTGTGGAGTCAGTGGCACGCTGTATTCTATTGAAGCCGAATTGTCGGGAATACCGATATTTAGTTTAATATTTCTCGGACATCTTTTATAAAGCTCCTCACGGGGGAGAAGCTGATCGTTGGCCAAAGTCGATAATTTGCCACCTTTCCTTTGATTCATGTTTTAAATGATAAGTATCTTTGCTGCAATATATTATAAAGAAGTTTCTAAAACGATTCAATCATCCTTTTCCCATCCTCAGCCTCACTGATCAATATTTTTATAGCAATGGAAGGTTAAAGGGACTCGATCAATTCTGGCCGCTCAATAAAACAGTAGTCACCACTGTAAAAGTAATCTTCATATCCAAAGTCATAGGCCTCGCTGAGTGATTTAATCCGATAAAAATCAAAATGAAAAATGGTACACCCTTTCCCTGTCTTATACTCGTTGATAAGAGCAAACGTGGGTGAAGTTACATTGTCCAAAACATGCATCTCCTCACAAAGTGCCTTAATAAAAGTGGTTTTACCCGCTCCCATATTACCATAAAACGCAAATATCCTGTCGGCAGGAAAGGCCTGTAAAAACCTTTCCGCAATATGATTGATTTCTGAAACTGATTTAATCTCTGCCTTGAACATCGTATGTCTGTAGTTTGAATACAATTTTAATAAAATTTCACCTTATATAAAAGGATAAACCAAAAATATTCAACAGGCTGGCTTTGCCCGATTATTCAATTGATTCTGAAAGTGCCAAAAATCAGGTTTGTCACATAATTATTTATCGTATTTTTGGAAAATAAAATTACACACTTTAATACTATATCCATGAATATTCCATTGAATTTGAAATACACGAAAGATCATGAGTGGATCCTTGTTGAGGAAACATATGCCGTTGTCGGTATTACCGATTATGCACAGGGCGAATTGGGTGACATTGTTTACCTTGAGATCGAAACGGTCGGTGAGACATTACCAAAAGAAGAGATTTTTGGTACCATAGAGGCGGTTAAAACTGTTTCCGATTTATTTATGCCGGTTTCTGGGGAGATCCTTGAAATGAACAATGCTTTGAACGATGCGGCTGAATTGGTCAATAAAGACCCTTATGGGGAAGGTTGGTTGATAAAAATTAAGATTTCGGATACTGCCGAATTGGATGAATTACTTAGTGCTGAGGAATACAATGAATTAATTGGCGGTTAAATAACTATTAATCAGCCATATAAAAAACACAGTTTCGAAAATTAGAAATTTGTTTTTGCAAGGAATTTTTATTCCTGAAAATTGCTTTTCAGGAATTTTTTTTGTAAGTTGCAGTATATAATATTCGATGCGTTTTTAAACCGATGTACTGTTGAGTGAAGGTGCGAAAAACAGGGCGAAAAAACAAAGGAACCCACTTTGGATCCTTGCTTTTCCGCCTTTTTTTGTCTTTTTATTTTAAGAAATAAGAAAATTGCAAATTGATTAATCCATTTTTCGCTTTTCCTTAACTCAATTGACCATGCAGCTTCACATAACCCAATATGGTTATTTGGCGCACAGGCAGTTTTCACCTAAGGCCCGACGGTTATTTTTAACCAGTCTGCTTCTATTTTATTCTCTTTCGACCCAAAGTCAGACAACTATTGTAGGGTGGGATTTCGAAAATAAAGATCCAGTTGTGGATGCTGGAATAGCAGCAAATTTGACCAGAGAGATAACCACAAACTCGACTGGAACTGTTGGTTACCCAGCTCAGTCATATTCGCCGGGTTTTTACTCTACGAATAACACCCAATGGAACAATGGCCAGGATCAGAAATATTGGCAAATCAACCTATCCACTTTGGGGTATGGCCATCTAAAACTCTCTTCACACCAGCAATCCTCCAATTCAGGCCCCCGCGATTTCAAATTACAGTTCAGCCACGATGGTTCGTCATGGTCAAATCTAGGCATTGAAATTTTAGTAATGAACGATACTATCTTCGGAGTGCTCGACTGTGTATCCCTACCATCAAGCTGCGACAATCAACCAACCCTTTATATTCGTTGGCTGATGACGACCAACACACCGGTAAGTGGCAAAACTATAAACATAGGCGGAACCAGCAGAATAGACGATATTTTGGTGCAGGGATGTTTGATGCCTATGCTTACATCTTCTTTGAACCATTCCTGTTGTAGTGGATCACCGGTGAATTATACACCCGAAGGCTCAGCAACCTCTTATGAATGGAATCGATTGACAACACAAGGTATTACCGAGCCAGCAATTTCTGGAACAGGAGGAATCAGAGAAACTCTGACAAATTCAACCAATCTTCCTGTTAATGTCAATTATGCTTATAATATGGATCTTGAAGGTTGTCTTAACAGCCAAACAATAGTGGTTACTGTGAATCCAACACCTGACCTTTTGGTATTGCCGTCTACCCTAAATATTTGCCCTGAATCAGGAACCCAAATCATTAATTTCTCAAATCCAAATCAGGTTGAGGGTACAATATTTTTTTGGGAATGGACTGATTTGAACAGTGAATACTTGTCGCTCACCCCTTCAAGCGGTAATTCATCGCCAATTACTATCTCAATTTTAAGCAGCACCCCATCTGTTTTAAAAGAAACATCAATTGAGATTTCGGGAACGTCTTCTCAAGGATGCTCAACAAATCAATTGGTGACAATTCGTTCAGGTGATAATTCGCCGCCAAAGTTCGGTGAAAACATCAGTAACAAAAACCTATGTGTTCAGGATATCATCGAGGCCACCTCGAATGGATCTGAGGATATTATGGAACAAAGACCCGAATATTACATGATCAAGCCAACCGACAATGTTCTTGATCTTGATCCTGCAATTTTCATAGATAATTGTACCGTGTCAAATGAGTTAATCATTCATTGGCAACTAAATTTATATCAAAACCCTGTACCAATTATCGGTACAGGCCAACCATCATCAACAGAATTTGATATTATTCTGCCTGGTGAGGCTGAAAACATAGTCAATCATAATATAACCTATTGGCTTGAAGATAAATATGGAAATTTGACAACTATTGAGGAGCGACCAGTTGTCACAATTACAATACATCCAAGACCACCAATTATCCGTGATTTTTAAACTATTTCATTCAAGATTCAACCAGATTATTTAATATTTCATGATTCATCTTAAAAACAACTTTTAAAAATTATCGACATGAAAAAGCTTTTAGTAGTCGCTGTACTTGTATTCATTGCCTCTATCAATGTTGTTGAAGCACAGTCCTGTACGCCAGGACCATTACGTCCTGGTGTAACCGTTCCCTATACCTATGCAGTAACCATATCTGCAATAAACGGTTATACTGACAGTGGAAATTTTAGCTGGTATGTTACGACCAATCCAAATATCATTTCAGGTGCTGAAGTTCCTTCAACTGGAAGTGTAATTACGATTGGAAGCGGGCTTACATATGGGAAAACAAGTCTTGCCGCAGGTCAGAAAAGTATAATCATTACCTGGTCGCCGGAGGCTATAGCCCTGGCAGCAATTAACCCATATTACCTGGTGGTGAAATATGGCCAGAACAATGGAACCTGTAGTGCGTCAAATATTAAAGTCTGGAAAATCAGTCCCCTTAATAGTTTCCTTCTTTCAATAGAAGCCGTAGATAATACAGGCGCTGCCGCTAGCGGAATTTATTGTGCTGCAGATATTACAGGGATTATCATTAATCCTACCGATGACAAAGCCGCTTATACTTACGGTGAAAACACTTTTTATTCAAAAGTTACGGCATCAAACATTGCGGGAGAATGGACTCCATCTGTAAAAATCCCTACTTTAAATGCAGGTCAAACTATTAAAGAACTGGGTTGGTCAACAACAATCTCAGGAACCTACACAGCATTCCCTGATGCCGCCAATTCCACAGGCGGAGAATTTACATCTTCAGTCAAGGCCACTGTTGCTGCCGATGGATCACTTCCGATTTATATTAAATTGATCATTTCAAATGGAACATACGAAGGGTCTTCAGATCAGAATGTCAATATTGCAATTGACGGTATTTATAGCACTGAATTGCTTAAAGATGTGAAAAGCAGCACAGACTGTACCGAAGAGGCCGCTTTCGGCAAAATGGTCACCCAAACAATTAAGGCTCGTCCTGAAATAGTCACCAACACACCATCTGGTTCGCCATTGGCGGTACCAACAGCTCCTTCTACTAACTTTCTGGTGCCATAAATTATTGATTCATTATTCGCCAAAAGGAAAATATATAGATAAATCCGGTAATAGGATGAATTTCTGCTTGAACTGTAAACCCTTTGGATTGACGGTATTAACAATCTTGTTTGCAGTAGGCTTTGCTGCTGCACAGGGTACTAACGTGGTCAATTGCGGTGAAGTCAGAAAATTGAGTGTAAAAGACAAACCAGGAAACATTTTTTTTTGGAAAATATATACCGACAAATTTCTTGTCACTGAAGTTTCAACAGCTGAAGCAGAATTTATAAAGGGTAATACTGGTTCCGAAGTTGCTGTGAGGTGGGGTATAAAAGGTACTTATTACTTTACCGTACAATCATTTAACCTTTCGGGTTGCTCCAATAGAAAAGTCGGAAAAATGGAGGTACTAACAACTTCTATTATTGCAAACGCTGGTATCGATACAATTATCGGATCATGTCAAAATATTAAACTTGATGGGTCAGGATCAACGGGTGAAATTGTAAAATATGAATGGACAACATTAGATAAAGGGGGCACTATTGAAAATCCGGAATGTATATGCACCTTGTTTTCGATATCGCCCCATTATGCCGGTGGCTTACCTGCCAATTTCAGGGTTGGACTTAAGGTAACTGACGTGTCAGGAAATACCGATTCCGACACCTTAGTTGTTAAAACGGATATTAGACCGTCAGCAAAAATAGTTTACTCCGATTTAATTGATAAAAATGGATACAAACTTGCAGATGGTAGTACTTCAACAGGAAGAAAGATTGTGTATAAATGGGCTGTTGAAAACGGCTCTTTTTCAGGTGATTCGAATAGTGAAAAGATAAAGGTTTCAATTCCTGGATGTTATTCTTTATTGGTAAGGGACAAATATGGATGCGAGTCATCGGCTGCCCAAAAAGTGTCGGATATTCAAAATATTCTCCGTGCAAATGCCGACTATGCCAGATGTACATGGGACGAGGACCTCATGCTTCCTGTTATCTCGAACGATTACAGCTCGTCCAACAATATCAAACCTGAATCGCTTGAAATAGCGATTAAACCTTCTCATGGATCCGTCAATGTCCTCAACAACGGGATTATTAAATATAGTCCTGACCCCAATTATACCGGAAAGGACAAATTCATCTACAGAATATCTGATGGCAATAATATATCCGATTCTACAGAGGTTATCATCGATGTAGATGATGCCCCAATTGCAATTCCACAGGGTTTCTCTCCCAATGGTGACGGTTTAAACGATTTATTGGTATTTAAGGGTTTGGAGAATTACCCTGGATCTGAACTGATTGTTTTCACGAAAGATGGGAAGGTTATATTTAAAGGCGGGAATTATCAAAATGATTGGTCAGGAAAATACTCAACGGGCGGATCTCAATCTCAGACTCTAATAAATCACGGTGTTTACTATTACTCTCTTAAGATGGGTTTAACAAACCGTATAATTAAGGGGTTCATTTATGTTGCGTATTGAATTTGTTAGATTCATTATATTCCAAATTAAGGTATTTTATTATCAGATTAATTCATTATATTTGATCTTTAATTATTCTAATTTGAAAAGTACCGCAATTAAAAAGTTGGGTAGGACTTTAAGCTTTGGTTTTTACCTTTTTATCGGATTGCCATTTTTCTCCTTTTCGCAGCAGGATCCGGTATATACCCAGTATATGAATAATTTGCTCACGATACAACCTGCATACGCAGGCAACAATGGCGCGTTAAATATTACTGGAATAAGCCGAGCGCAATGGATTGGGTTTGATGGAGCCCCAAATACAAATACTTTAACGATTAATGGAGCGCTTCGCAGGTATAATGTCGGGTTAGGTTTGTCGATTGTAAATGATAAATGGGGGCCAGTCCGGCAGAACGGGATTTATATTGATTATGCCTATCACATCAATTTGACACAGGATCAATTTTTGTCATTTGGATTCAAAGGTGGGTTCAACATCTATCAAGCCTACCTGACCGATCTACTGATCAATGATCCGAACGATCCGGTTTTTGCATATGATGTCAATTTTAAATTTCTTCCCAATCTGGGAGTAGGTTTTATGTGGCATGGTGAACGGTTCTTTATAGGTGCTTCTGCACCTAAAATCCTAAAAAACAGAATACAAAGTCAAAATTCAGAAAATGTTTATCGGGAAGTACTCCATTTTTATGGGATGGGTGGTTTTGTGTTTTTTATAAGCGATATTCTTAAATTTAAGCCTACCGTCCTTTACAGATGGGCTGAACGCACCCCAAGCTTTTTTGATTTATCGGGAAGCTTTTTGCTATATGATAGGGTCTGGATTGGAGCAACCTATCGCGTGGAAAACTCATATGGACTTATTTTCCAGTTTAATGTGAACAACCAACTTAAATTTGGGTATTCCTACGATCAGACAACATTCCATCCTACACAGGTCAATTCCGGAACCCATGAGTTTATGATCAGTTACGATTTTGTTTATGGTCGTAGGGGGCGCGCTACTACCCCCCGATATTTCTGATCATTGAACTTTTTTAACAAAGTACTGTTTATCAATCAACATAAACTTGAAAACTTTGATGATCAATTATTTTTTCGTAGTTTTATCGTTTGTGCAAAAATATTTATTTCATTTATCTTCTAAATTCAATGCTATGAAAATCAAATTATTGTCCCTTATCGCATTTGTATTTTTGTTTACGGGATGCAACAAAATTAAAGATGCCACTACCCTCACAATCAATACCAAGTTGGAAAAAAATTTGGTAATAGATGCCACCTCTTGGTTAGCAGGCATGAAATCTGGCAATCTATTAGCTGTAGGTACTCCAGTTTCGTTTTCTAAAACTCAGGACCTAACCCTAGATGCAAACGTTGACCTTGCTTCGTATACATCAAGAATCAAACAGATTAATCTCAACTCAGTGGTGGTTACTGTTACAGGATTACCGGTGGATCAAACAATTAACTCAGTAAAATTGAATATTACCGGAGTTGGGGATGTTATTAATCAAACCAATATTACATCCGTCAATAATTCTTTTAGCCCTGTTATAACAACAGCGATGTTCGATGCAATCGAGGCAAAACTAACTGCGGACAGGAAAATCACCATTACTGTTTCTGGGTCAGCAACGTCAAGCATGACCTTTACTGTTGGGATCAGCATTGACAGTAGCGTGGTCGTTTATACAATTCAGTAGTTTTACCATTAAACAAGCCGGTAATATTATTTATCGGCTTGTTTTGGTTTCTTACACTTGTTATTCTCCAAGCGAATACCTAAGCTGATCAAGCATAATCGGCACATCTTCCATATTAACACCCTGGTTTATAAGGTGTTGTAAATCCTCTTCGAAGGCTTCCATAAAATCTTTTTCTGAATTCTCCGGATCGTTTATACTTTTTTTGTAAAAATCAAGGGCAGCTTTCCTGTTTCCGAGGCACCATTGAACATGACCCATGTTCAATAAATCGTATTTGTTAGGATCTTCGTTAATTAATCGTTCAAAATATTTTTCTGCCTGCCCAACTTTGCCAACTAAAAATGAACACCAACCAATTGGCCTCCAAATTTTTTTATTGCCAGGTGAAAGATATTCGACTTTATAATATGACTTTAGAGCCTCTTCATATTGGTCCAGCTCCATTTGACATTGTCCGATTGAAACATGCAGGTTCAAATCATCCGGTTGAAGCATTTCAGCCTGCTGATAATATTCAAGTGCTTTAACCGGTTTTTTCAGATTCCGGTAACACAGGGCTATCTTTTTCAGGTTCCAAAGTTTGTTCTGATCGAATAGGTCAGCTTTAAGGTAATAATTTAGGGCATTTTTATAATCACCCATATTCTGATAACAATAGGCCAACTTCTGAAGCATTTCGGGATGATCGTTCATGCTGAGCAATAATTCATACATATCGGCAGCATCCCTAAAATAATTCTTTGCAAAATTAAATTCTGCTATGCTACGTTGAATTTTTAAATCTTCACTTAACAGTTTAGAGAAAGCGAACTTGTTGTGAAAATCAAATCTCCATGCAAAAATATCTTCAAAACCCTCTCTCTGAGGATGAATCTTATAAAACCGATAAAGATCGCGGACATACTGACTGATAATTGTTTCCGATTTTTTGCTATGGGAAAGGTACGATTTATCACGGGCGATTTCATCTAGCTGTTCCGACTCCGCTTTCAATGAATCCGCAACCAATTTTTTATAGTCTGGTGGAATATTCAAAATACTGAAATAAAATGAGTATTTATCAGAATTACAAAGCATTGTGGAATTCATGATCAATTGAGTAAAAGTCAGGTCTTCACCAGAATCCTTATTGATCGGGTTTTTCTTTATTGCAGGATGATCTGCTGTAAATGGATAAAACCAATTAGCCAACTCGCTGAAAAAAGGAAAATGTTTCAACATCGAAAACGAGCTTAGGAATACATCCGCACCTTCTAATTGCATCTCTGTAAGTTCCTCGATTTTCCCCATTAACCCTGGGGCATCTTTTAGTATTTCCTGCCATTCAGGATTCCTGTCCTCTGTAAGTCCTTCACCCAACAAACTTTCGAGGCTTAATTTGTTTCGCAAATTCGGGCTTAGCTTGATCATTTCAGGGAGAATTTCATCCTGTAGCTTACGCTGGATTTTTTCGGTCTCTTTACTTCGAATAAATTGAAGGATCGATTTTTCCAGATTTGACTTAAACTTAGGATCTTCAATCAGAATATTCAATCTTCCGACGATGGAGTGATAAAATGGCATCCGCTGGTCGTATAAGTAAATACCTATCAACAAGCCGATTAACGCCCTGAGACCAATCTCTTCCTCCATTGATCCAAGACAATGAAAAAGAAGCATGATTTTATTTTCATCGAAAAATCGTAAAAGGCTCATCGAAAGGCCTGTAACCATCAGTGCTTTTTCGTGAAATGGAAATGCTTCATCACCAACAAAAGATCTGAATAAATCCATTTCATCTTCGGTCAGCTTGTTGAAGAACCAGAAATGATAAAAAAGGGTTATTATCTTTTGTGTATGTTTCTCTTCCTCAGCTTTTAAATCATTGCTCAAGTCAGGGTTATCGTTTACACTGAGCAATGACCTTAACTCCTTTTGTACAAAGTAACTTTCCAATTCGTGCAAATACTGTTTTCCATCTTTAATGAAGTGCTTCACAAAACCACGTTTTTTTTGATATTCAACAGATTGTGAATATTTCATGCGAAGAATCTCAAAAGCATTGTCTGCAAGCTCAAATGTGGAAATTAATAAATGCTCATAAATTTTCTGCCTTTCAGGATCATTGATCCCTTCAACAGTATATTTGAGCATAAACTTGTAATTTTGCTCAAGATTGAAGTATTCATCACTGTATTCCCCAAGCCCATTATCTAAAATTAATCGCTCCAAAAGATCGAAGGCCGGCTTTAGTTTTCTGGCTGACAGTAGGTTACTGACCTGTTTCGATTTCTCTTTCAACTCGTTATCTGTCATTTTTATTGGATTTTTCATCTTTTCAAATTTACGTGAAAATAGTAGTGAAAATAACACAGACATAACATTATTTTAACGGATGCAATTTCACATAAAATTACCTTTGCTTCAAAATAAAGCACATGTTTGTTGATACCCATTCACATATTTATTCCGAAGAATTCAGTTCCGACAGGAACGAAGTGATTGAACGGGCACTAAATGCTGGGATCAACAAGATCATATTGCCGAATATTGATAGTTCCACGATCAAACCTATGCTTGATCTTGCAGATTCTACTCCTTCATTATTTTCCCCATTAATTGGTTTACATCCAACATCTGTTAAGGAGGATTTTCGTAAGGAGTTGCAAATCATGGATTATTGGTTGGGCAAACGAGATTTTAAAGGAATTGGGGAAATAGGAATCGATCTGTATTGGAACAAGACCTTTCTTTCTGAACAAATTGAAGCATTTACGACTCAAATTAGGTGGGCAAAAAAATTAAATATACCAATAGTGATACATGTCAGAGACTCTTTTCAGGAAGTAATAGAGGTTATTATGCAGGAAAAGGATAAGACATTAGACGGTGTATTCCACAGTTTTACAGGCAATATTGAACAAGCCAGGCAGGTAATCGGACTTGGTTTTAAAATCGGTGTAGGGGGAATTGTTACTTTTAAAAATTCGGGTATGGATGCAATAGTTAAAGATATTGACCTTAATAATATCGTTCTGGAAACTGATTCTCCCTGGTTAGCGCCTGTGCCTCATCGTGGCCGTAGAAATGAGTGTGCCTACATTACAGCAATTGCTTCCAAAATAGCCTCGCTTCACCAAACCAGCATAGAAGAAGTTGCCAGAATAACAACCCGGAATGCCCAACAATTATTTGGATTTTAAGGTTTTATTTATAAGGGATTTATACTTTTGTAACCTATCAAATTACAAATAAAGTGGCTTTAGACAAACAATCCATTCTGATTATCTATACTGGTGGCACAATCGGGATGCGGGAAGACCCGAAAACAAAGACCCTTTCACCCATGAAATTCGAATTGATCCAGGAAGAAATCCCCGAACTTTACAAACTCGGGTTTGGCATTGAATCAATAACCTTTACCCCACCTATCGATTCGGCCAATATGACCCCGGCCATCTGGATACAGATTGCAAAAACAATTAAGACGTATTACTCCCAATACGATGGCTTCGTGATCCTTCATGGTACAGATACGATGGCTTATTCGGCATCTGCCCTAAGCTATATGCTTGAGAATCTGGATAAACCAGTTATTATGACCGGATCGCAGTTGCCCATCGGAGTATTACGCACCGATGGTAAAGAAAACATTATTACGGCAATTCAGATTGCCGCTGCCAAAAAAGATGGGAAAGCGGTAGTTCCGGAAGTTTGTATTTATTTCAGTTCAAATCTCTTTCGAGGAAACAGGACGACAAAAGAAGATTCGCAACAATTCAGCGCTTTTACCTCACATCACTACCCACCACTGGCAACTGCAGGTGTTGATATCAAATACAATTACGAAAAAATCAACTATCCAAGAAGTAAAGGGATTCTGAATATTAACACTTCCATCGATGAAAATGTAATTGTAATCAAAATCTTCCCTGGTTTAAACCGTAAGTATTTTGAGTCGATCCTTTCACTTGAAGGCCTCAAAGGTATTGTTCTGGAATCGTATGGCTCGGGCAATATGCCAACTTTCCCCTGGGTTTTCGAGGCAATCCGTAAGGCTGCCGATATGGGAATTGTATTCTTGAATGTAAGCCAATGTCCGGGTGGAAATGTAAAAATGGGCTATTATGAAACAAGCCGCGAACTTAAGGAAGCAGGGGTAGTTAGTGGTAAAGACATTACCGTTGAGGCAGGAATCACGAAACTTATGTTTTTATTAGGACAGAATCTTCCTGTTTCGGAGGTAAAAGCTTATCTATTGCAAAACCTGAGTGGGGAACTTGAAAATTGAGGATCTGTATAAAAATTAGTTTTTCATTTCTTGGCAAAAATGGAAATGGATTGAAACAGATGGAAATACAATAGAAAAGGGACAAAATATTTTGTCCCTTTTCTATTGTATTAATAATCAAATATTTATAATTTATCCCTTAATTTTGGGTTGGATTAGCGAAATGTAGAGTTCGTCAAGTTGAACCTGCGAAATTTCAGCTGGTGAATCATTCATTACATCACGTCCTGAGTTGTTCTTTGGGAACGCGATTACGTCCCTGATCGAATCCAATCCGGCAAACATAGAAACCAGACGGTCAAACCCAAAAGCAATACCTGCATGTGGAGGAGCCCCATATTTAAATGCTTCCATAAGGAATCCGAACTGATTCTCCGCTTCCTGTTTAGTAAAACCGAGTGTTTTGAACATTTTAGCTTGGAGTTCACTGTCAAAGATCCTTACAGAACCTCCACCGATCTCTACCCCATTGATTACAAGATCATAAGCATTAGCCCTTACTTTTCCGGGATCGGAGTTGAGCAATTCGATATCTTCCGGTTTCGGGGATGTAAAGGGATGGTGCATTGCATGAAAACGTTGAGACTCTTCATTCCATTCAAGTAGTGGAAAATCGACAACCCAAAGTGGTTTGAAAACATTCTTGTCCATGAAACCGCATTGACGGCCCATTTCGAGGCGCAGTACCGATAATGCAGGTAATGTGCGCTCCTTCTCACCCGAAAGGATTAGAATCAAGTCACCAGGCTTAGCTTCAAAAATAGCACTCCATTTCGCAAGATCTTCTTGACTATAATATTTATCTACAGAAGATTTTAGAGTGCCGTCGTCATTAACTTTGGCATAAACAAGACCCTTGGCACCAACCTGTGGCCTTTTGACCAGTTCAGTCAGAGCATCCAACTGTTTGCGTGTGTATTCGCCACACCCCTGGACACAAATCCCAACAACACACTCCGCATCATCAAATACTTTAAAATCCTTGCCTTTAACAAGTTCCGTGATATTTTTGAATTTCATCCCAAAGCGGAGATCCGGCTTGTCGCAACCATAATTCTCCATGGCTTCGGCGTATGTCATCCTTGGAAATTCATCGGGTTCAAAACCCCTGATTTCTTTGAACAGATGGCGGGTCAGGCCTTCGAACATATTCAAAACATCTTCCTGCCTTACAAACGACATTTCACAGTCGATCTGGGTAAACTCGGGTTGACGGTCGGCACGGAGATCCTCGTCACGGAAGCACTTCACAATCTGATAATACCGGTCGAAACCTGCAACCATCAAAAGTTGTTTGAATATTTGTGGCGATTGCGGTAAAGCGTAAAACTGGTTTGGGTTCATACGCGATGGAACCACAAAGTCGCGTGCTCCTTCAGGTGTCGATTTGATTAAAACCGGTGTTTCAGTTTCAATAAACTGAAGGTCATCAAGGTAATTCCTAACAACGTGGGCCATACGCGCCCTCAACTCAAGGTTTTTACGGACCATTTCGCGCCTAAGGTCAAGATAACGAAACTTCATTCTCAATTCGTCCCCTCCATCCGAATCGTCCTGAATGGTAAATGGTGGAACTGCAGCTTTATTCAAAGCTGTAAGTTCCTGTATATCAACTTCTATCTCACCAGTAGATATTTTAGCATTTTTACTTGAGCGTTCCCGCACGACTCCCTTCACCTGGATCACAAACTCACGGCCAAGTTTATCAAACCGTTCTTTCAATTCTGGAGCAGTATTTTCATCTGCAACCAATTGGGTAATCCCATAGCGGTCGCGAATATCGACAAAAGTCATAGCACCAAGATTACGCACTGTCTGGACCCAACCGGCTAAAATAGGTTCTAGACCAATATGGGACAATCTGAGTTCACCACAAGTATAATTTCTGTACATTTCGAATGCTGTTTTATTATTAAGGGGGTAAAATTACAAAACTACCGTGATATTAGGAAATCAGAATATTTAGTAGCTTTGCTAAAAAGCAAAAGCATGTTAACGAACATAAAAATTGAGAATTTCAAAAAATTGAGCTGCATCTCATTTAGTCTCTCCCAATCTGTTGTAATTATTGGACCTAATAATTCTGGTAAGTCAACAATATTTCAGGCTCTTTGTCTTTGGGAAATAGGTGTAAAAAACTATATATCAGCTAGCCAAAGAAGAGACTTGAGTAAAGGTTCCGTAATATTGAACAGGAGAGATCTTTTAAATAGTCCTATTTCTGATGCCCGCTTTCTTTGGAAAGGTAAAAAAGTTACTAAACGTAGTTTAAATCCTAATGGAGGCCAAACACATATACCCATTTATATTGAACTTGAAGGAGATGAAAATGGAGTTAAATGGAGTTGCAGGGCTGAGTTTATCTTTTCAAATGCAGAATCTTTTTCCTGTAAAATTATTTCTGGTTTACAACAAATGATCTTTTTATACGAGAAAAATTGTGGAATACATTTTGGATTTTTACAACCTATGTCAGGCATTTCAACTTCTGAGGATAAACTTACGTTAGGATCAATTGACCGAAAACTTGGCGAGGGTAAAACGGCGGAAGTATTAAGAAATATCTGCTTTGAAATACTTTTTCCTGAGAAAGCAGTCAATCAAAGGACAGATCCGGAACAGAATTGGGAAAAATTGTGTAAAGTACTGAAATTAATGTTTGGAGTTGATTTACAAAAGCCAGAATTGGCCAAATCAACAGGATTACTAGGCCTCGAATATTTGGAAAATGGTATTAAATATGATATTTCCTCAGGTGGTAGGGGATTCCAACAAACTTTATTGCTTTTTTCATATATGTTTGCGAATCCCAATACAATACTTTTACTTGATGAGCCTGACGCTCATTTGGAAGTGATCA
>JBAXWR010000140.1:0-18793 GCA_037128295.1 Mariniphaga sp.
AACACGTTAAAAAACAAAATTTAGTAAATCCCGGTTTTACCGGACAACAATGAATAAAAATGAAATATATTGAAATATTGAGAAATATTTTATGCCGGTCTTATTTATTGCTCGCTTTAATATTTTGTTCCACCTTTTTGCAAGCCCAGAAAACGGAACAGGTCATTACAATTTCGGGTAGTCAATTTGCGAACTCTTTGGTTCAAAAATGGGCAAGTGAATATGCCAAAGAAAAAGCAGGTGTTGTTTTCAAATTTGTAAAAAGCTCATTGCAAAACAAACCAACCGACCTTAAACTTACTGTCAACTCCCTGGCGGCAAATGATGCGGCGGCAAAAGAAAACTTTGTAAAAGTTGGTAAGATCGCAGTTTTACCAGTTGCTAACATGAGGAACAATTTCTTCAACAAACAGATAAAAAACGGCATCAGACAGGAAGAATTAAAAAACATCTTTTTACAGTCTGATGGTGATAATGGCGATAAACAGGGATCAGAGGGAAATGGGGAAATTCCATATAATGTCTATACACAATCTCCCCAATCGCCGACTGCCAATGTATTGATCAGCCATTTTGGAAAAACCAACCTGGGGTTAAAAGGGATCCTTGTTACAGGTGATGACAAATATCTTATCGAATCGGTTCTTGGCGATTCCACAGGAGTCGCATATAGCACCCTGGGCCTGCTTTATAACCTGGAAGACCGGACACCAATCGGAGGGATTAAAATCCTTCCGATTGATCCGGATAACAATGGCAGGTTAAAAAATGAAGAATTGATCTATGGAAACCTCGATCAATTGATCGCTTTTCTTGAATCATCAAAAACCAAAACCATCCCAATGGATGGGATCAGTTTCAGTTACAATTCAGATTGCAATAATCCAGCGCTCATCGATTTTGTAAACTGGGTTGCAGTCACAGGTCAGCAATACAACCATCATTTTGGGTTTTTACGGACAAACGAAACTAAATACGCAGATTATTCTCAAAAATAATAAAATGCAAATCATATGAATCAAATAGTTAAAGCTGTTTTTGTCCTGTTGCTCCTTATTCAATATAATAATGGTTATGGACAACAGAAGGTTACAATTACCGGCTCGGTCACTGATGTTAAAACACATGAAGCCATTGTAGGGGCATCCGTTACGATCAGGGGAAAAGCACAGGGGACCGTAACTGATGAAAAAGGGAAGTTTTCGTTCACATTTGACCATGCCCTTCCTGTAACCTTGCAAGTCAATTTTTTGGGATATGAACGCAAACTAGTGATCATTCACGACACTGAGCCACTGAACGTGAGCCTCAAGGAAATTCTAAATAACCTTGATGAAATCGTGATTACCGGATATGCCCAAACCAAGAGGGTCGCTGTAACAAGTTCAATTACAACTGTCTCTACGGACCAGATATCAAAGGCCAGTTCTACGGCTATCACAGAGAAATTACAGGGACAAGTACCCGGTTTGTTGATATCCAGCAATTCAGGCGTACCGGGAACGACAGCCCTGGTTCGTTTGCGCGGAACAACTTCCATTACTGCCGGAAATGAACCCTTGTATGTTGTTGACGGTGTATTTATAAACAATGAGAATGTCCAGGGACTATCGCGAGGCCTTGGCGGTCAGGTTTCCAATCCACTTTCAGATCTGAACCCCGAAGATATCGAATCACTTTCAGTCCTTAAAGATGCAAACGCTACAGCTGTTTACGGGTCAAGGGGGGCGAACGGGGTCATCCTGATCACCACAAAACGTGGGGCTAAAAACACAAAAACCAAAATCAACTTTCAGGCAGAAAGCGGTTTTGCAAAAGCGGTCAATCTATGGCAATTGGTGACTGGTCCGGAACATGGTGAAATTGTAAATGCCGCGTGGCTCAACGACGGCAAATCGTTTGCAACACGGCCGTTCAGGCCAAAAACTGAAATCATTGCAGGGTTTCCTGCCTGGGGAAATCCCGAAGAGCAGCAAACATACGACCGGATCAGCGACATATTCAGGGTCGCCAAGTTACAAAAATACAACCTCTCCGTGTCGGGTGGAGATGCTAAAACCAACTTCTACCTTGGCACAGAATACCAGAATCAGGAGGCCACCCTTAAAATTCAGGATTTTGTGAGGTACTCCTTCCGGTTGAACCTCGATCATTCGATTACCCCAAAACTGAAAGTGGGAACCAGCAACAGTATCTCGAAGGTGAATCGTGAGGTTGTGCGTGTTGGTGACGGTCCCGCCGGACTTTTTCAGGCAGCCCTGCACTCCCCAACTTTTTATCCGGTCTATAATGCTGATGGGAGTTACACCAAATCGGGAGTTTTTGACAACCACATTGCCATCCTCAAAAACTCCGACAACCATGCTTATAGTTTAAGGGCGATCAACAACCTGTATGTAAAGTACAATATTCGAGACAACCTTTCTTTTAAATCGTCGGCAAGCAGCGACTACAACAATTATCATGAAGTCGCCTATTACAATACCAACCTTGTTTACGGTCAACCGGCCGGTGAAGCAAACGATGTAACGACAATCAAGCAAACCTTAACTGCGGAACAATTGTTGAATTACAATTCGTCTTTCGGGGAGATCGGGGACCTCGCCGTTTTCCTTGGTAATACCGTGCAGACAACCGGCACAGAACGGGAAAGCCTTACCGGAACTGGATTTCCAAGCAACCAGTTCAAAAGAATTGCCTCGGCAGCCGTACAAACAGCTTCATCTACTGCAACCCAATATAGTTTGGTTTCCTTCTTTTCAGGAGCCAACTTCTCTTACAAAAAAAGGTACAACATCGATTTAAACGTCAGGGCTGATGCTTCTTCCAGGTTTGGCTCAGCCAATAGATGGGGCTATTTTCCTTCGATCGGTACGGCATGGAACATCTCCAACGAATCGTTCTTCCCTAAAACCAACGCTGTAAAGGACCTAAAACTGAATGTGAGTTATGGTCTCACCGGAAATCAGGACATCTCCGATTTTGCTTCACAGGGACTTTGGCAGGGTGGCAGCAACTACGATGGCATTGCAGGGACATCTCCTTTGCAATTGGCCAATCCAGATCTTAAATGGGAAACCACAAGTCAGTTGAACTTCGGCCTGTCAGGGGATTTATTGGAATCAAGGTTATCATTTGTTGTGAATTATTACGACAAATACACGCGCGATTTATTGCTCGATGACCCGGTTCCGACAAAAACAGGTTTCTCATCTGTTACAAAGAATGTGGGGGAGATCAGCAACCGTGGAATTGAGTTGTCATTGAATTCGGTCAATATCAACCGGGATAAGTTTGTTTGGAAAACGAACCTTTCAATTTCACACAACGCCAATAAAGTAGAAAAGCTAAATTCGCCGATTTCAGGAAGTTATGTAATGTATCGCGTGGAACAAGGCCAGCCACTCTATTCGTTTTGGGTCTATAAGTACCTCGGTGTTAACCCACAGACAGGTGATGCACTTTTCGAAGATGTTGACAAGGATGGAAAAATTACTGTTGCCGACAAACAGATCGTGGGCAATGCATGGCCAAAATTTGAAGGTAGCATACGCAATACATTGACATATAAAGGTTTTGATCTCGACATCAATGTTTTCTTCAAATCAGGTAATAAAATTTTCAATTATACGGCCATGTTCCTCGAATCGGGCGGTACACGCGGAACAACACGTTCCATTCAAAAAAGCAGCGTCAATTACTGGAAAAATCCGGGTGACATCAACGTACTCCCAAAACCAAAATCTGTCGTGAATGCGGATGGCAGTTTTAACTATGAGGGGCAGACAAGCCGTTTGGTCGAAGATGGGTCATATATCCGTCTGAGGGATGTCTCATTTGGCTATACAATTCCAAAGAAAATTCTTTCCAGGTTACAACTCACGGCTGCACGTGTTTATGTGACAGGTTCCAATTTGTTCACCCTAACAAAATATTCCGGTCCCGACCCAGAAGTGAATGTTGGGGCAGGCGACTCACGTGGGTTGGTACAAGGTCTCGATTTTGGAACCCCGCCACAGCCTGTTTCGTTTGTGATGGGGGTCAATCTAACATTTTAAAATTTTACGAAAATGAAAAAGTCAATCTTAATCATATCTGTTCTATTTCTACTGTTCAACACCTCCTGCAACAATATCCTGAATGTTGAACCGGAAATATATGTATCAGACAATACAGCATTTACAGATGAGAAATCGGCATATGCCGCGTTGATAGGGGTTTACGATGCCACACAGAACTATTATGGATCCAATCTGAATTCCCACAATGTAATTTCAGACAATGTTGTAAACAACACGAGTCCGGGAAATATCATCCCAACCTTAACAGCCGCTGGAAGCAGTGGAGCAGATCCAACCGGAGGTGGTGCATATGGCTCAATGTATGAAGCTATTAACAGGGCGAATTCCGTTATCGTAAAGACAGCCGCTTTAAGTGAAACAGTAATCAGCACAGCTTCAAAAAATCAATATATGGGTGAGGCCTATTTCCTAAGGGCACTAGCTTATGCAACGCTCGTAAAAACGTATGGCGGTGTGCCGATTATTTTAGAACCAACAAGTTCGCCAACTCAGGACAATGGTATCAAACGGAGTACCGTAGCGGAAAACTATGCTCAAATCTTAACGGACCTCGATAAAGCTGAAAGCTTTTTGAGCACAACCATAGTCAGGAACCGGGCCAATAAATGGTCGGTATATGCCTTGAAAGCAAGGATCTTCCTTTACACCGAAAAGTGGGATTTGGCCGAAGAACAAGCCAATAAGTTGATATCCAATACAACTTTCAAGTTGGTTAAACCCTACTCCACATTTTATACTACAGCCAAGTCGGATGAATCTATTTTTGAGCTGACATTTAGTGCGGCAGATAAAAACCCGGTTTATACAAATTACCTTGCGGCCCTCGATGGAGGCCGGTTGGACTATATCCCGGAAGGCAATTTTGTCGCCCAATTGCTGGATCCAAATCTTGGAGGGGCAAGAAAAAGTCTTGTAAAACTTCAGCCGGATGGTAAATATACCCTCGCCCAATATGGCAAGCAAGATGGGTCAAGTTCGTTTTTTGTCTTGCGCCTTGCAGAGCAGTATTTGATCAGGGCAGAGGCAAGGGCAAACAAAACTGCGGCCGATCTTGTTGGGGCAGTTGCGGACATTAACCTGATCAAAACACGATCCGATGTCCCCACTTTTGTTTCCTCTTCATCAACAACAAGACAGGATATACTTCTTGCAATTGAAAAGGAGCGTCGTTACGAACTAGGATTTGAGGGTCACCGCTTTATTGATATTGTCCGCACTAACCGGGCTGCCAAAGTTTTCGGTGACCTCAACCCGTTGTTTACCAATCCGCAAAGATGGGTATTTCCAATCCCTTATGGCCAACTATTGGCAGATCCCGATCTGGTGCAAAACCCCGGATATTAATCAACATATCTTTAGATTATTTTAAATTGGAGTAATTTTGTTAAAGTTTAGGCCCAAAATATGAAATTGAATATTAGGTGCATTTTGTTTATGTATTGAAACCAATCAGCATCAAATACCATAGATATTAAATTGTTACATATCAAATAGTTATAATATGAAAAAACCAATCGTCTTATTTATCCTCATTGCCTTTTTGGCAGTTACTTTTGGGTTTGCACAGACACCCATCACCATTAATCCCGCCACGACCAAACATGGGCCTGAAAATGGATCTTTGATTATCATCGGAGGTGGTGCAGTCACGCCCGACATCTGGGCCAAATTTACTGAACTGGCCGGTGGCGCCGAAAAAGCCAACATTGTCGTCATTACTGCAGCTTCAGGAGATTCAGCGGCTTTTGACACAAAATCGGTGGAGATGCTGAAAAGGGAGACCAAAATCAAAAACGTCACCTTGTTGCATACAAAAAACCTGGCCGAAGCCAACAGCGAAAAATTCATAGAACCCTTGAAAAAGGCGACCGGTGTATTTTTTGTGGGTGGCCGTCAATGGCGGATAGCCGATTCGTACCTCAACACTTTGACCCACCAGGCATTTTTCGACGTGCTTAAACGTGGTGGGGTGATTGCAGGAACTTCGGCTGGAGCATCCATACAGGGATCGTTCCTTTGGAGGGGCGATACCAGTGGTCCGCAAGTTTTGATTGGTGACCACACGCAAGGATTGGGATTTTTAAAGAATTCGGCAATCGACCAGCATTTTTTAAAGCGTAACCGTCAATTCGACCTTGTGCAATTCATTAAGATTTCACCCCAACTGATTGGGATCGCAATCGACGAATCGACCGCAATTCTGGTACAAAAAGATACGCTCGAAGTCCTGGGCAAATCGTATATTGCCATTTACGATTACAATACAATTGTAGGCAACGGTCCCAAACATACCAAGGATGACAAGGAGGATTACTCGGCATCAAATGGTCCATTCTTCTTTTTGGGGTTAGGGCAAAAATACGACTTGGGATCACGCACCGTAATAAAAACAAAACCTAACAAATAATAAAACCAATGAAACGAATAATCAGAATTTTACCTGTCATCCTTTTGCTTTTGCAGACTGTTGACGCTATTGCCCAGCAAGATCTTTCCTATTACCTTCCTAAAGGGGTTACCTACAATGCTTCAGTTCCAAGACCCCAGGATGTATTGGGTTTTCAGGTTGGCGAATTTCATGCAAGCCACGACAATCTGGTGAGTTATTTCCGTCAGTTGGCACAATCGTCACCAAGGGTCAGATATGAAACTTATGGGAAAACCCATGAAAACAGGCCCCTTACAGTCGCCATCATCAGTTCGGAGGCCAACATTAAAAGAATTGAAGAGATCCGTCAGCAACACCTTCAGTTAAGTGACCCCACAGTTTCATCCAAAATTAACGTCGCCGATTTACCTGTTGTGGTTTGGTTGAGCCACAGTATTCATGGAGGCGAAGCAAGCGGTGCCAACAGTTCCCTTTTGACAGCTTACTATTTTGCAGCTGCCACAGGAAAGGAAATTGAGGAGCTACTCGATAAGACCGTCATTTTGATCGATCCTGCCACCAATCCCGATGGGGTGAACCGTTTTGCAACGTGGGCCAATGGGAACAAAAGCTATCTTACAAATCCCGATCCTGCAAGCAGGGAGCACAACGATTCATGGCCTGGTAGCCGCAGCAATCATTATTGGTTCGACCTTAACCGCGACTGGTTGCCGATCGAGCAGCCCGAATCGGAAGGGAGGATCAAAAAACTTCTGGATTGGAAGCCCAATATCTTAATCGATGAACATGAACAGGGGACCAATGCCACTTTCCATTTTTCACCAGGGGAACCGAATCGTGTAAATCCATTGATATTGCCAGAAAATCAGGCATTGACCCAAAAGCTGGCCGACCAGTATGCCAAAGCTTTTGACCAGATTGGTAGTTTTTACACTTCTGGCGAAAGGTACGATGATTATTATCCAGGGCGTGGACCCACATTTCTTGACCTGAATGGTGGGGTCTCACTCCTATTCGAACAGGCAAGTGTCAGGGGTTTTGCCCAGGAATCTGAAAACGGTTTGCTTATCTTCCCGTTCGCGATCAGAAACCAGTTCACCGGATCGATCACAACCGTAAAAACAGCATTCAGCAAAAAGGATGAATTCCTCAATTACCAGAAAAATTATTATACCTCAGCAATCGATGAGGCAAAAAAGGAAACCTCTAAGGGATATGTTTTTGGTGCCGACTATGATGCCAACACGACTTTCAAGTTTGCAAAGTTCCTCAATACGCATGGGATCAAACTGTTCCTGTTGAAAGGGAACCTGAATACCGGAAAACAATATTTCAAGTCTGCCTCAGCCTATGTCGTGCCGCTCGACCAGCCACAATACCGGTTGATCAAAACGATTTTTGATTTTCATACCAATCCGAAAGACAGCATTTTCTACGATATCTCAGCCTGGAATATTCCACAAGCCTATAACCTTCCATTCGAGGCAGTTGCAACCTATAACAACATTACCGGCGATCCGTTCTCTGCCAACCAGGCACCAAAAGGAAAAACGATAGGTACCGGCAAAGCAGTTTCATACATCTTCAAATGGGAAGATTATCTTGCGCCGCGTGCATTGTCTCGTTTGTTGCAGGAAAACATCGTTGTAAAAGTTGCGACAAAACCCTTTGAAACATTGGATGGGCTGAAGTTTGACCGTGGATCAATCCTGATTCCTCTTGGATCGATCAATTCAGATCAGGCGAAAATTGAGAAAATAGTGACTGAAATCAATCAGAATGATGGGATTGATGTTTTCCGATTGAGCACAGGCGACAATGTTGCAACGGATCTTGGAAGCTCCTACTTTTCGGTTATCGAGAAACCAAGGGTCGCTATCCTCACCGACGAAGGTGTGAACGGGATCAGTGCCGGACAAATCTGGCATCTGCTCGACACCAAATTTAAAATCCCCTTCACAATGTTACCTGTCAAAGGCCTACGTCAGGTAAAACTGGAAAAGTACAATACAATCATTTTACCAGCAGGCAATTATCAGGACCTTGATGCCAATGTTATTGAAAAACTTCAGGACTGGATTGGAAACGGAAATACATTGATTGCGTTTGAAAATGCTGCGAACTGGCTCAGTAAAAACAAAATGATCGCGGCAGAATTTGAAAAGGATGAAATTAAAGCCACTGGATTCAGCTATGAAAACGGACTATTATTTGGAGCGTCTCGCGAGATTCCCGGAACGGTATTCGAAACCCGTTTGGACCTCACCCACCCGATCAATTATGGCTACAAGTCCGACAAACTTCCTATCTTTAAGGACAATTCGATCATTCAGGTCAAAGCTGAAAATATCTCTGCAAACTATCCCTCACGCTATACAAAAACACCATTGTTGGATGGATATGCTCCAGTCAGTTCGATCAAATCAATTGGAGGCACACCTGCGCTCGGGATCTTTGGTTTAAAAAGAGGAAGAATCATCGCTTTTTACAACAACACCAATTTTAGGGGATATTGGTTGGGAACCAATCGTCAACTTGCAAATGGTTTATTCTTTGGGGATAAAATCCGCCTGACAACCGGATTCAGCCGCGAATAAAATACACAACGGTTGCCAGAAGCTTGTTGCCAGCCGCTAGTTGCCAACTGCCAGAATTTTTTCCTTATCCTGTTTGTTCAATTGGGCAAAAAGGGTAAGGAAAGTTCTTTTTATAACTAAATTCGTGGCCAATTAACTGAAGGTATTAAGAAAATAAACATATATCCTGATAATGAACAAGATATTCAAATATTTAAATCTCTCGTGCGTCATCGTATCCAGCATTTCGATTCTGATGTTTGTACTGATTTCTTATCATATCGTTTCGATTGATTCAACATTTTTTACCTTTTTCAGGAATTTCAATGTGATCCTGATCCTTTTGTATGCAATCAGGAGCAAGTCCTTAACTGTTTGGATATTAATAAGTATAGTTGCAGGAGCCGAATTTGGTTACGACTTTCCCGCGGTTGCCATCAACATGCAGTTCCTTAGCGATATCTTCCTGCGGATGATCAAAACCATTATAGCTCCTTTGATTTTTGCCACATTGGTCAACGGAATTGCAGGTCACCGCGACTTAAAGTTGATTGGAAGATTGGGGTGGAAGTCGATCCTATATTTTGAGATCGTCTCCACACTTGCGCTGGTCATTGGACTATTTGCCATTAACATCAGCAAGGCTGGTGTTGGGCTCGTTTTACCAGCCGATGCAACTGCCCCGATTGCAGCAGTCAAGGCGCATAGTTGGTCGGCTTTCTTGCTCAATATGTTCCCAGAGAATATTGCCAAATCGATCTTTGATGGGAATATCCTTCAGGTTGTGGTTTTCAGTATTATCTTCGGAATTGCAATCGCCCAGATCGCAGAGCGTTATCGCGGAACCATGTTGCGTTTCACCGAGGGGCTTGCCGAAACCATGTTTAAGTTCACGAACATGGTGATGTATTTTGCACCGGTAGCTGTTTTTGCTGCCATGGCTTTTACGATCGGCCATCTGGGACTCGATGTTCTGGGCAACCTCCTGAAATTATTGGCAACCCTTTATGTGGCTTTGTTTTCTTTCCTTTTGCTGGTCATTTTACCTTTGTTGCTTTTCTTAAAAGTCCCGATAAAAAAGTTCCTGCTTGCCATCAGCGAACCTGCTTCAATCGCTTTTGCAACCGCTAATTCCGAATCTGCCTTACCCTCGGCAATGGAATTTATGGAACGGTTTGGCGTGCCGAGGAATGTCGTGGCCTTTGTGATCCCAACCGGTTACAGCTTTAACCTCGATGGTACAACCCTTTATTTGTCGTTGGCTTGTGTTTTTGTGTCGCAGGTTGCAGGTGTTGACCTATCTGTTTCCCAACAAATCGCAATGTGCCTTGTACTGATGCTCACAAGCAAAGGGGTGGCAGGTGTTTCACGGGCCTCGTTGGTCGTATTGTTAGGTACTTTGACAACTTTTGGGCTTCCAGCAACCCCTGTATTTTTACTTCTGGGAATCGATGTGTTGATGGATATGGCCCGCACAACTGTCAATGTGATAGGCAATTGCACTGCAACTATCGTCATGGCCAAATGGGAGAATGTATTTGACGAGGAAAAGGCAAAGAATTTTACAAACGAGATATAATCAAGGGAAGGATTAGGACTAAATAAAATCTCCAAACAATTAATTATTGGTACGTTTGTACTATCGAATGAAAGAAAATATACGTCAAAATGGCTTTACGATATTTCAGTAGTTTAGTACTCCTATTTTTTTCATTATCATGTAATCATTCCGATATTATCACCAAAAGTGAAAAGGAGTGGTTAAACAAACACCCGAATCTTGTGGTGGGGTTATCACCAAACGCACCACCTTACCAATTTATCAATGAAAACGGTGAGGAGGTCGGGATATTTATTGATTTTCTAACAATAATTGAAAACCGGCTGGATTATAAATTTAAAAAGGTTTATCAATCAGATTTTTCAAAATTATTGAATGGTACCAAAGAAGGTTCTGTCGATGTTTTACTTGAAGTTCAGAAAACCGGCGAAAGTCAACAATTTCTGAATTTCACCCCTGTCCATATTTCCCATAAATACGTCATTGTTGTTAGGACTACTACCGATAATATTAAATCAATCAGTGACTTAAAGAGCCGAAAAATTGCAGTTGTAAACCAGTATGCAGTTCAGGAGTATCTTACAAACAATTACCCTGATTATTCATTATTAGCCCTTTTCGATGATGTGGCTTGTTTAAGAGCCGTTTCGACCGGACAGGCAGATGCTTTTATATGCCAGCAAGCAGTTTCAACTTATTATATTGTAAACGAAGGGATCAGTAATTTAAAGATTGCAGGAGCGATTGATTATTCCAATGAATTGGCTATTGCAAGCCGGACAAGTCAGGATACGTTAAACTCAATTCTTTCAAAAGCTGCAAATAGTTTAACCAAAACGGATAAACAGAATATTTACGGAAAATGGCTTTCCTATGAAATTAAACCCTTCTATTTTGAAGCGAGATTTTGGATCATCATTGCAATTGTTTTTTTGATTGCTCTTTCCCTAATTATGCTTTTCAATTTGGTTTTACAAAAAAAGGTGAATCAAAAAACAAGGGAGCTGAAAACTGCAAAAGAAAAGGCAGAAGAAAGTGACCGTCTCAAGTCTGCATTTCTTGCCAATTTAAGCCATGAAATAAGAACCCCGATGGGCGGAATTTTCGGATTTTCAAATATATTGAAACAAGCTGACCTTACCGATGATGAGCAACAAAAGTATATTGAACTCATTGAGGAAAGCGCAATGGTTTTGCTTAATATTTTCAATAACTTTTTTGATTTTTTGAAAATTGAAACCGGACAGATGGAACTTTTTCTAATCCAATCGGATATCAACAAGCTAATTGTTGATATTTATGATATTTTCAAACCTAAGGCAGAGGCCAAAGGATTGAAGTTTTCCATTGTAAACGCGTTGCCTTCAATGGAAGCTACCATAATAACGGACTACGATTTTCTTAGGGCAATTCTAGACAATCTGATAAAAAATGCCATTAAATTCACCGATAATGGTTCAATTGAATTAGGGTACAACCTTGTAGAGACGCACGGCCGTGCGTCTCTACCCATTTCCGATCGTGCGTTTCTACAATTTTACGTTAAGGACACCGGCATCGGGATGTCCAAAGTGCGGCAGCAAGCCATTTTTGAGCGTTATATTATAGATTACGAGAGAGCTTATCAGGGTAATGGTCTCGGATTGGTGATCGCTAAATCGCGGGTCGAAATGCTTGGCGGTAAAATCTGGGTCGAAAGTGAGGAAGGAGTAGGTTCTACCTTTTATTTTACTTTGCCCTATAATCCTGGACACGAAGAAAAAGACGACATTTAAAAAGGTATCAGGTCATAAAAAAAAAAGTGTTAACTAAGATGAATTATACAAGTTACTGGAAAAGCACTTCGAAATTAAATTGTTGAATATGCTAGTAAAGCAAAATTCCGAACCATGATTGAATGTTATTTCTTGATGGAAACCTCGAACAATTCACCAGAATAAGTGCCGTCCAAAGCCCATTCAAATCCTTTGGTATTCAAATCTTTTCCTGAGGCGGTTGAGATCAGTTTTCCGGCAATCGTCCTGATATCATAAGTCTTTTCGGGATCAAGATAGTTGATGGTAACTTTCCGTTTCGATTCAAAAGAACCATGCCGGAAAACTCCAATGATACCTCCTGCCTTGGTATCGGTATTGATGCGCTGGAACCCGTCCCACGAGCCTTCCTTGGGTTCGCCAAACCTTGGCAAATCCTGTCTGAAACTCATGATGTCGTAAAGGTTGTTCATCTTTTGGAGCCAATCGGCATATTCGCGGTATTTGTTCAGATCGGCAGGTGACAATTTTCGCGGATCACCCAGCATAATGGGAAGTGCTCCTGCCAGTGATTTGATATGGGTCTCCCACCCTTTATCGTCCATCCGCGGATTACCAATTACCAAAGCTGTGGCTGACATTGCCGGGGAACGCCACCATGCCATATTCCTGATCCTTAAGTCTCCCATTTCGTCTGGGCCATAAAAGTTGGATAGCCAGTTGCCTTCGGCATATTTCAACATGGCATAGTCGATGAGCTGCAATCCGCCCATGGCTTCAAAAGTGCAGTCTATGAAAAGATTGGGCTTTGCGGCATGGAGTTCGTCAAACAGTTTCCACATCTGTTCGTAATTCACAAACAACGATTCGTTATGGTCCTTATGCCCTTTATGATCGGTGGAGTAGCACCCTGAGTTTTCAGGATTGAACCGATAGGCACTTGTCACAACGGAGAAATCAAGTTTCATATATTCAAGGCCATAATCCAAAGCGAGTTTAAGCAAAATGTTTTTGATATAATCCTTCCAACTCGTCGAATAACAGGCAGACCGGATTTCGTCATTGGCATTTTCGAGGTGGAGGTTGGCGAAATTTCCGGCTTTGTCTTTAACAAACCATTCAGGATGTTCGTGATAAACCATACTTGCAGAGGATGCACTTCCGACACTGACCCATAATCCGGGTTTCATTCCCAACGATTTGATGTAATCGAAAACAGGTTTGAGCCCATTCGGGAATTTCGTTTTGTCGATGCCCCAATCGCCGTAGTTGTCCTGCCACCCATCATCGATCACAAACTCTTTCATCCCGGCATCGGCAGCAGCTTTGGCCAGTTCCATCACGAGTTTTTCATCAATTTTCTTCCCGAAAGGATGCCAGGTGTTATAGACAAATGTTGGTTTTTCTTTGAGTTCGGATAACCGGATGCCCATATGTTTGCGCACAAAATCGGGAACTGCCGTGTTCAGCATCTCATCGGGATCTTTGTGGTTGTTGTAAACCATCGTGAAAACCTGGGGTGTCTCAAACGATGCATTGGGTGCGATCCATTTCCTGAATGGGAACCGGTTGTTTTTGTGGGTCAGGCCGCTGCAAATTTCGGGTGCGTCCCAAAATACTGAAGTCCGTTTCATCACCCCTGAAGCTTCGTTTCCGATCACGATCCCCGATGCCCAATCCATGTTGTGGACAATTACCAATGCATCCTGCATATTCCCTTCATAAGGGCCAATGGAACGCCTCCGCCCATAGTCGCTGCAGATCCAACTAAAAGTCGTGGCGTAATAACCGGTTACGTTAAACTTCTCAATATCAACCGATTCCAGACTGAACTCCTTGTTTGTTAAGTTCTTAATTTGCAGGCTTTTACGAACAACGGGTTGGTTGGGGTACATCAGGTAATTCAAAGTCAACCCCACTTTCTTATCGCTGCTTTCGAGTGTAATAGCAGCACCTTCCCCCTCATGGTTATCTTTGATTGTTTTGACTTCAACTAAACGCCAAGTGCCCTTGCCGGAATAGATTGTGCCATTTACCTCAAATTGAAAATCGGTGTTCGTGGGTAGGAAATAACTAAAATCGCCAACTACAGGTTTATACAAAGTTGTGACAAGGTTTCCGGTTTCGGACGGAAGTTTGATTGTACGTTGTACAATCCCATTGTTCAACAGGAGTTCCGTTTTTGTCCATTTGGCAAAAGATTGGGCCATCGCACAATTGATGGCAATTAGTTGAACCAGCAGTAAGACAAATGTTGTTTTCATGGTTGGACAATTCGTTGGTTGAAGAATGTTATTAGCTAATATTCAGAACTATAAACCTTAATTTCTTAGTGTCTGCAGACTTAACAATTCTGAAGCTTAAAATTAGATTTTTATTGTAATATTTTGATAGCCTCTTTTGCTCGTTAGCAAGTTGATTGATCCTATTTTTTCAAATTGTCCACTTTTTGTCTCACAGCATTTTTTGCTCTGGTTGTGAATCATCGGTAGTTTTGCGCCACAACTTTTTTATCGATCTGTTCGAAATTAAAAGAAAACCGGTTATTGTAAAACCAAGAGGTTCTGTTTTACAGTCAACTGAAATAATATTAGAACCCATCACTTTATAATACATTCGAAAAAATGAATCGTTATCTGAAAATTTTGTTTGCTGTCCTGTTTGTTCTATTCATTTGTGAAACCAATGTGATGGCACAGGAAGCTAAGGGAGCCAAGAAACAAAGTACCGTTGCGAAGGGTAAGGCAACAGCCGAAAATGCAAAAGCAACCGCCGCTAAGGGAAAAGCAACCGCTGAGAAGGGAAAAGCTACAGCAAGCAAGGCAAAAGGTGTTTTGTCAACTGCAAAATTTATGGTTACCAATCCAAAACTCTTTTTGAAAAACCCGAAAGCTGCCGCTGAAATTGGTAAAGCAACCGTGAAGGATGCAAAAAGCACAGTTTCAGATACGAAAAGTACCGTGAAGGATGCAAAGGGCACTGTAAAAGATGCGAAGAATACTGCTCAGGGTGCAAAAACTACAGCAAAAGGAACCAAAAAAGAACCTGTACTCGACGAATCGCATTGGTGATTTTTACTAATTACAATGGTTAGGGAAAATTACTGAAAGAGGCTTTATAATGAATAAAGCCTCTTTCAGTCTGATTAACAATGTATTTCTATTATTTCCTTATTTCTATTATTTCTTTATTTCAACTTTTCATAACCTTACCAAAGCCGTTTCCGCAACCCTGTTCTTTTTATCGACAACTTTTACGACATAGTCCTGGAAGTTTTTGCTGCGGAGCTTTGTTGTATATTGGAATGGCTCTTTTGTTGTTTGGGGCTTGTAAGGCACATCGGCAACCTTTTCATTGTTGCACCAAACTTCGTAACGGTCCAATGGGGCATCCCCGGCATAAGCAGTATGCCACGTAACCGTGATATCCAGTTCTTTTTGTGATACTTTAAGATTCTGTGGAGCTTGCAATCCGGGATCGGGTTTCTGAAAATAATTGGTTTTACCTTCCTTGACCTTTGCAGCAATCAGCTCAATTTTCTCACGATCCTCCTTGTTCATCGCATTTGGCTTCACCTGGGCAGCACCCAGATTGTAATGGAGCTGGCATTTTGCAGGATCGTCATTGATCATTCCGATTCCGATAATGGCAGTGTGGATTCCAGGTGTGGTCAACGAATAGCGGATAAGCTCATTGGCCGGCACGTCATCACTTCCGACCTGAAGCACAACATGTTCAGGTTTATTCGACCATTCAGCTTTTTTGGTGTACATTGCTCCGTCGGCAAACACTTTCATGGCAATGATCCCCATATTCTTAGCTGCTGCAACCGGAATCACATTGTGCTGCATATTGAAATTGAGCTTGTCGTTGGCATTGATCGCGACCAACATACCTTCCAACAAATTCTGGGAATCCCTCTGTATCATTTCGATCATCGCGGCTGCATCACTGTGTCCGGAGAAACCAATGTGGCGGATCAGTTTCTCGTTTTTTGGATTGAGGCCTGTGCGGTTGGTCCCGTCCCTGACATCACGCAGAGCTGCCAATGCTCCTATTGTAAGTGCATTTGGATCTGGATTGTCGTAACCTTCATATAATGCATCCACTTCTCCCATTTTGGTAAGGCTATGGATCAGCACCATATTCACATAAGCATCTTTAGGATAGGTCCCATTCCCATCCCCAAAAACCTGACTTAAGGTCCGGCGCACATCATCTAACGTTTTGGAACCTTTCGGTCCATTGGAACCACCCATCACATCTTTACGGTCATCGCCACCTTTGGCAAAACGGAGCATCGTTTTGGAGGTAAGGAAAATCGCATCCCTTTTTGACGCATCATAATTTGGAGTCTCTGGCACCAACCCCAACTGACGGAAAGCTTTCCCATAATTCATCTGGCTGGGGCCATAGACATTCGATGTGTCGAAATAGTTAATACCTGATTGATAGGCTTTTAATATAATGGCAACCGGATCGATGTTTTCCGGTGTCCATTGGATTGACGATTGTCCACCCAAACCCATTGTGGTAACTTTAAATCCAAGCTTGCCAAAATCACGTTTCATTAACGAACCCGAAATCTTTTGAGGTTCGCCATTTGAAAGATAAGGTGCCAGTGAAATTCCTGCTGTTGTTAAGGCTGATACCTTAAGAAATTCACGACGGGATTGTTTATTTTGATGAATTGCCTTCATAATTAATTGGATTAAATTGTCATTACTTACTCAAACAAATCCATTGCCCTATATGTTCAAATCATTTCAATCAGGGATGTTTGTATTTTCCACGGTACTCCCTTTTTAACAATCTGGATGCCTGCATATTGTCAACAATTGCATTCACTGACTGATCCCATTTGACAAGCGAACCCGTGTAATAGGAAATCATCGCCAACTGAACAGAGGCAGTCGATTGGAAAGCGTCTTCCGGTGTACAATTGATCACTCCTTTGTCTTTGTTTTTCACAGCATTTAGAAAATTCTCTACATGCTTATCCTGCATTGAATCAGCCTTGTAGAATAACTCCTCTCTTTTCTCATCCTTTCCGGCTGGATAAATAAAGAGTTTTGAATCATCTGCAAAAAGGGTCGCCTTTTCTCCGTGAAAGAAAACCCCATTGTTAAATTCTTTGTTTGGGTCTCCGGTGCCCCAAAGCCTGTGTTGCCAAACCACTGGTGCTTTCTTAAAGGCCATATTTGCAGTTAGCGTATCGGGAGTGGTAATTTTGTTTTTGTATTCATAGGTTCCACCTGTTGTGTAAAATTCTGTAGGCATCGTTTCGCCCATGATGTGGCGGATAATGTCGATGTGGTGGATTCCCCAATCAACCAGATGACCGTTTCCATATTCCTTCTCCAACCTCCAGGCTTTATGGCCAATGTTGGGGCGATATTCCAGTTTAGGGGCAGGTCCGCACCACTCTTCCCAATCGAGTGAAGGGGGAGGTGCTTGTATTGTATTGTCTTGTGGACCAGGTGAATAGTGAATTTGAGCCGTAATTTGATGGACATTTCCGATTTCACCGCTAGCAATCATCCGTTTTGTAATATTAAATGACTCGCTCTGACGGCGCTGGAATCCGATCTGGACTATGTTCCCGGCTTTCCTCGCTGCATGTACCATTGCCAGGCCTTCCTGAATTTCATAAGCCAATGGTTTTTCGCAATAGATATCGAGCCCTTTTTCACAGGCGGCTATAAACTGTAGGGCGTGCCAGTGAGGCGGTGTTCCAATTATTACGGCTTCCAGACCATTGAAGTCAAGCAACTCCAGATAATTCTTAAAAGTTTGTGGCCTGAGTCCCTGGATTTTGGCCAGCTCATCCGCACTTGTGGTCAGGTGGTCGCTGTCCACATCGCAAATCGCAACCAGTTCGACACCCCCAATCTTTAAAGCGGCCTTGGCCACCACCATACCATACCAGCCGGCACCAATTAAACCAATTTTTAATTTCTTTTCAGTGGATAAAGCCGACAGGTTGTACGAGGAAACCAGTGCTGCCGATCCGATAGATGCTCTTTTGATGAAATTTCTTCTTTCCATATTGCAAATTTTTTATTGTTAGATTGTATTTTATACTTCCGTGAAATTAACACTAAAACTGGTGAAAACTTTGGGAGATAAAAGCCAAAACTTCCGGTAACGCTGTTCGCCAGTACTCCCAGGTGTGATCGCCATTCCGTACCCTGAACTCATTGGGTATCCCTTTCAGGTTCATCATTGTATGCAATTTGGCATTGTTCTCACATCTAGGGTCGTCGTCGCCACAATCAATGTACCACCTGACCGAATTCGCCTTATCTGCAGGAAAACTATTTACAAGCTCAAAACCGTTATGTTGTTTAAAATAGGCCTCATATTTTTCGTCGGATAGATTGGGATTGGAAGTCTTGTACCTTTGAAAAGTGGTTTCACGATCCTGAAGG
>JBAXWR010000141.1:0-18780 GCA_037128295.1 Mariniphaga sp.
ACAGGAATGTTGGCTCTTTCTGAAAACCCTTCGTCAAACCAATATTCGTACAACTTTACTTTCTTTTGCGCCAACGAACCCAACGATAGGCTTGCTAGTAAACACAGAAGAAATAATTTTTTCATGGCTTAGTTCGATTGTGCCTTGACGGTAAAGTTGATCTGAAGTTTACCGTTGGCATCGGTCTGGGCTGCTACGTTTTTACTAATAATCTGAGGATTGGAAGGTAACCCCTTATCTTTGAAAGGTATAATTCCACCATATAGACCAACTTGCGACCCATCTGTACCAATGTAGGTCAAAGGTGCTTTCAAATGATAATCGTGTAAATAATCAATTGCATTTCCGGATTGATTAACCAAAATTTCGGATTGGGATATATTTATATAATTATTAGCATTATAATTAGATCCAAAATCAACAGCAGAAGTGAATATGTTGTAATTTATCGTATTTGAAAAATTTGCTTCTAATGTAAAAGATCCAAGAAAAATATTATTTTTAATTTCACAATTGTTTATAGAAATGATAGATCTACTATTAATTAAGAAAATATTACCATCGATTATGGAATTGCGAAATTCTATAATTGTTCCACTTATTAGACAGTGAGTAATCTCATTGTTGCTATTTGACAGAGACGAACGCATAGTATTAAAAAAACATTCTTTAAAGATACACTTGTTCTTAACCAAGCTGGAAACATTTGTGATTAAATAAACATCACTAAATTTACAACGGATTATGTTTACGCAATTAATTGAAGATGCACCACTTAAGTTAATATCACCAAATACAAACAGCCCTTCCAAACGTAAACTGTCTGCTCCTTTGTCAATATTTAACCCACTTAAAATGACTGTCCGTCGAGCTACATTTGCAGAATCAGGGAAATGGCCAGCCCCTGTAATTTTTATCCCTTTGGCAATAGAAGGTGGTGGATTGAAAAAACCTGTGGAGAGGTAAATTTGGTCGCCGTTTGCTGAAGCGTTGTAGGAATCGATAAGTGCACTGATTCCATAGAACACTTTGGTGGTGCCGTTGCTTTCGAGGGTGGCAACAGGGTTTTGGGCCATTACAGTTACTGAACCAAACAGGCACAATACGAATACGAAGATAAAGGAAGATGTTTTCATGGATTTTGAATTGATTTTTTTAACATAGGTGCAAACGATTTTACGGATGCAAGGAAATAAATTTTTATTTAAAAAACAATATGTTAGAATGTTTTTTTTGAAATTTAGTTTAATGCAAATTAATTATTCCGATTAAACAGAGATATATGTCCTATTTAGTTATTAAACAGGATGTTGTCTGTTTGATTCGAAGAATGGCGCAATGGAATTTTAGTAACAAGCTGATGGTCCTATTTTGCTATTTTGTTTATTTGGTGTTTTGCGGCGCATCGAACGTTTGTTCTTTTTGGGAATCCTGATTGCGCCGCAAAGTTGGGGGAGACGGTTTTTCTACAAAGATTACGCTCCTCTGGAGCTTAGAACCACAACAATAGAACAGTAAGTATTTCCAAAATAGTTGGAATGAAATGGCCAAAACATCCGGTTACGCTAGTCTAAACCCCAACGGTGTCGGAGACCCGTCGGCGGTTGGATTAGGATACGTGCTTAGACGAGTCAAAACCTGACAGTGTCGGCTGACCTGTCAGCGTTGGATTAGGATAAATTGCTAATTTAAACGACACTGTCGGGAGCTTCGCACACCGACAGGTCGCATCCTGACAACCCTTTAATGGTTTATCACTTCTTCGATCACTTTACCCGTTACTGAACCCGGAGGTGCAATGCCAAGAAAGGCGGCTATGGTAGGTACAACATCTGTCGCATCAGTCCGTCGGATGGTTGTCCCTTTTTTGATGCCGGCACCATACCATACCAACGGCACCTGGCTATTGTCGGTATAATCGACCGGGTTGTATTTGTCTTTCGGCTGCCAGCCATCTTCATATTTGATCAGTACGTCACCTGATCTCTTGATGTGGTAATTATTCTGAAATGGTTCAAGGGCACCTCCTGGAAAATTGTTGGCTACCAGTTCATTGGCTGCTTTCGCATAGGCAATTCCTTCAAACTGGTTTAAGAAAAGGGCGACAGCTTCCTGCACTTCATGCAAGTTTAATTTCTTTTTCTCAACCAATTCGCGGTCAAGATAGATCTGTTGATTGGTAAAAAGTTCAACCCATGACCCTTCGCCATATTTAATATTCAGGTACGATTTAAGCAATGCGACGGCACTCTCGGGATTGAAAATATTGGCAGTCATCTTGTATTTTTCTTTCAGGTAATCAGCAGGATAGGATATGCTTGTCAGTCCGGTTAAATAGATCAACAGGTTCTCTGTACCATAGCCATCTTCGACATATTTGAGCAGGTCGGCAATTTCCTTATCCAGACGAAGGTAGGTGTCCTGCATCTCGATCGAAAAAGGTCCGAAGGAATACCGTTCATAATCCATTGACGAAAAAACGATAGTGAGAAGGTCAGGGACAAGATCATAACCAATCTGTTCCTTGGGTATCATCTGAAGCGTGAAATCTTTCACAATTGTATTTCCCCATGGGGTAGTTTTTAAAATTTTATATGTCCCGCCTGATTCTTTTTTAAGGTTAGCCATATCAAATGGAAAGTTGTTGTATTTTCCAAGATAGCCGTAAATTTTATGGTACATATCCGAAATGCTTTCGGTATAGGTGATCTGATCCTTTAATGGTGACCAGCTCATCTTAAAATAGGAATCTGCCATTTTTAGGTTGTTATAATCTAAAGCCCATTTCGGCAAACTTTCAATATAATAGGAACTTGAGACCATTTTGCCTTTTGTGGGATCGAACCAATAGGCACAGTCGGCTGCATGACCTGCTGAAAAAATTGCGGAATTATCGTTCAGGGCAACGGAGAATATCCTTGATTTACCTTTTGTGATGATCTTCAATTGATCACCCAATGTCGGAACCATCAGTTTTGCAGCAGAACGCTCTCCATCTTTGGAATCCGAACCTACCGTCTTAAATAAAATATCGTTTACTGCATTGACCTCTTTCTTTTTTACCTGGTCGATCCAACTGTCGTTGACAATCCCATTGCTTGAGGGGTTGGTTCCTGTAGAAAGAGTTGCCATATTAACAGATGGACGTTGCAATAAGTTGTTATAGTGATGATTGGCACATATAAAGCCGCGTGAGTACAATCGCTGAAAACCGCCTTCCCCAAATTTCTCCCAATAGCGTTCAACATAATCGGGGTTAAAATCTTCGATAACGATACCGATTACCATGCGTGGCGTATTGGCCGAAATGGTCGTATGTCCCTGCGCGGACACAAAAAAAGGGATGAACCACCCTAAACTTAACGTCAAAAACTTTTTAAACATTCTCACCCGATTTATTCTATTTTTTTAATATACGTTCTTGCTTCACCGATCTCCACGCTCCATGCTCCACGCCCCGTGCTCCCTACTCTCACTTTCTCCAATTCTTATAGGGGTTTATGGCAAGCCTTGAGTTGAAATAACGAATATCACCTGTTACTTCCTTGCCGATCCAAGGTGGGATTGAAAAAGTATCTTCCTCCGATTTTAATTCGATCTCCGCCATAATCAAACCTTTGTTTTCTCCTTGAAATTCATCTACTTCCCAGGTTTTACCCTGAAACAAAACTTTGGTCCTGAACTTCTCAATAATGGGTAACGAACACAACTTGAACATTTCGATAGCCTCTTCCAATGGGATTCCATATTCGAATTCCGGGCGGCTAAACCCTTTCGATGTTCCTTTGATCGTCAGGAACGCCTTCTCTCCGGCAACCCTGATCCTCACTGAGCGGTATCCATCAGAAACCAGGTAACCTTGTGAATAGCGTACAGTGTCTCCCATTTTGCGCCATTCATTGCTGGATACCAAAAATTTACGTTCTATTTCTATCCCCATGGTGCTTAATATTAATGGGCTTTAAAGTCGATTTCCAGAAAACGGGTCACCTCCTTTTTCCATCGGTTTTCGACAAATGCCACATGGTCGGGATGGGTGTTATAGGTCGCATATGCTGGTTGGTCTTTAAAAACCATTGAAAATCCATAAGAATAATCATTTTTAAGGCTTACCTGGTTGAAAACCTGAAAATTCTGAACGACAGGGATTTTGCTTAGGATCTTCCGGCCATCGTTCAGGAATTTCTCAGCTTCGGCTGATCCTTTTGGATGGCTAAGGTCAAAGATCACCATATGTTGGACCTCTTCCTTTTCGAGTAAAGGCATACCTGAATTTCTGTCTGAATATTCAAGATTATTGGCTATTACAGGTATTGCCGCACACGATGCCAATGTTCCCGTTCCGACCTGAGCGATAAACTTCCTTCGTTCCATTCTTGATAATTTTTATAACTACTTAAATTATAGACTACATGCCAGTTGAATGGCGCAAGTCGTGAAATTAATATTGCAAATATCCTTAAAAAAAATGGTATTAGAGCAAGGGATGTATTAAAGCCGGGGAAATTGATTTATCTGCATCAGCTTTATCATTACTTTTGGCAAAAAATGAGACTATGAAGGAACCAGTTAAGGAAGTTTGTGTCGAATCATATCAGGAAGCGGTGATTGTTGCCTCAGCCGGAGCGACCCGTATCGAACTGTGCGATAACTTATCTGTTGGTGGAACAACACCATCGTATGGTACAATCAAAAAGGTAATCAGCGAATTACATGTACCTGTAATGGTCATGATCAGGCCACGCGGGGGCGATTTTTGTTATTCGGCAGACGAAATTGATATTATGCGGGAAGATATTCATATTTGTCGTGATTTGGGTGTTGGAGGGGTTGTTTTCGGATTACTAAACCCTGATAATACCATTGACATTGAAAGGACCAAAGAACTTGTTGAACTCTCCAGGCCAATGCAGGTCACCTTCCATAAGGCAATTGACTACACAAATGACCTATTATTGTCCATTAGTCAATTGAAGAAGATTGGCATTGACAGGGTACTTACTTCGGGAGGGCAACCAACAGCAATGGAAGGTCGCGAAATGCTCCTGAAAATGATAGAAATAGTTGGTGACAAATTAAATATTATTGTGGCGGGTAAAGTTACATGGGAGAATTTTGAGGATATTAAGCAATTGATTCCTTCCAGAGAGTATCATGGAAGGAGATTGGTAAAGTATTAACAGGATTATTTTGGTAAGAACAAAAAGCCTAATGGTAATTTGAAATCAATAAAAATTTAGTATATTTGGTTAAGTTGAAATTTGGATCAAATGAAAACGGAATTAACAAAACAGGATATTTTGGAATTACTTGACCGGCAAGCCAGGGAGTTCCAACAGCGTTTATTGGAATCAGATAAAAGCATGGAAAAAAGTCGGATGGAGTTTGAAAAAAGTCTTAAAAAGAGCCGTGCCGATTTTGACAAACGCCTAGGTGAAATAGCCGGGACTTTGGGGAAATTTGTGGAAGAGATGGTGAGGCCTAAGATTCTTGAGCTTTTTAGCGAAAGGGGGATCGAAATACATACAACATTCCAAAATGTCGTTGGACTTATAGGCAAAGAAAGATATTATGAAATCGATTTACTGTTGATCAACAAGGATATTGCAGTTGCGGTAGAAATAAAGAGCAAACTGTCGAAAGATGATGTAGATGAGCATTTGGAACGTTTAGGAAAAATTCAAAAAATCCAGCCTGAAAGAATTAATTTTAGTGGTGTAAAACTCTATGGCGCAGTTGCCGGTATGATCATTGAAAACCAGGCCGATAGGTATGCTTATAAAAATGGATTGTATGTTTTAAGGCAAAAAGGAAACCTTGTCGAAATCGTAAACGATGAAAAATTTGTACCGAAGGAATGGAAGGTTGAGTATTAATGAGGAATTTCAAAAAGTTTCAAATCCCATCTTTTAAAGCAAGGTTCCTTAAACTTGGTGACCGCCAGACTGCTATCGAAACCACAACTAACGTCATTATACCACCAAAAACAACCGATGGCACCAATCCCATAAAACGCGCAGCTACTCCAGATTCAAACGCGCCAAGCTCGTTCGACGAACCTACAAAAATACTGTTGACTGCAGCCACCCTGCCTTTCATATTGTCAGTCGTATAAATCTGAAGGATACTCGACCTGACAATCACACTCACATTGTCGAAGGCACCGCTCATAAAAAGGCAAAATGCCGAAAGCACAAAGCTTTTTGATATTGCAAAAACGATCATGCACAATCCAAAACCAAATACACTATAAAGAAGTTGAGTCCCTGACTTGCTTACAGGTGGTTTAAGGATAAGGATCAACGACATCATTATTGCCCCAGCTGCGGGGCAGGCCCTTAGAAATCCCAACCCTTCAGGCCCAACATTTAAGACTTCGGAAGCAAAAACTGGGAGCATGGCTACCGCTCCTCCGAAAAGGACGGCGAACATATCGAGCGCAAAAGCACTCAGAAGAATCTGATTGCGAAATACATAAAAGATACCCTCCTTGATCCGGTCAAAAATACCTTCAGCAGATCCTTTAATTTTCAGGACTTTTCCTGGCGATTTGATAAATAGAAGCAGAACCGTACACATAAGATACAAGAGAAAAACCAGCACATAAGCCGGAATAATCCCGAAGAAGCCATAAACCAATCCACCTAAAGCGGGTCCCGTTACTGCTGCAAGATGCCATGTTGTGCTGCTCCAGGTTGCAGCACCGGTAAGATGTTCACGTCGAACAAGTTGGCCTAGTAGGGCGGTATTAGCTGGCATCAATATCCCACGAACAAGTCCTGTAATAAAGATCGTCACAAAGATGGGTGCTACTCCTAAAAGTTGATGGATTTTAAAGGCCGGAATGCTGTAAACTGTTAATATTGAAGATCCTAACAATAGCAGAAATGTTGTGTAAAAGATAATTTTTTTCCGGTCCCAGATATCCACAAAATGACCGGCAAACAGGGCTATGCTTACCTGAGGAATAACTTCTGTCAATCCGATCATTCCCAAAGAAAGAACATCTTTTGTGATGTTGTACAATTGCCAGCCCACAATGACCGATTGCATTAAGGTAGCCGATGTCATTAAAAACCTGTAGGCCAAAAAGAGCCTGAAATTGCGGTTTCGTATTACTTCAAAAGCTTCTGCTGGCAATATTTTCTTCATAGGAAAAAAGGAAAAATAAATTGAAATATTTTGAAATAAATAGAAATAGATAATCTGTTTTCAGATAGTGTTCAATTGTAATAAACAAACTGATATAAGCCGTATTTACTGTTTTTGATCAAGACTATTTGCTTTGAAAAATGGTTGCCAATTTTTCAAATGTCAATTCCTTAAATGAACTTATCCTGTAATCTGCAAGTTTCAGGAGATTATCCAATTGTTTATCATTCTGAATTACAATACAATACATTTCTGCGCTTTTTGCAGCGGAAAGTCCGTTTGGTGAATCCTCAAATACAATACAGTTTTTTGGAAGGACACCTAATCTTTGAGCAGCCAGCAGATAGACATCGGGTGCAGGCTTGCTTTTACCGGCATCACTGGTTGTCACGATAGTATCAAAAAAAGATGCAATGCTACATCTGTTAAGCAGGACGTTGGCAATGTCGGGTGAAGATGAAGTGGCAACTGCAAGTTTTATTCCTGCCGTTTTAAGTTCCATCAGTAAATCCAAAATGCCACTATTTAAATCAACAACCTTTAGATTTTTTAAATATTCACACCGGTAATCATCGTCAAATTTGATGAGTTCCTCCACTGAAGCTGATAATTTAAACCTCGATTTAAGGTCGGAGTACATAAAATCATTTGAAGCACCCATGTAGTTGCGGTGAATTGCATCGTCAACTTCAATTCCCAATAAATCGTATATACGTCTTTCTACTTCATAATGAATTGGTTCACTATCTATTAAGACACCGTCCATATCAAAAATAACGGCTTGTGGTTTTCTCATAATTGATCAAAATGATTATAAATGTATATTTCTGGTCCAATGTAATTGAAAATATCCAATTTTAACCAATTTCCTTTAACTTCGCAGGTTAAACTTAATACAACGATAAAAGTAATTCTGAAAATTCTGATAATTGAAGTGTCCGGGTGTTAAATATGTTTTTTTTGTAGTTCTAGTGGAATTGGTTTCTTTCCATTATTTGTGTGCTTCTTCTCCACTGGCAGCCTATTGCCCCCGTGTGACAATTATCCCTTATGCTTCAAATGAAAATAAACGGTTCGTAAAAACCAATATTCGGACCGTTAAAGATAGCTCTTTCAACGAGAATCAACCTGCAACGAACTACCTTGAAGCACGTTTTTCAGGTTTTCGGTCATCTGAGAAAAAAGATACGATCCGAAAACCAGTAGCTAATGCAGTCGATCCTACTAAAAGTGGTACATTGTCATCCTTAAAAATCAGGGCCGATAACAATTTTATTACCAGAAATTTATTCTCACTGATCATCAGGGAACCCCAGCCATACAAAGGTCAGATGGCCGTAAAGAGTACAAAATATTTTCAGGCCTTTTCAGATAAAATTATTGGAAAGATAAGGATTCTACAGCTTGATGTATTTGGGCCAACATTACAGGACACTATATTAAAGGCTTCAACCTGGATAGGGAAAACTGGTAACAGCATCCATATGAAAACGACAGAGCATAAACTGATGAGACAGTTATTGTTTACACAGGGAGAGAGGCTAGATCCACAGTTAATGGCAGACAACGAAAAAGTTATCAGGGATCTTCCTTATATACAAGATGTTGCAATATTGGTTTCTCCTTCAAAAACCGATCCTTCAGAAGTGGATGTTCTTTTGATCATTAAAGAGAAGTTTGAATATGGGATTAGTGGGAATCTGGGTACCAATTCCTCTGAAATTGAAATGGTGAATGAGAATGTTTTCGGAATAGGGCATCAGTTTTTGGTCAACCTGGAGTACAACCAAAACGAAAATCCGATCTGGGGAGGTGGTTTTCGGTATGAAATTAGCGATTTTGGAGCCAAATTCATTAAAGCTGGTGTCGGCTATACCAACACTTTCATTAAAAGCATGTGGAATATTTTCATGGATAAAAAGTTTATGGCTTCGACAATGGATTGGGCAGGAGGAATATCTCTCGAAAGGACTTTTAAAGATTTTTACCAGACTCCTTACTCATATACTAAATTAACCACACCAGCCTCCTATTTGTATTGGGATACCTGGTACGGTCAAATGTTAAAAAATGATAATCCACAGTCGTCACTTGGTAATATAATCTTAGCAGGAAGGTACTTGCACCGGAATTATTATAAAAGCACCTCTGACAATACGGGAAACAGCTTTTTTAGGAACCATGATTTTATTTTGGGTACATTTGGGATAAGTAAAAGGTTTTTGTTTAAGAATAATCTGATTTACGGATACGGTATCACAGAAGACATTCCATATGGAAGGTATGCTGAGGCAGCCTTTGGATTTGACAGGGACAGGGTCAGGGAGCATCTACGCCCCTATTTTCACCTTCGGTACACCAAAGCCAATATTCTTTCAGGCGGTGCTTATTTCAAATGGCAGATAAGTACGGGTGGATATATAGGCGATTCACAGATCGAACAAGGAATTATACTGCTGAATACCAATTATTTCAGTAAATTGGTTTATTTTAATAACCATCCTTACCGTTTCTTTGTGAATATGGAATTAATGGGCGGAATTAATCGCTTCAAAGAGGAATATCTAGTAATGAATAGAAGGTACGGAATACGTGATTTTTATTCTACTGATATTCAGGGGACAAACAGACTCAAGATTAATATTGAATCGGTCCGGTTCTGGGATTTGAGCTATTTGGGTTTTCGGTTTGCGAATTACTTTTTTGCAGATGCCGCCTTTCTTTCAAATAGTATGCAAAAGATATTCAAAGAGAATTTCTATACAGGAATTGGCATGGGAATCAGGGTCCATAATGAATCCCTGGTTTTTAACGTACTGGAATTCAGGCTAAGTTGGTTTCCTATTTTGCCAAAAAATGGTGACCGGTATATTTTCAATGTCTTCGGGCAACCTAAGTCAAGGTTTGATGATTTCCTGGGAGGCAAACCTCAGGAAATCCTATATGAATAAGGGTTCTAAAGTTTTTTGATTAAAACAACTCTCGGTTTTTCGGGGGTATTATCGTTTTTGACCCCATTTCCTTTTTTAATTATAACTGCTTGTTTATGTGAGCCATGAAACAATTCAAAACTTCGGTAACTACAAGCAAGTGCTCCGTTAAATAGGTCAATCTTTTTCGAGGGCTTCAGGCCGATACTCATAAAACCCTCAATTGAACTGGAAATGATCCAGGCTTCAAAACCTGCATACTTGTTTTTTAATGTATTTCCGATCGATTGGTATAAGTCGATGATTGAAGAAGGTTTCATCCTTTCACCATATGGGGGATTTGTAATAATAATACCATTTTGGAATGGAACTTCAAGTTTAGTAAAATCCTGAACCTGAAGATCGATAACCTTGGTCAAGCTTGCATTTTTAATATTTGCCCTTGCGATGGCGATGTCTTTAACCGAGATATCTGACCCCAAAATTTTACCGGTGTACTCTTTTTCGTATTCACCATTACAAATCTCGTCAAACAAATCTTCGTTAAAATCGGGCCATTGTTCGAAACCAAAGGCTTTGCGATACATTCCGGGAGGAATACCTTTTGCAATCATAGCTGCTTCGATCAATATTGTACCCGAACCACACATTGGATCCAAAAAATCCTTTTGACCATTCCACCCTGTAAGAAGTATCATGCCTGCAGCAAGAACTTCATTGATAGGTGCTTCGCCTTGTCCGATTCTGTACCCACGTTTATGGAGCGATTCACCTGAACTATCAAGTGAGAGGATGCAATGGTTGCCCATCAGGTAAACGTTGATACGGATATCGGGATTATCGGTATTAACCGAGGGGCGTTTTCCGGTTTTTTCACGAAAATGATCAGCAATTGCATCTTTAACTTTCAGGGAAGCGTACATCGAGTTGATGAAAATCTCTGATTGAACAGTACTATCGATGGCGAAGGATTTTCCTAGGGCCAGATAGTTGCTCCATGGTACATTTTTTGCGCGGTCATAAAGTTCATCCCGATCTTCAACATCAAATTCAGCAATGGGTTTTAGGATCTTTAAAGCTGTCCTTAGGTGGAAATTCGCCCTGTACATGAGTTCCTGATTACCAAAAAATGAAACAGCACGCCTTTCAATTGTAACTGATTCCCCGCCTAATGTCTTAATTTCATCGGCCAATACGTATTCAAGTCCGGCTAATGTTTTTGCTACTATTTTAAACTTATTCACAGATCCACGCTTTACTAATTTGATAAGAGCTTAACCTGCAAATTGAACGAAGGATGAGAATACGACGGTCAAATTGCGGTGGCAAAATTAGTTTATTCTGTGGATTAATATCGTTATCAGATACCTCCACCATTAAAAAAATCGAGATTGCGTGTTTTGTTCTGAACAATCCTTGAATAAGGGGGCAGGTCGTTAGTTACCCAAATGTTCCCACCAATCACAGAATCGTGCCCTATTGTGATGCGACCAAGGATGGTGGCATTGGAATAGATAATCACGTTGTCCTCAACTATAGGATGCCGTGGTATCCCTTTTACCGGGTTGCCATTCTCATCGAGGGGGAAACTTTTTGCACCGAGGGTCACCCCTTGAAAGAGTTTGACATTATTGCCAATAATGCTTGTCGATCCGATAACCACCCCTGTTCCGTGGTCAATTGTAAAGTATTCACCTATTACCGATTCAGGATTTATATCAATTCCTGTTTCTGAATGTGCCATTTCTGTTATGATCCTTGGAATTAGAGGAACTCCAAGAATATACAGGCTATGCGCTATTCTGTAGCTCGATATAGCTCTTATTGCCGGATAGCAAAAAATCACCTCACCGACACTGTTTGCAGCAGGATCGCCAAGATATGCTGCATTAACATCAGTTATCAGAACACGCCTCAATTCAGGTAGCCTGTTTATGAATTCGTGCGCTATATAGTCTGCAGAGGCTCTTTTCCCTTCCAGATCACGATCGGGTTCACTTTCACAAATAAAACACAATCCCGCAAAGATCTGATCGGCCATCAGTTCATTCACTTCGTCAATCAAAACCCCCATATAATAAGGGAGCGTATCGGCTTTAAGGTTAATCTCCCCAAAATAACCTGGGAAAACGATTTGACGGACTTTCTCAACAATAATTCGCAATTTTTCGGTGGAGGGCATGGTCTCTCCTGCACGGTGACGGTGGCACAAAATATCAAATGATTTTGCATCAACCAACGATCGGACAGCAGAGTCAGTCCAAATCCCAATCCTTTCAAGTCTGTTATCGTTCATTGTCAAAGGCAAATAGTGGAGTACTCAAATATCTTTCACCGGTATCGCAAATAATTGTTACAATCATTTTGCCTTTATTTTCCGGTCGTTTTGCCAACTGTAAAGCTGCATAAACATTGCCACCGGCAGAAATACCGCAGAAAATACCTTCCAAACTGGCCAATTTCCTTGCTGTTTCAAAGGAATCTGCGGCAGATACTTTAAATATTTCATCGTAAGATGATGTATTTAAGACCTTTGGTATAAATCCTGGACCAATTCCCTGTATCTTATGTGGCCCCGGAGTACCACCCGACAAAACTGGTGAATCCTCGGGTTCAACAACAACAGAGTAAAATGAAGGTTTTTTATCTTTAATGACTTCTGATACACCGGTAATTGTACCACCTGTTCCAGAGCCGGCAACAAATATATCTACTTGGCCATCAGTGTCTTCCCAAATTTCAATTGCTGTCGTTTTTCGGTGCATTTCGGGGTTGGCAGGATTGGAGAACTGCATTGGTATAAAGCTTCCCGGAATGGTCAATTGTAACTCTTCCGCCTTAGCGATGGCTCCTTTCATACCTTCTTTCCCCGGTGTAAGGATAACCTCACCACCATATGCCTGAACAATCATTCTCCTTTCGACACTAACAGAATCCGGCATTACAATTTTTAGTTTATAACCTTTTGCTGCACAAACAAATGCAAGGCCAACACCAGTGTTGCCACTTGTTGGTTCTATAATCACCGTATCTTTGTTAATCAGGCCAGCCTTTTCTGCTGCATCGATCATTGCAAAACCTAACCGATCTTTGACCGAACCTCCGGGGTTCTGCGACTCCAATTTTACAATTACCTGACATTCCAAACCTTCTGTGAGACGGTTCAATCTTACCATAGGGGTACGTCCAACCAAATCCACAATACTATCTGCAATTTTCATATCTTCAAAATTAAATTCTTACTTTGCTAAACTTACAATCAAACTGACCAATTAACAACTCAGAAGTGTTATAGTTTAACGCCATGTTTGGATAGCTGTTTTAAAGCGCAATCCAGGCGAGCTTCACCAATCCCCTGTACTATTTCGTATTTGAAACCAAATTTCTGTATTTCTTTGATATACAATTGAAAGAGCTCCTCCCTTTTATCTCCTCCGTTTTCCCTTACAGGATCGGCGATCCACGGGAGATCGGTTGCGCACACTAAAAAAAGATCAATTTCAGAGGATTTGATATGGTCTTGAATCCATGTTGGACATATACCATAAACAACATCAAGCCAGACCTTTGTAATGATCAACCATGTATCGAAGATCACAATTCCATTTTTTAATTCCGATGTGCATTTATTTTCTTCTGCAATCTGATACTTGGCAATTTCAACGACATCGTCATAATTGTAATCGCGCCCCAAATTTTCAACATAATGACGTGCATATTCCGGAACCCAAACAGAATTCAATTTCCTAGCCAGCGAAATTGCCAGTTCTGTTTTCCCTGTCGATTCAGGACCCGTAATTACAATCCGTTTGATTTTTGGGGCATTTAACATGGTATTTTCTGAGCTTCTTTTCTCCACTGTAAAAAACCAATTCCCGCCATTATCGCATAGACAATAAATAACAAAACGGTAGGGTATAGGCCACGATATAAATACAATCCTGCTGAGATCAGATCAACAAAAATCCAGATCAACCATTGCTCTATTTTCTTCCGGGCCAGCATCCAGGTTGCAATAACACTCAAGGAGGCAATGAATGAATCGGTGAGAGGAATTGAATCATTTGTGTAACTGCCTGTAATATAATAGATTAAAAAGGCAACAGCAAAATTCAAAAGAATTAGTTTAACCCAAAGAGACCAATCTGTAAAGCTGATTGTTAAATACTTACGTGTGGATCCAATATTGGAACTGTGGTGCCAACTCCACCAGCCATAAACACTAATCAATACATAATAGACTTGAAGACCGGTCTGGGCATAAAACCTTGCATTAAAGAATACCCAGCAGTAAAGCAATGATGATATTATTCCAGCAGGCCATGTAAGGAGGTTCTGCTTTATCGAGAACCAAACATAGATTAATCCAAATACTGTTCCTCCTATCTCAATTGAATTTTCTGATGCCCATACAAATAAACTATTCATATAACCATTATCTACAAGGCTTTAAATATTTATTGAATGGAGTTATTTGACCAGATAACTGTTATAAATTTTTTGGTCTGAAAGTATTTCCAGTGATTTCTTGATTTCCTGGTCATCCTCAATCATTATTTTATAATAATCGCCTGGTTCATAAATATCGCGCGCGATAAGAGCTTTAATTTGTCTCGAAATAATTGATCCGGAAATCTTTAAACTTTTATCATCCCTTTTGATACTGTCCTTTTCACCGGCAGCAACCAAATCATTGATCATTTCCTCATTCACTTTAAATCCAGCACTAAATTCATTAAACGATTTATACTGGGTTTTTATCTGTTCCCTGTTTCTATCTACATAACCTATTACATAAGGGAAAAGAACATTTTTGCGGATCAGATTATTGAAATAGCGATAATACATAGAAGTATCCATCGGGACAAAAATATCGGGCATAATCCCACCCCCGGCATAAACTTTGCGTTTGGTCACAAGGGTTTTCATCATTAACGAATCCGGTAAGGAAATACTGTCTTTACTGAATAATTCACCTTTTTCGTACCGTTTTTCGTAGTCTTTCCGGTAATTCTTTATATCATCCTTGTATGGTTTTTGAATATTCCGTCCAGCGGGTGTATAATAGTGTGCTGTGGTTAACCTGAGCATGGAGCCATCTGTCAATTGAAAAGGTTGCTGAACCAAACCTTTACCAAAAGTGCGCCTTCCGATTAAAACACCCCTGTCCCAATCCTGAATTGCTCCGGAAACAATTTCAGATGCTGAGGCAGATCCTTCATCAATTAATAAAATCAGATTGCCATTTATAAATTCGCCCCTTGTGGTCGAAAAATAATCCCTTCTAGGACTGTGTGTCCCTTCAGTATAGACGATCAATTTTTTTTCCATCAGGAATTGATTTGCCAGTTCATAGGCAGCACCCAAAAAACCACCGCCATTACCACGTAGGTCTAAAACAAGATTTTTAACTTTAGATTGACGATTAAGTGCATCCATAGCTTGTTTATATTCTGCCATAGTGGTGGCTGCAAACTTGTTAAGTTTGATATAGGCAGTAGATTTATCCAGCATAAATGATGCATCCACACTAAATATGGGTATTTTATCGCGGATAATTGTAAATTCAAGTGGTCCGGATTCCCCCTTTCTAAGAATTTTCAGATGAACTGTTGTACCTTTATCACCTCTTAATAGTTTAAAAACATCGGTGTTTTTTAATTTTATACCTACAATATTTTTTTCATCTACCTTTACAATACGATCACCTGGTTTAAGACCAACACGTTCTGATGGACCACCAGGTATAGTTGTCATGACAATCAATGTATCTTTATAAATATTAAAAGAGATCCCAATCCCTTCGAAACTGCCTTCAAGTGGTTGGTTCATCTCCTCAACTTCATCTTTTGAAATGTAAACTGAATGGGGATCAAGCGATGAAAGAATTTCGGTTATTGCATCCTCCGTCAACTTTTTAACGTTTGTAGTGTCAACGTAATAACTCTCAATTAGGTTCAAAACCCTGCCAAATTTTATCGCTTGCAACTGGACATCCTGCGCGAAAGAAGATTGATGTATAGATAATAATAGTATTAGGAAAAGTAAAAACCTACCTTTATGGGCGACAATATATTTCATACTTCGAATTTTTAAAATCATCCAAAATTATAAAGATTAATGGCAAATTATGCAAATCATTGATTTTAGATCAAAAACAGCCGAAATTATTAAAGCAATTTTAGTCTTGAATCGTTTAATAATTTTTGGTGTCGGCCATAAATGAAAAAGATGAATACGTAGTGTACTCATCTATAGTATTATAAGGAGATCGTTATTGTTAGGTCAAAGACAAACTAATTTTTTCCGGTATTCATTGAATTCCTGGATCAAAGTAGAAACCAGTTCTTTTACTGTAACAATTTTGTCGTTTCGCCATACATTGCTGCCTGCAAACGCATAACCATGTTTGAAATTGCCTTTTAAGGCTGAGGTCAAACTGGCAATAATGCAATAAGGTGCAGTATTTATATCACATGTTTTGATGCAATTGACCGGGCAGTTTTTGGGTTGTTTGTTGCCTGCGTCCACTTCGTCGAGGAAGTAGCTTGAAATTGCACGTCCCGGCATTCCGACAGGACTTTTTATGATCCGTACGTCCGAAGGTTGCGCATCAATATATGCCTGCTTGAATTTATCCGAAGCATCACATTCGACTGTGGTTACAAACCTCGTTCCCATTTGTACACCAGCAACGCCCATTTCGAAAAATTTGTCAATGTCGGCACCTGTGTAAATACCGCCGGCGGCGATTACTGGGATGTGGCGACCGTTTTTTTCGCCGATTTCATTTGCAACTGCTATGACTTCCGGAATGATTTTCTCAAGTGAAAAATTCTCATCCTCAAGTTGTTCTACTTTAAAACCTAAGTGTCCTCCTGCCTTTGGGCCTTCAACAACAATAGCGTCGGGTAAGTAATCGTAATTTGCTTTCCATTTGTTACAGATCAAAGCTGCTCCCCTTGCGGAGGAAACGATTGGTACCAACCTTGTTTTTGATCCTGCTATCAGGTATTTTGGTAGATCAAGGGGCAATCCTGCGCCAGAAAAGATAATATCAATTCCTTCTTTTATCGAAGTTTTTACCAAATCGGCATAGTTGGATAATGCAACCATAATATTTACGCCTAAAATGCCCATGGTTTTTTCGCGTGCCCTCCGGATCTCTTCTGAAAGTCCGAAAATGCAGTTTTCGAGGTAATCAGCGGAGTGTTGTTTGTAAAGAAACCCAATCCCGGCTGGGGAAATGACGCCTACACCGCCTTCATTGGCAACTGCAGATGCCAATCCCGATAAAGAAATACCAACACCCATCCCGCCTTGAATAATGGGTAGATTAATCTTCAAACCTCCAATGTTAAGATTTTTCATTTTAAAACTTTGATATAAAAATGTGGATCAAGAAAACATTTGTACAATGTAAAGATTTCCGAAATCTGCATTTCTGAAATCGACTGCAATAGTAATGACTATAAAGATTCGGAAAGAAAATATGGTTTATTTTGCACAAAATGGGTAGAAATGCGCAATTTTGGGACGAAGGGGAAAGGTTTGGGGGACGAATGGGAATATAGTTTTTCGAAAACTGTCTGAAGATTCATTTCGTTTGGAAGGAAACTAACGAACGGATCGCAACAATATAGTTTCGGGATACGGGAATATTGAACCCTAGTTTGTTCAATTCGATATAATAGCCTTTGGAATTACCGGTAATCGAATTGATCATTTTCAAATTGACCATCCAACAACGGTGGCATTTCTGAAATTGTGAATTCTCTTTCAGGTATTGTTCAATAAATATAAATGATTGCCTGAACAATGTCTTTCGAGTGATCTGGTTTTCGAGCCAATAAATTTCAATGTAATTGCCGGATGAGTGAAATACCAGGATGTCGTCCATGCGTGCTGAAAAAAAGTCTTTTCCATTCTCAGCGTTGATTTTGAAGTCCTGCACTACCTCCATTGTCATGGTGTTGGCTATTTCGGCTGGCTTGTCTTCATGGAACCAGTGTTTCCTGCTATTGTCAAGTACGCTGACCATTTTATCTTTTAAGGAGTGGTTATAATTGATTAGATTAAACAATACCAAAGGTAGCAATGCCAATCCTCCTGTCCTGAAAATGGGAAGATCTGTTAACTGGACCCTATTGACTAACCAGGCCATCAACGAAAGAATGAAAAAGAGGTTGCAAAACAGCCAGAAATTCCAGATCATCTCCTTCATGATTGTCCATCGCGAGGGATTAAAAACCTCAGGCATAAGGCCTGGTAACAACAATGTATTGGCAAAAAGTGTCCCAGTGCTCATAAAACCTGCACCCAAAACAAAATAGCTGTCGCGCTCCGATTGAAGGAAATTAATTCCAAAAGGTTGGAAGTAAAGAACGAAAAGCATAAACCCCATACCAACCAATCCGATGGTCTTCAGATTGTGTTTGAAATTATTGTTAAACGGATATGGATGATTAAGATTCTCGAACATACTATGCTTTTATGGCTGCGAAAGTAATAAAATTCACATTTGATAAACCAATATAATTTTCACAGAAAGACGGTTGCTATTTATGGTTTACATAGGTCGAATTCAAAAATGAACAGATGTTTCCTCCTTATAATAATACAAAAGCCCCAGAAATATCTGAGGCTTTTGCGGTCTGGACGGGACTCGAACCCGCGACCCCATGCGTGACAGGCATGT
>JBAXWR010000142.1:0-18741 GCA_037128295.1 Mariniphaga sp.
ATTAATCTTTGCGGTCTTGGCGTACTTTGCGGGAACCTTTTTTTTATGTCTCGCAAAGACCGCAGAGTTGCGCAAAGGTTTGATTATTATTCTTTGCGTTCTTGGCATACTTTGTGCGAAACTTTTTTTATGTCTCGCAGAGGCCGCAAAGTCACGCAAAGGTTTTATTATTAATCTTTGCGGTCTTGGCGTACTTTGCGGGAACCTTTTTTTTATGTCTCGCAGAGGCTGCAAAGTCACGCAAAGGTTTGATTGTTTTTCTTTGCGTACTTCGCGAACTTTGCGAGAAATATTTAATCTAAATGAAATACTTCCTCCATATTTGCCCACCATTCCCCTTCGGAACGGTTTTCGACAGGCCGCTGCATGGGCATCATGATGGCCCACCATTCCTGAGTTTTGGGGTCGGCTGCCATTTTTGCCATATCAGCCGCAAAATCACTACCCGTATATTCCATGTAGGCAAACAGAAGCCCATCTTTGTGAAAAATGGAATAATTACTTATATTGCAGGCAGTTATCATTTCTAAAATTTCGGGCCATACTGCTGCATGATATTCTTTGTATTTCTCAAAACTTTGGGGATCAACGCCGATAATTTGTCCAAATCTTTTCATAATTAAATAGTTGAAGTATAATGAGTGTATATCTATTGTTCATAATTAACTTTTTCAATTCTTATCCTTAATTTTTGGAAATCAATCTTTGTATTTCCATAAGGTGTTGGACATACAAGTCGTCAATTAATCCATCCCTACCAGGTGGAACATCCAATAAAACGTTTGTACTACGGGTGTTGCATAATTTTATTCTCGCAGCCAGCACCTCAGCATTTTGAAGTTTTACTTCACCTGTATGCCAAAACCAACGACCACCTGAATCAATACAATCTGTTAGTTCAGAAATATTTTTGTTTTCAGCTGGTGGGAATGCTTTTTCAGGACTTACCTGCATGAGGTAAGGGTACTCATATCCAATTATATCCGAGTTTTGATAATTGTTGGAATTGTTTGCCAATACAATGCAATTGGGCTGTAGTTTGTGGACAAGTGCCTTGAGTTGAAGCCAATACTTACCGGTATATTTATTGGATGTCTGGTCAAACCAAAACAGATCAATAGTGCCATAATTTGTTAGCAATTCTGTGATTTGCTTTTCGATAAATCCTTCAAAATCGCCTTCAGCTTCAGGTGGCATTCCATGAAGGTCTTTCTGGTCTGGTTTTAATGAATTCCCAAATGAATTAGAATAATCGCCAGGTAAACAATAATATAGGCCTACTTTAACACCATTGCTTCTGCAACCATCAACAAATTCCCTGACGATATCACCCTTTCCATTTTTAAAATTTTTGAAAGCGGAAATATCGTGGGTTGTATATTTGCTGTCCCACAAACACCACCCGCCAGTGTGTTTGGTTGTTAAGACCGCATAATTCATACCTGCCGATTTCGCTACTTTGGTCCATTGTCCGCAATCCAATTTGTCAGGATTAAAAAGTAGAGGATCTTCATGGCCGGTAGCCCATTCCTTATCAACATAAGTCCCGATATTGAAATGCAGGAACATACCATAATGCCATTTGACAAACTCCAACTGTTTTTTTTCTAACAAATTTTCAGTATTCCCGGTAACCTGACAGTTTGCGAGTCCTAAAATTGAGCAAAGAACAACACAAGTTAGGGTAAACCGATTCGCTATAATATTTTTGAACATTTTGAATTATTTTTTCAATATGTTGATATTTATCTATTTATAGTAAGACAATTTCATAGATTCCCGGTACTTGACTGTATTCTTTTAATACCAACCTGATTTTTTGTGCAGAAATTTTGGATATTTTAAGTTCGCATTTACTGCCAATCGTGGTTCCCTTACCGATAGTTTTCCATTTGTCGCCAACTTGAGCCTGAAGTTCAAACGCTTTAACAGCAGTACCCCTTTCATACAGAATCGTACTGGCCATTTTTTCGGGTTTCCCCAAATCAACCTCAATCCACGGTTTTTCATCCTTAGCTTCGGGTTCCCAGAAGGCTCCAGACCAATCGCCATTGGTAACTGACTTTACTTCAACCCATTGGTGATTTGACCAGTGACCTGCTGGATTTGAAGAGGCCGTTACCTGCTTCATAAATGAAAGTGAGTTGGAACTGATTTCCATGGGTGCAATATCCATTACATTGCCCGACAATTCAATTTCGGCGATTGTATTGATTGGTTGCAAATCTGCGGTTGCAAATTCAAGCGTATAGCCCTTGTCAAGCTTTGTCAGCTTTACCTTTCCTCCGGATGCCAGGCGGCAGCTTTTAATTTCCATCCCCAGATCAGGAATAGTAATCTTTGGTGCGTTTCCAATCCATTTCAGGATGTGTAAATAGATTGTATTCCCTTTCCGAGTGCTAACTCCCCAGTCTGCAGGTTTAAAAGGTCCTCCACGGGTTTCGTAGATTGAATAACCATATTTCTGGAGCCATTGGCCCATCTCTTTTAACCGTTCAACCTGAAGTGGTTCGATTGTACCATCAGGCCTGGGACCCACGTTGAACAACAGGTTGCCATCGCCACCAGCCGAGCGCACCAGGCTTTGCAGGCATTGTTCCAACGATTTCACCCTCTCGTTGGGTTTCCAGGCCCATTGGTCACCAATTGTCATACATGTTTCCCATGGACGGGTGTTCTGAAAACCGCCAACCCGCTGTTCCGGTGTGTCGAAATCGCCCTGGGCACCTGTCCTGTTGTTGATTACGATATCTGGCTGGATTGTATGCGCAAAATCGATTACCGATTGTCCGCGTACAGCATCAAATTTCTGTGGAACGTCGAACCATAAGGTAAATAACGGTCCGTAATTCAACAACAGTTCCCCGACCTGCTTTTTCAAATAAGTTGTATAGGCTTCTATATCATACTTTTCCCTTGTAATGGTACCACCCGGACTTGTCAAGGGAAAATCGGGATTGTGCCAGTCGCAGGTTGAATAATAGGTGCCAAACCCAATTCCTTGTTTCCTGCAGGCTTCTGATAATTCCTTCACAACGTCCCTTTTAAGAGGGGAATTCATAATGTTAAAATCGGTTTGCCTTGTATTCCATAAACAAAAACCATCGTGGTGCTTGGTTGTCAGCACGATATATTTCATTCCGGCAGCTTTTGCGACACTGACCCAATCGTTGGCATTAAAATTGACTGCATCGAATTTCTTGTAGAGGGCATCATATTCCTCTATTGGGATTTCGCGGCCACGCGACCAGCCAATTTCTGTCCCCTTTAAACTTACAGGGCCCCAGTGGATAAACATCCCGAAACGGGCATCTTTCCATTGTTCGATCCTTTTTTCGTTCCCGATCAGAGCCTTCTTTTTGTCAGAAGACTGGGATATAGCAGGATTGCACATGATCAGGAAAACAATGAATGTCAATAAGATTGATAAAAGTTTTTTCATATTGTCAATTTTTTTTATTTTGGAACATATTCATATTTTGGAACAATGTTATTAGGATAATAATCTAAATTTTTGGATGACCAGTTGCCAGTCGCCAGCTGCCAGTCGCCAGTAGCTAGCCGCCAGTTGCCAGTCGCCCTATTCCCCAAACAACTGGAACTCTTTGATCCCGGAGAACCCAGCCCTATCAAGAATTACAAGTCTGAATTTTTGGGCAGTAACAGGTGAGATTTGTTTTTTCCATTCTCCCATTTTTGTCCCATCGGCAATTGTCAACCATTTCCCACCTTTTTCATATTGTATTTCAAAACCCTTAATTTCAGAGTTTTGGAAAACAAATTCGCTTGCATAGATGCTTTTAACTGTCTTTGGTTTTCCCAAATCGGCCTCCAGCCATCCATTGGTACAGAAAAGAGATTTAACCTCTTCACTTCTGTAATTCAAAACTTTACCGTACCAGGCACTGAAATCTGCATCAGGTTTACGTCCCAACTTCCAATAAGTCTTAGGGTTATCATCAAATGCCGCAGATGGGTCGTGCAAAAACTGGCCTATTGAACTTGATGCGTTTGATTTGCAGAAGTAGGCTAGTGATCCTGAACTAGAAAAAGGACGGATTAGTTTTAGCTTGCCTAAATCCTTATCAGTTACAATGGTAATTAAGGTGGCTATATTCTCTCTTTCTGCTTTGGAAACAATTAACTTTAATGAGTTCTGTTGCTGAATATATCGAACTGCTTTCCCATCCAGCAAATTGGCTTTAAGAATCTTAGCAGGCAAAGCTGGTAAAATTAATGTATCGCCGGATAATGATAAAATATTGATATATAATGTCTTATTGTTGAATGTGCACAAGTAATCATTTGTTGGAGTATAGGGGCCTCCTTTTGTATTGTAAACTGATTCAGCGCGTTGCCTGATCCAGTCGCCCAACTGGATTAATCTTTCCTGAAAATCTGTTGGAATCTGTCCCAGACTATCAGGACCGACATTCAATAACAGATTTCCGTTTCCTGCAACGCACCTGAGAAGTGTAGTTGCTGCTTCCCTGATTTCGCGGGGCTTATCTTTGGGTTTCCACGCCCATTGGTGTCCAAGGTTTGTGCAGGTTTCCCATGGTGTAGCCCCATAACCGGCAACAAATCCTTCCGGGGTAGCGTAATCTCCGTTTGCGCCTACATAACTATGGGATTCATCGGTATGAAATACGTCGAGACGATTGTTGACGATGATTCCTGGCTGCAGTTTTTTTGCCAGGGTGTAAATTTCTTTAGGATCGACTGGTGATGGAGAGCCTTCATAATCAATCCAAAGCAGACTAATTTTGCCATAGTTCGTGAGCAATTCCCTCACTTGTTCAACGACCCGTTTCGCATACTGATCATTGGATTTTGGATTCCGGCAATCCGGGTCTTTCCATTCAGCAGGTGAGTAATACCAGCCTATTGGCATTCCGGCCTGATGGGCGGCCTCGGCAAGCTCCTTGCAAACATCCCGCTTGAACGGGCTATTCATGATGTTGTAACCGGATGTTTTTGTATTCCACAGGCAGAACCCATCGTGGTGTTTGGCCGTCAGGATCATGTATTTCATTCCGGCTTTTTGGGCCAGACTGACCCATTCTGAGGGTTTGAATTTTACCGGGTTAAATCCTAGATAAAGGGAGTCGTATTTTGTTTTTCCATAACCTTCCCTCGACCAGCTAATTTCGCCGCCATAACGGGTCACAGGTCCCCAATGGATAAACATCCCAAAACGTGCATCCTGCCACCATTTCAAAAAATCATTGCCAGATTTGGACGATTGGGCCTGGATACCACAAAAATGTATTGTGAGAAGCAGGATTAAAGATAATTTCTTCATTGCTTTTTGTTAAATTCCCTTACCGCATCATACATGGCAATGATATTCTCTGGTGGAACATCAGGCAGGATATTGTGGACTGTGTTGAATACAAATCCACCATCCTTTGAAAATATTTCCAATCTTCTTAGGACTTGTTCCCTGATCTGTGCAGGTGTTCCAACATTGAGGGTTCCAACAGTTTCGATACCACCACCCCAGAAGGTTACATCTTTTCCAAACTCTTTTTTTAGAAATTCGGGTTCCATCTTCCATGCATTGGTTTGAACAGGGTTGAATATTTCAATTCCGGCATCGATCAGATCAGGCATCAGAATAGATATTGAGCCACACGAATGGATAAAGGTGTGCATTTTACTGTGCGATTTCACGTAATCGCACAACATTTTATGGCGTGGCTTGAACATCGTCCTATAGGTTTCTGCATCCATAAACGGGCCGGAACTCATGCCAAGGTCATCGCCAAACCGGATAATATCGACGATATCACCAACTGCATTACAAACTTTTTCGAGGGTTGCAAGATGCCGGATCACCAATTGGTCGAGTAGTTTCTCAACATTGTAAGGATCACACATCAGGTCCATCAGAAAATTGTCCATCCGCCTGAGAAAAGTTCCCCATTCGAAAAGGTTGCAACCACAAACAACCAGTAACGCCTTATCAGTGGTTTGCCTTAGTTTAAGCGTATTCTCACGCAGTTTCTGCCAGAAATCGGAATCTCCCGCGTGGTCCCATGGACTGTGTGCGTCGCGTGCCCACATGATACGGCCCATTTCAGCATCCAGGTTTTCATACGAATCGGGGTAACCGTCCACATAGGGGAAATAGGTCTGATCAAAGAACGTTGCACCAATTGGCATCCTGGATAAAATCCGCTTTCCATCATCGTCATAGGTAACGAACGAACCATCCGATAAATTGGTGGGATTAAACCATTTGGGATAGAAAGCCGATGCGCCATTGGCCAGAACAGTTGGTTGCCAGTCGGATGGCTGATCATTGAAAGTCCTTCCAATGTCAAGAACATCTACACCAAAACGGTTCAGGATGTGATAATCGGGTTGTGCCAATTGTTGGACCACGTCATAAACAAGTACCGACGAATCTGGCTGTCCGATGTGTTTTACAAGGTTGCTATAGGCAATAGCCGAGATTCCCGAACTTGGGGTGGCCCCTAAATCTATTGGAACCCTGTCGGGTTTCTGATGGTTGATTGCCGCCAAAACGCGGTCACGCGATGTTGTTGTCATTTTTTGTTATAAATTTTAGTTCAATTTATTGCTGCTGGCTTCTGGTAACTGGCGACTGGCAAACTGCAAGTGCTAATGAAAATATTCGTATTCCATAATTGATTTCAGAATATTAATGCTCCCCTATGTATCGAATATCGAGAATACAAATTATTAATTTCACTTCAGAATCGGTTTTACGTTGCGGCGCATAGAAATTTGCATCTTTAAACTACTTTTCTGATTGCCTCGCCTGTTATTTGTAATTTATCTTCCTACAATAGTTTAACTCCTTCGGAGTATTGAATGTTCTAAGACATTGTCTTGGTTTTTACAAACACAAAATTTTATAATAATCTGTATTTTAGAAAGTTGATAAATTATGATTTCAGGACACTTCATTCTTTCATTCCTTCTTCAATGAGTTTTCTCTCCCTCTCTCCCTCACCCATTCTCACCGTAATCCGTTTACTCCGACCCGCTGATCCCGATCATAAAAGAAGAAGCAATAATAATAATCAGGGAAAGGATCATCAGTACATAGACCTTTTTGGGTGCACCCTTCCATTCGTTTCGCATCAATCCCCAGACAGTGGCAAAAACAATGGTCAATGCCATCAATATGCCCCATGAAGTAAACGTAAAAGGCCCCATTTTGCTTTTCCCCATCCCGTAAACGATAAACTGACCAAACCAAAGAACTCCTGCCAATAATCCATATAAGTAGTTGAATGATAATTGGATAGAAGATTCAGCATGACCATAGTCTTTTAGCGAGTTATTTTTATAACCCAGATAGATACACCAAATAATCGTCGTTACAAATGTTCCTGAAAAGAGGACGATCAGTACAGGCATCATTGTGAACAACGGATCAACACCATTTTTGGCCGCCATATCTGAAATGGGTATCCCTTGTTCGAATCCAAGCGACATGGCTGAACCGGTTATTCCAACCAGAACCGCTGCCATAGCCCCTTTTACTAGGTTAAATTCACCAATGCTTTCCTGCTTCTTCGCTTTTGATACGGATTTATCTTTCAGAATACCTGACCAGGCTGAAAGTGCAATTCCAAGACAAGCTACGATTACCCCCATGATCAAAAGCGTCCCTCCCGAATTTTGCATCATGACTTGAAGGCGCCCATCAATAATGGGAGGTATTAGGGTCCCGATGGCAAGCATCAAACCAAGGGCAAGTGCGTAACCCAACGACAATCCGAGGTACCTTAACGCCAATCCGAACGAAAGATTGCCAACTCCATAAACAGCTCCCAATAAAAAAACGGTAATTACTGTATCGGAAGATGTAGACCTTATGATCTGAACAAAATCTGGCGCAAAAACAAAACAAGCGGTCAAAGGGAAGAGGATATAAGCCCCAAAACTAAAGACCATCCAGTAAGTCTCCCATTTCCAGTCTTTTATCCTACCAAAGGGAACCGCAAAGCTTCCTGAAGAAAACGCTCCTACAGCGATCAGCAAAATACCAAGCAAAATTTGAAAATTCATCTTGTATTAAAGTTTGTTAGTTAATGAGCTACTTATGCAAACAAAAATACGTCATTAAAGGCATAGTTTATTACACATAGTCGCCATCTTATTGCACAAATACGATAATGCGAAAAGTATTATTAAAGGAATTTATTATATTTGAGGAGTTTATTATTCGAAATTCAATAAAGATCATGTAACATGCAATTTCAGGAGATTGGACAGTCAATCCGGTTCAATATAAAAAACATAGCATATTTGCGATTCGACCGGGTCTCGGAATATCAGAATATCATCAGTCCTTTCACGCGGATGTACCTCGTGACCGAGGGCGAAGGTTATATTTTCAATCAGAACGAGAAAACAATTCTCGAAGCTGGCTATATTTATTTGATTCCTAGTTATGCTCCCTGTTCATACCTGTTCAATCAGGATCTTGCCCATTATTATATTCATTTCAGCATGAGCATGGATAACGGATTGAGCATTTATGGACTTTTTAACATTCAGAATAAATTTAAGGCAACCGAATTGGACCGTGCACTTTTTACCAGATTGCTCGAAATTAACCCAGATTTACCGTTACCACACCATGACCCAAAAGTTTATCAGAATAAACCATGGGCCAATAAAAAAGTGACCTATCGTTCCATGGGCCATCTGCTCGAAACCGTTGGGATTATAGAACAGCTTTTTTCGAGGTTTATTCAGGATGAATCGGTTAGCAACATCCCTAGCTATTTGAACCTTCATATGCAGGAAATCCTTGTTCATATACAGAAAAACCTATCTAATAATATTGTGATTGACGAACTTGCACAAATGGCCTGTACATCGAAAGACCATTTTACCCGTGTTTTTAAGTCGATTACAGGCATCCCGCCATGTGAGTTTATTATCCGCAAGCGGATTGAAAAAGCGCAGTACCTATTGCTAACCAGCGATTTATCCCAGAAACAGATCATAGATGAAGTAGGAATCAAGAGTGTGGCCTATCTTTGCAGGATCTTTAAAAAATACACCAACTATACTCCTGAGGAGTACAGGAACCAAAGGACGCAAAGTATATAAAATGAGATTCCTAGTCAATACCCCACAAAAAGCACTTAAAGCACTTTTGAAGCAAAAGCCTTTGAGGCGAGAAATGGATATTTTTAAAACAAACCTTATTTACTTGCTTGATAAGGTCAATGTTATTGAAAATCAACCTAATGATGAAAGCGAAGAACATCTCAAAAACAACATACGCGATTTTTTGCGCGATACCTATTACAGGGATTCCAATGCGATCAACACCAAAGACAAGAAAGATTTAGTCATTCATTTGGGTAAAACCACCGATAGTGAGGTAGGTGTCCTTATTGAGGCAAAACGGCCTGCCAACCTGATCGAAATGGTTTCGGCTGAAAACCCGAACAAAAAAGCTTTCCACGAAATAATTCTCTATTACCTCGACGAACGGAATAAAGTTGGGAACAGCCAAATGAAACAGTTGGTAATTACCAATATCAACGAATGGTTTATCATCGATGCCAATTATTTCGATACTTTCATATACAGGAACTCTAAAATTCAAAAACTTTACGAAACCAAAATCAATGACCACAAAGACAACCCTTTCTTTTATGAGGAAGTTGCCAAGATTATCGGGGGGTCGGATATCGAAATCCCTTGTGCGTATTTCGACATAAGGGATTATAATATCATTTTGCGAAACGATAACAAGGAAGATGATATCGAATTGAGTGCTTTGCTTAAAATATTTTCGCCACAATTCCTTCTAAAAGAATTTTCACCAGACGACAGCAATTCGCTCAACGAAGGGTTTTACAAAGAATTGCTTCACATTATCGGGCTCGAAGAGGTCAAGGAAGGATCAAAATATATCATCCGGCGAAAGAAAATTAACCGGAATGTCGGTTCACTGATTGAATTGACAATTGATGCAATTGAAACGGAGGATACTTTGCGACGGTTAAAAGATGAATCCATTTACGGTGACACGAAAGAGGAGCGGATATTCAATGTTGCGCTCGAACTTTGCCTTACGTGGATAAACAGGGTACTATTCCTTAAATTACTTGAAGGACAATTGGTTACTTATCATCGTGGCGATAAAGTCCTGTGTTTTCTAAATACAGCTACAATCTATGATTTTGACGAATTGTTCAAACTTTTCCACAAAGTATTGGCAGTAAACCTAACCGACAGGACTGCTGCTATTAAAAGTAAATATGGAATGGTTCCTTATTTGAACAGTTCTCTTTTCGAGATCAGCCAGTTGGAAGATAAGGTGATCAAAATCAATTCGCTCGACAATGGTGGGCAACTTGAACTAATCAATAGTACTATTCTGAAAGAGGAACGAAAGAAAACCGATAAACTTCCCACTCTTCGTTATCTTTTTAAATTTTTGGATGCTTACGATTTTGCAAGCGAGGGCTCCGATGCTATTCAGGAGGAGAACAAAACCATTATCAATGCATCGGTTTTGGGAAAGGTTTTTGAAAAGATCAATGGCTACAAAGATGGTTCGATCTTCACCCCTGGGTTCATCACTATGTACATGTGCAAACAGTCGATTCGGATAGCCGTGGTCGGGAAATTCAACGATTATTGCCTGAAAAACGGTTTACAGGATATTAAGGTTGCAACACTTGAAGATGTGTATGAACTTATTGGTCGGAAAATTGAAAGGAAAATCGCGAATGAACTCGTCAATTCGCTGAAAATCTGTGATCCAGCTGTTGGTTCAGGTCATTTTCTGGTTTCGGCGCTCAACGAAATAATTGCGATTAAAAGCGAATTGGGCATTTTGATGGACAAAACCGGCAAAACATTAAGGGACTACAAAGCCGAAGTAATCAACGATGAACTTGATGTAAGTCACATTGATAACGAGAAACCAGTCAAATATTTGGTCCTTGATCAAAAAGATCATGATTACACCTATGTTCAGGGCAGTGAATTTTATAAAAACATGAGGGCGGGCAGCGAAAACCAAAGGGTTTTTGAAACGCTCTTTTATGAAAAACAAACAATTATAGAAAATTGTCTTTTTGGTGTGGATATCAATCCTAATTCTGTAAAGATTTGTCAATTAAGGTTATGGATCGAACTGTTAAAAAATGCCTATTACCGGACAGATGCCCCTGGATTGGAAACCCTTCCAAACATCGATATCAACATCAAATGTGGCAACAGTCTGGTCAACAGGTTTCCGCTTGACGCAAATCTGAGTTCTGCCTTGAAAAGCATCAAATATGATTTTAAAGCTTACAGGGGTTTTGTAAATGACTATAAAAACGAAAAAAACCGTGAGGTAAAGCATGGCTTGATGAGTATCATTCGGGCTATTAAAAGTGACCTGAATTTTGAATCCAACAGGGAGCATCCGATAAGGAAAAAATTAAACAAATTGCAAAGTGAATTTAACGCTCTTATCTCACCTCAGTTTTTTGAAGATCAGGAAGTTGACTATGGCAATAGCAATTACAACAAAGACAAAAAAGAACGGGCGGCATTTCTGAATGTGGAAATCAACAAATTGACAAAATATTTATACGATATTGAAAATGGTGTGGCTTACAAAAATGCTTTTGAATGGCGGTTCGAATTTCCGGAGGTATTGAACAACAATGGTGATTTCGAGGGTTTTGATGTGGTGATTGGTAACCCACCCTATTTTTCGATGTCGAAAATAAAGGAGCAGGCGGGCTATTTCCAAAATGCCGGGTACGGAACCTATTCTAAGGGATCTGATATTTATTGCCTGTTTTACGAAAGGGGCTACCAACTGTTAAAGCCGAACGGTTTTTTGACTTACATTACCTCCAACTCCTGGTTGAGGTCGATTTATGGCGACCTGCTCAAAAAGTATCTTACGCAAAATATGCAGCCACTTAGTTTGTTGAATATTGAAGATATTCAGGTCTTTGCAGAGGCAACTGTAGAATCAAGTATTATGATGCTACAAAATACAAAAAATAATTCCCCATTTTTTGTTGCCAACCTGACAAAAGAGTATGTGGTCGGTTCGTCGCTTTCCGATTATTTCAAAAAGAACAGTTTTGAATACAAAATCCCGGAAACCTCCGAATGGGTTATTGGAAATGAAATAACAGGGATTTTAAAAAGTAAGATTGAAAGAAACTCAAAATTGTTAAAGGATTATAATATATTGATTAACAGGGGTTTATTGACTGGTTATAATGCAGCATTTGTTATTGATGAGGATATTAAAAATAAGTTGATTAATGAAAACCCTAAAAGTGCGGAAATAATTAAGCCAATTCTAAGGGGCAGGGATTTAAAAAAATACAGTTTTGAGTTTGATAATTGCTATTTGATAAATACACATAATGGTTTAAAACAAAAGAAAATTCAAAGTGTCAATGTTCAAAATGACTATCCAATTATATTCAAATACCTGGAGTCTTTTCTTCCTAAAATTGAAGAAAGATTTGACAAAGGTGAGCATTGGTCTAACCTTAGGAATTGTGCGTATTGGGAAGATTTTGAAAAGCCAAAAATTATTTGGGGGGAGATTTCTGATAAGCCAAAGTTCGCTTATGATGACGGCAACTTCTATGCTGAAGCCACAACGTTTATCATGACTGGTGAAAAGTTGAAATTTCTGTTGGGAATACTCAATTCTAAAGTTTCGGAGTGGTATTTTAATCAAATTGGCACCACAACCGGAATGGGGACCAACCGTTGGAAGAAATACAAGATCGAAATGTTGCCCATCAAAGTTCCTTCAGAAACCATCCAAATCCAAATCGAAACTTTGGTTGACCGGATTATCCTACTTAAAAAGGACAATCCGACCTATGACACAAGCTCCATTGAGTCTGAAATTGACCAGTTGGTTTACCAACTTTATGAACTTACAGGTGACGAAATTTTGATTATAGAAGGGACGATATAGTGATAAAAGGTTATGTGGAAGGGATGATGAGTTTATATGATATTGCAAATTGTACCTTGCAATATGAAAACAGCAAACCGCAAAAAGTTTGGGAGGATTTCATGAAGCTAATCGATCGGACTGAAGATCCAGACCTTGTAAACCAGTACTGTAACAATCTGAAATTCTTATTGCGGCTCATTAAATATATTTTGTCAAATACGGATGAGGTGATTCGTTTTGCAGTTATTTCATATCTTGCCAAACTGGTTGACCGCAATTATGACTTTACTTATTCCTACAATTGGCAGGAATTAAGGGCTATTTTGTTCTATTGCAATTATATGCGAGACCTAACCGGTTATAAGGAGTTTGCAGAAAAACTTCAAAATCCACATTTTAACAATTGCATCTGCAGTTATATTATTGAAGATAGTACATTACCGGAAAGGAAAATCAAAGCCAAAAGCCTGATTATTCCGTTGGAACCGGCTAACAGTAAATCAATGTATTCGGATATTTAATGGATAACTTTATTTTGAAAATCAATAAGCTGCCATAAGTATAGTTCTCATAGTCATTTTCCGATATTTCCAAGTAAAGCAGTTGCCTCTTTGGATCCCAATTGTTCGGCTTGTTGCAGAGTTACGATCCCTTCTTGCTTATTCCCCATTTCGACAAGTGCTTTCCCTTTTTCGTAATACAGAACCGGATCATTTGGCGAATATTTAATGGCAGATTCAAAATCGGAAATCGCCGCTTCTAACCTGCCGGTTTTCGCGAAGCAATTCCCCCTCAGTTCATACATGTTTGGAAAGTAAACATCTGAATTACAATATGATATACCTGATGTGAAGGCCGATTCAGCAGAAGCATAATTTTTTTTGTCGAAATAAGCGAGCCCAAGATAATAATAGGAATAATAATCGTCAGTTTCGTACTGAATTGCCTTTTTAAGAAATGGAATGGCCAGATCGGGTTTGTTGCCATCGGTATAAGCAACTCCCAAATAGGTGTTGGCATCCTTATCTGTAGAATCCATCTTTATTGCAATGTTTAAATCTTTTAAGGCAGCCTGATTATCACCGGTTTTGAGAAATATGATTCCCCTCGCTACATAATATTTCAATTGCTTGTCCAGGTCAATAGCCCTATTCATGTCTTGTAATGCTCCGGCAAATTGATTTCTTTTAAACAGGATGCGACCCCTTTTATAGTATGCCTCTGAATTTTTGGGGAATTTGCTGATTGCTTCATCAAACGTAAGATATGCATGTTGTTCATCGCCTTCGTTCTGGACAATTTCGCCATGCCTGATGATAAAATCGTCCTCCTCAAGGAAATCGGGTCCTATTTTTAGGTTTTTGTTGTATTTGGTGTTCACAAATTCCGGAATGTTGGAAGCATATTTATCAAAAGAAAAATTGTCGAGATAAACCGGTGGAGTGTTCGACCCGTCACTATTGATATGGGTTATAAATAATTGTGTATAAGGACTATACATTTTCGAGGAGAAAATGATCCATTTACTGTTCGGCGACCAGGAATGCCACGAGTTCATGTTCCCGCTATTACCGTTTAAAAGACGGGTTTTTCCACCTGTTATTGGTAAAATTGCCAGCTTGCTGTCTTTCTGTAGCAACATAAAACTTTCGGCCTGACAAAATACAAGCCATTTTCCATCGGGAGAAACCTTTGGAAAATAATTGCTCAGCCCATTATTGGAGGCTCCTTCTAATGGTTTGGCTTCGCCACCTTTCCCATCGTTAAAGGGAATTGAATAAATATCAAATTGGAAAAGGGAGTCCCGATCCAGGTAACTCTTTTCGAATTTTTTATATCGGGCCTGGTCCTGCTGTTTGGCGACCGATCCGTTATGGATTCCGCTTTCATTGAAGTGTTTGGCTTTGGCCCTTGCGAAGAGGATTGTTTTTCCATCCGGTGTCCAGGTGGGGTTGCTTTGGACAAACATCGTATCGTTGGCACCCGGCAACTCAAAATATCGTTTTTCTTTTCGGTCATATACTGCCAGGATACCTTTAAAAGGAAAAAATAACTGGGAATATTCAAGGTCCTTACGGTCAACAAAAATCTCGCAGTCGTGCAATGTACTAACAACATAACGGCCATCCGGTGATACTTGTGAGAGCAATCCATAGGTGAATTTCCCGGTTTGAAATTTGCTCCACGACATGATACTGTCGCTCGCGAATCTTGTGTCTTCCTGAAATGAACTCAGCGCATAGGCACCTTTATCATCGATGGCATCCACATCCATCCCTATTGTTTTGCCATTTGCTGAGAAGGAGTGGCAATTGGCACAAACGGGCATGTCCTCAAGTACAGCATGGGGTTTTAAACTGCTGCTGATATCACCCATGTACCATTTGATCCTCTTCATATTTTCCCTGGCAAATTTAAAGGGTAGGGGAACGCTTCGGAAGAAGACAGATGCGTCAACGGGATCGGCGGAGATTGAAAACGAAACACTTGTTTTTGATCCACCAATGAGCGATTTATTCTGTATCGTAACGGAATATTTTTTTTCCGGACCTCCGGCAAGTATTTTTTTCCAGATACCCGGTGCGGGTTTCCATTTCCTTTGAGAAATCTCTAATCTGTCGATTAATAATAAATTGTCTGATTTTAAAGTTAATAACCATTTATTCATCTTCGGGTTGTTATCCTTCCATGCAAAGGCAGGCGGTGCCATATCGCTAGGATATATGGTCTGATCAGTCGGATAGGTCATCGTAATGCTTCCTAATCCTTTTATCGACGAATAGGTCATATAAAGGAAGAGAACGATTAAAAACAAAGCAGGTACGGCAATCCAAAAATATCTCTTTTTCATTGTCTTGCTGTCAATCTTCCTTAGGTATCAATTGGTTTATCCTGTCGATCAGGGCGGGTGTTGTTTCGTATTTGAAACCATTGGAATTGAGATCTTTCAATAGTTTTTTACTTTCGGTAATGAAGCCCTCCCTTTTCAAAAAAGTAAAGATTTTACTGCAGTCCCCCCTGAAATAATCTTTTGAAATAGGGTACCAATCGTCATTGTACAAAACTAAGTAACGTGATTTCTCCGCTTCGACCTGGTCTATCCCCTCCATTACCAGTTTTTTCTCAATAAAAAAATACAAAGAAAATCTGCCGGTAGAGATCCTGTTGATGAAAAAATAATCGGGAAGCCTGGGTTGGAATACCACTTTGGTGAGGTCGTGTCTGGCTTCGAAAACCATTGTTTCATTCTGGTAGATCAAGCTGAACCCTTTTGCTTTTGAAGGGAGCAACTGGTGTTCCACTCCCATCGAATCAACATATTGTATCCTGAGCTGCATATTGTAAAAACTTTCAATCTTGATGTAAACATTTAGGGTATCGTTGTTCTTCTTGAACACTTTGCCAATGGCATATTTGTCTTTGGGCAAAGGGTCTTTTGAATATACACAAAATGGAATAATCGAAACAAGTAAAAACAATACTATGATTTTCATTATGTTGTAATTTATTAATCGTGAGTTGAAATATTCTGATTTACCAAAAAAGATCGGGCATTCCAGAATGGAACACCCGATCAAATCTAACAAAAATTAACTAACTAACTAAATTTTCAAAGAATTAAAAGGCAACTGCTTTAAAATCGGTATAGAATGTATCGATTGCCGTTGTTTCCGGCAAAAACAGTGTCCTGTATTTAAAATCGGAAGCCAGATCGGTGATGACCGTAGAAGCAATTGTCATAGGTACTTTTAGTGCTACATTTGTTCCTGAAGTACTTTTGTAGGACACATCGCAACGGACACCTTTGTCAACAGCACCCGACCAGGTGATGGTTGTTTTTCCGGCAACCAAGGCTGTCTTGCTTGAGATGACCCTGTTCGCCAGCATAGCCTGAAACCTGTCACCATAAACATTCCCGGTAACCTCAAAAGGCAATGAGCGATGGCCATATTTGTCAATGCTCACATATTTAAAGATATAGCCCTTTTCGGTCATATTGTTCAACATGGTTTTCCATGTTCCTGTTTTCTGTCCTATTGGCACGTCAAGGGAATCTTTGTAATCGTTCCAATAAATACGCATGGTTTCGATCCTTTGTGAAATCACGAACATTTGCAATTGAATTCTTTTATTGCCCGCACCTGGGGCAACGCTGTCCACTTTTGCTGCATATATAATCTCCCCTTCATTCAAGTAGGGGGCATGCAGGTCGTTCATTTTTGAACACGATTGGGTAATGAAGGCCAGCAATGCAAGGCAGGCAATGTATAATTTGATGAATCTCATATTACTAATTTTAATTGCGAATAATTTGAATCCTACTTTCTGTTATCTCCATAAAACGCAAGCTCCGAAACGTGTAGGAAGTCCCCGTCTGACCAGCTCTGAATTCCCTTGATTCGGATGTAACGTACTTTTGGGTTCATTGGTGAATTTAGGAATTCTTCGCCAGCAGCAGCCCATGCCTTGTCTTCAGCTGAAACCTGTCCGATCGGCAATCCTGATGGTTTTATTGAATTACAAGTCATCAGCAAGGTCCAGCTAGCCCAGCTTCCGGAGGCGTCAAGAGTTGGGGAACCATAAACCTCAAATTTCTTCAGATTTCCGTGCATATAAATATAAGTACTTTGGCGTTGCCATTCGATAATGCGGCTGATTTTTCCAGTAACCCCCAAATCAATTGTAAAAGCGTGCGGCCATCTACCAGTACCATTTCCGGTATGGAACCCCTGATCTCCAACAATCCCGTCAAATATGTTTGTTAAAACCCATCCCCATGCGCTTGGTTCGTCCCCAGGCAGCGATACAGCTTTGAATTTGAGACGATCGAATTTCGTTTCAAAGATGGGTGTAAGGGTGAATTTTTTGGTTTCGCTGCGGTTTCCCCAACGGTCCTGTATATAGATGGCAAAATTGCCTGGAATAGTATCCATACCCCGTTGGGCACCTTCACCTGCTACCATTGTACTATAAAAGGTCTTGACTGGGACATATTCCTTATTGTTGTCTTCTTTCAGGACAGTAACCGAAACTTCTGCCCTTGTTGGGTTGCTCCAATAGGCATGAACACCACCAAAGTCGGCGACAAGGCTCATCGTTTTGCTAATTGTGATCACCGATGGCTCAAGAGGATTGATCGTTGCCGGTACCGGTGTGGACTCATTTCTGCTGCGGTCCACTGCAATCAATTTTACTTCCCTTGGCAACATATCACCAAACCCTGCCACTTTTAATGTGTCGGTGTATAAAGAAGCCCTTGATTCACTTGTCGTGCCATCTTTTAAAGTATAAATGGCCTTTATATACAACAAATCTTCATCAGTCGGAAGTGTATAGGTTAGGATCGCACCACCCGGTGTATTCTGAACCTTCACATTGGAGATTGGACCCGGCGCAACATTGTCAGTCGGTTGTTGGCCAACAGGTTCGTTGGAACATGCAAAAGCAATAAAACCAAGAACAACTAACAGAAGCAAATAATTTTTCATAATCCATTATTTTTTAAAGTTAAACAAATGAACAAAAATGCCTACCAACCATAGTTTTGGATCAGGTTTTTATTAACCGTCAGATCCGCCTCTTTGATAGGCCAAAAATAGTCTTTTACAGAGAATTTAGGAGGTACCTGGGCAACAAGAACCAATTTATAAAAATCTTCCATAGTTTCCCCGGCGACATTCCAACCCATTGGTTGTTCGTTCAATACATTGATCTCTTTCCAGCGGCGGATATCCCAGAACCTTTTTCCTTCAAAAGCAAGTTCAATGGTACGTTCCTGATGGATAATCTGGCGAAGG
>JBAXWR010000143.1:0-18696 GCA_037128295.1 Mariniphaga sp.
TATTTGTATATCTAAAGATATAACGGAACGCAAACATACTGAAGAAATATTAAGCTTGTCGGAAGAAAAGTTTCGCAAAGCATTTAATACACATCCGGGACTTGTAGCGATTTCCACGCTTGCCGAAGGACGATATATCGATATTAATAAGAAATTTATAGACGTCCTGGGTTGGGAACGGGATGAGGTAATTGGTAAAACAAGCCATGATCTTGATATCTTTGTTGATATCTCAGATCGGAAAATAATGCTATCCAATGTTTCGCGCGATGGAAATATTAAAAATTTAGAAATAAAGATCAGGACTAAAACAAGGGATGTCCGCGTTGTTTTGTTTTCGGCAGAAGTAATTGAAACAGAAGGTCAAAAATGTTTACTCTCCCAGGTAACCGACATTACCGACAGAAAACTCGCAGAGGAGGCGCTTCGGCAAAGCCGGAGTTTTACCCAGAATATTTTGGATACTACCCCCAACCTTATTTATATCTACGATATTCAAGAAAAATGCAATGTCTATAGTAACTCTGTAATGAGCCAGATTCTGGGCTATACCCCCGAATACATATTTAACCAGCAAAAAGAGTTTTTTAATCATCTTTTACACCCGGACGATGTCAATCTGGTAGCAGAACATCAAGACAGGTTCAGTCGGGCCATGGATGATGAAATATTTGAGGTAACTTACCGGATGAAACATGCCAATGGCTCATGGGTAACCCTTCATAGCAGGGATAAAATTTTTTTAAGGGACGATCAGGGAAGGGTTAAACAGATCATTGGTGCAGCACGTGACATTACCAGAGAAAGGGAATCGGAAGAATTGTTAAAAGTAAGTCAGGAAAAGTACCGTCAGTTGATCGAGAATTCTTTTGATATGATTGTCCTTATGGATGCTGACGGAATTACCCATTTCATAAGCGACTCCTGCGAAAGGATTCTTGGCTATTCTCCTGATGAGTTAATTAATTTACAATCAATTCAGCAAATGGTACACCCCGATGATCAGGAAAGGGTATTGGAGGAATATCGGAATGGAATGATCAGGGGTTTTGGCGGCTGCCAATACAGGCATAGGCATAAAAACGGAGGTTGGGTCTATCTTGAGTCTATTGGTTCAAATCAATTGAATAATCCGTACCTGAAATCAATAGTCCTTAATGTCCGTGATATCACCGAGCGAAAAAAGGCTGAAGAGGCTCTTCGCGAAAGCGAAGCCCGTTTGAACAATGTGATCGAAGGTACGAATGTTGGGACCTGGGAATGGAATGTACAAACCGGAGAGACCATTTTTAACGAACGATGGGCTGAAATTGTCGGTTATTCATTGTCGGATTTTGAACCGGTCAGTATCAATACCTGGATTGATTTGGTGCATCCCGATGACCTTCAAAAGTCTGATGAACAATTAAAACTTGTCTTTTGCCACCAGTTGGAAAACTATGATATCGAATGTCGGATGAAACACCGTACCAAAGGTTGGATTTGGGTACAGGATCGGGGCAAGGTGATCCATTGGACAAAAGATGATAAGCCGCAATGGATGGCAGGAACACATTCGGATATTACGGAGAGGAAACTTGCGGAAGAAAAAATGGTGCAGCTGAACCAGCAACTCAAAGAAACGAATGCTGCAAAAGACAAATTTTTCTCGATTATTGCTCACGACCTGAAAAATCCGTTCAATGCGATTATTGGTTTTTGTAACTTAATGGCAGCCCAGATCCAGAAAAAAAATTATGAATCGGTTGAAGAATACACAGCGATTATACAGAATTCTTCCAAACGCGCTATGTCGCTTTTGGTCAATTTATTGGAATGGTCCAGATCTCAAACTGGCAGGATCACTTTTAATCCTGAATACATCGAAACTGTTGCTTTGGTCAATGAAGTGTTGGAAATGGCAAATGATTCCGCACTGCAAAAACCAGTCACTATTTTGCAGAATTTACCCAACAGCCTAATTTCCTATGGCGACAAAGATATGATTGGCACTGTATTGCGAAACCTCATTTCCAATGCAATAAAATTCTCCTATCCTGGAGGGCAAATAGAGATATCTGCTGAAAATTCAAAAGATGAAATAAAGCTGATCGTAACAGATCATGGAGTTGGGATCAGACCCGAAGCAATTCCTAAATTATGGCGTATCGACGAAAGTTATTCAACCATTGGTACGAGTAAAGAAAAGGGTACAGGATTGGGTCTATTGCTCTGTAACGAATTTATTGAACAACATGGGGGCAAAATATGGGTGGAAAGCCAATTGGGAAAGGGTAGTACATTTATTTTCACAATCCCTAAATAAATAGCAGAAATATTAAATTTGTGTCTGATATATAATTAGCAGATGAAAAAAAATATCCTTATTGGTTTGATTTTATTCTGGGTATCGGTTATTGTTGCTTCCTATCTTTGGAACCATTCAATGATCGTTGATAGTAACCAAAAGGTTGTCTATAGCAAATCAAAGGCATTTTTCGATCAGATTGTAATTACAAGGGCTTGGAACTCAATGCATGGAGGTGTTTATGTCCCCATCACTGACTTAACACAACCAAATCCATATTTAAAGGATTCGTTGAGGGATATTGTCACGGTGGATGGCAGACACCTTACAAAAATCAATCCTGCCTACATGACAAGACAAATTGCGGAGATCAATATGCAAAAGGAGGGTATCCAGTTCCACATTACCAGCCTTAAACCGATCCGACCTGAAAATAAGGCCGATATCTGGGAAACAAAAGCATTGAAAGAATTTGAATCAGGAATCAGAGAGGTTTTGGAATTTGTTCCTAACGATTCCGTAGGTTCTTATAGGTACATGGCTCCTCTGTTTGTCGCCAAAAGCTGTTTAACCTGTCATGCTGAACAAGGATACTCTTTGGGTGAAATTCGTGGCGGTATCAGCGTTTCTTTTTCGGCTGCCCTTTATCAAAAGGTGGTTCAGGATGAACTGACCTCCTTTGCATTGATCCATTTGTTTATACTTATCACGGGTCTTACTGGCCTCATTGTTTTTTATAAAAAGACCAACGATCATTTTATCGCAATTAACAAAAAGAATGAAGAGTTGGTGAACTTAAATGCCACCAAGGATAAATTTTTTTCCATTATAGGCCATGATTTAAAAGGCCCGTTCAATGCAGTGATCGGTTTCAGCGAATTGCTTGAAGTTGAAGTGAAAGAAAAGGATTATGCAGGGGTTGAAGAATATGCGGGGATCATCAAAAACGCCTCCCTGCGTGCGATGTCGTTGCTAAATAACTTGTTGGAGTGGTCAAATTCACAGACAGGACGGATGGAATACAGACCTGAGAAATTTGACATTGTCGGTTTGATTGAAGAGTTAACTTTGTTTTACGGAGATGCAGCACGCCAAAAATCAATTGTACTGACAAAAGAAACGCCCACAGAAGCTTTAGTTTTTGCAGATAAAGCGATGATTGGCACTGTTTTACGTAATCTGATTTCAAATTCGATTAAATTTTCGCATCAAGGTGGAACGATCGTTATTTCAATGGATCAATTCCCAAACGAAATTGTGGTATCGGTGAAGGATGATGGAGTAGGTATTAGCATCGTAGATCAGGAAAAGCTTTTCAGGCTCGATACAAATCATTCGACAAAGGGAACTCTCCAGGAAATAGGAACTGGTCTTGGGCTTATATTATGTAAAGAATTTATTGAAAAGCATGGTGGTAAAATAAGAGTAGAAAGTGTTCCTGGAATCGGAAGCAGATTTTATTTTAGTATTCCTTATAGATCAGAAATTTAGATATTTATATTTTGCGCTGGGTCAGAAAAATTAGTAATATCAATATGAAAATAAGTACAAAAGTATCAGTTCTGATGATATCGATATTTGTGATATTGACCCTTTTTTTTGTAACATATCAGTACTTCAAACATCAGGAATACGATCTATATTTTCGGTCAATGTTGGCAAGCGACCAACAGATCATCAACAAGGTACTTGAATTTAAAAAAGAGGGTTTTCTTAAACCTACCGTCGATAATGCGGTTTGGGACGAGCTGGTCGGATACATGGCCACAAAAGATACCGTGTGGGTGAACAAAAATCTCGGGCTTACTAACCTTACCTTTGGTTTCTCAAGCCTGAATATCTACGATACTAACGGGTTATTGGTTTTTTCATCAAACCAACCTGAGTCACCACAATTATTATTGGAAAAAGATGTTGTCAGGAATCTCTTTGCCAATGTTAAAAAACTTCATACCTTTCAATATTCCAACGGGCAATTGATAGAAATCTTCGGTTGTGAAATTGTTCCTTCGAATGATTTCTATTTTCAGACAAGGGAAAGTGGTTATTTAATTACTTCCAAACGATGGGATAAAAATTACATCAATGAAATTGAAGATGCCACAGGTTTTAATCTCAGCATATTTCCGCCAAACAGTACAGGTGAAACTTCTGAAGCACCTCAATCGGAAACAATTTTGTACTCTGTTAAAGACTATTCGGGGAATGAAATAGCTGTTTTCAAATTTACCAAGAGTTATAAGTTATTTTTGGAATTACAATCTTTAAAATATACTGCCTTTGCTCTATTCTCTACCCTGATTATTTTGATTTTCATTATATTGATCATTATCCACCAATGGCTTACTAATCCATTAAATGAAATTACAGTAAGCCTGAAAGAGAATAAACCTGAGACAATCGACCATTTGATTGGGTTGAAAAACGAATTTGGTGAAATTGCGAATCTGATCAGGCAATTCAACCTTCAAAAAAATGAGCTGGAGAAGGAAATACAGGTCAATACCGAGACAAAAGAAATGTTAAAATATGAATATCACCTGTTTAACTTATTAATGAACTGTATTCCCGATCATATTTATTTCAAAGATAAAGAAAGCCGGTTTATCCGGATTAACAAATCACATGCAGGATCTTTTGGGCTTAATGATCCTAATGAGGCAATAGGGAAGACCGACAAGGATTTTTTTACCAAAGATCATGCAATTAACGCATTACAGGATGAACAGGAGATCATGCATACGGGTAAACCAATCCTTGACCGTCAGGAAAAGGCTATCAGGCCTGATGGAACGTTAATATGGCTTTCATCATCAAAGATGCCATTGTTTGATGATAAAGGTCAGATTACAGGGACTTTTGGTGTATCAAAGGATATTACCGTCCAAAAGAAAAACGAGGAATTGTTAAAATCAAACGAAATCCGGTTACGGGAGTTAAATGCTACCAAGGATAAGTTTTTCTCCATCATCGCTCATGACTTGAAGAACCCTTTCAATGCGATTATTGGCTTTAGCAATATCCTGGCAGAACAGGTCCGCGAAAAAGATTATGAAGGTGTTGAGGAATATGCCGAAATCATTCAAAGCTCCTCGCAGAGGGCTATGTCGTTGTTGTCCAATTTATTGGATTGGTCACGTGCTCAAACAGGCAGATTGCACTATAATCCAATGCAATTTGATATTGTTTCTCTGATCAACGAGATAACCCTTCTTATGGAAGATTCAGCCAGACAAAAATCAATTGAAATATCGAAGGAATTGCCTCAAGAATTGCTCGTAACCGCAGATAAAGCGATGATTGGTACTATTTTGAGGAACCTACTCTCCAATTCGGTAAAATTTACAAACTACAGTGGAAATATTTCCATTTCAATTGATCGTTCACCAAAGAACGTTACAATATCAGTATCTGATAATGGGGTCGGGATCGAGAAACAGGATCAGAAAAAACTTTTCAGGATCGATAAAAGCCACACTACTTCGGGAACCCAACAGGAGATGGGAACGGGCCTTGGATTGTTGCTTTGCAAGGAATTTATTGAACTGCATGGTGGTGAAATTGGTGTAGAGAGTGAAAAGGGGCAAGGGAGCAGGTTTTATTTTACAATTCCCGTAAAACCTCATTAATTGGATTTTATCGTAGATTAACTAAATTTGAGAATAACCAACAACTTTTACAATGAAGATAAGAAAAAAAGTGTCTGCCTTGATGATATCCCTTATTGCGGTTTTAATGATTTTTATTTCAGTTTATCAATACGTTCAGCAACAAGAAAATAAACTGTACCTGAAATCTGAATTATCGAACTACCAATTAATCATAAATCAGGTGCTTAATTTTAAGATTGAAAATTTCTTGCAACCAACCATTGACAATGCGGTTTGGGACGAAATGGTTGAATATACGGTTTCCAAAGATCCTGTGTGGGTTGAGGATAATTTGGGAACTTCGCGGGAACGATTTGACATGACCTATTTTCAAGTATATGATCAGGACGGGTCACTTCTTTATTCGTCAGCAACTTCAGGGGCACCTACCCTGAAGTTGAAAAACAAAATGGTAAAAAATATGTTCTCAACAGAAAAAACGGTTCATATTTTTTATCTTATCAATAAACAACTTGTCGAAATATTTGGATCCCCAATTGTTCCAACACCCGATATTCATTATCTTACAAAAGAGAAGGGTTATCTTGTAACCGCTAAGCTCTGGGATTCCGTCTATATTACTGAAATTGAAAAAGCAACGGGATTTAAAGTAAATATCCTTGCTACCGACAGTGCAACAAACAAAGCAGATGATGGTACGATGACCATTTTGTTCCCATTAAGGACTATTGAGCAAAATGGAACGGTAAGACTTCAATTTTCCCAAAAACAGCAGTTATTGGCAGAATTAAGAGGCCTGAAAATCTCTATTGTTGCGGTCTTTTGCATATTGATCCTACTTATCGTTGTTTTTATCTACTTTCTGAACCACTGGCTGAAGAAACCACTTGCAGATATAACTAAAAGTCTTGAAAAAAGTGACCCCGACGTAATCAGATATTTGTTAAATCAAACAAACGAATTTGGTAAAATTGCTAACCTTATCAGGCAATTTGAGGATCAAAAAAATGAATTGATCAAAGAAATCAAAGTCAGGACTTTAGCCACAGAAGCGGCAGAAGAAAACAACCTTTTGAAAACCGCATTTTTGACCAACATGAGCCACGAGATACGAACCCCGATGAATGCGATTATGGGGTTTTCAAATCTAATGGCGGAGGTTGATTGTGAGGAAAAAAAACATTTTGCAGAAATTATACAGAAAAGCTCACGCCAATTGCTCCTTTTGATCGACGATGTGATCCTTATGTCGCGGCTTCAAAGTGAAAAAATGAGCTTGCACTATACTGAATTCAATGTGCCAGATTTGATCGATGAATTTTACCAATCCTGTTACTTCACCGATTCAACGGGAGCTATTGAATATGGTGTAAGCATCCCGTGCGATTATCAGAAATTGCATATCAGGTCAGATCAGGGGAAAATCAGGCATATTCTTAAGAATCTAATCTCCAATGCATTATTATATACATCAAAAGGTAAAATTGTATTTGGATTTGATTGTTTTGACGGAAAAATAGAATTTTTTGTTACCGATACTGGAATTGGAATTTCAGAAGATGAAATAGAAAAAATTTTTCAGGTTTTCTTTCGGGGTGAGCAAGTAATGACTGCCGCAATTGGTGGAACAGGTCTGGGGTTGAATATTGCAAAGGAATTCGTCAATCTTTTAGGAGGTAACATCAAAATCAGTTCTAAATTAAATGAAGGTTCGAGGTTTTCTTTTGCAATTCCATTGGAAATTATTGAAAATCAACAAAATGATACTTTATATGGACAAAAAGTTAGGAAGAACTTAAAAGATTGTGACCTTCTTATTGCTGAAGATGATAATATCAATTATACCTTTCTCGAATATTTGTTAATATCCAAAGCGCATAGGATAGACCGTGCCATAAATGGCAACCTGGCAATCGAAATGTGTTCAACAAATAAATACGACCTTATTTTAATGGATCTGAAAATGCCTCTTGTTAATGGGATTGAGGCAACAAAAATGCTTAAAGGACTTTACCCTGAAATACCGGTTATCGTTCAGACTGCCTATTCGATGCCAGAAGAAAGGGACGCGGCCCTTGCTGCCGGATGCGATGGCTATATCACCAAACCAATTAAGAAGGATGATTTAATGGATGTTCTAATGAAATTTGTGTTTTTGGATTAATGCCTTAAAGAGCTTTTAATTCTGAAAATTGGTTAACAATGTAAACCATTTAATATTTCTTGTATCTTTGCACCATTATGGAAATTGATTCAATCAGTTCACAAATCCAGCCTGTTGGCAGGGTCCTTGCCAGGACAGGAACGCTTTTTTTGCAATATTTGAACGAAAAACTTGATTATCTTGATATTGAAAGGTCCTTTTACGCTTTGATCCTGATAGATTTGGGCCAAACAAACCTAACTCAGCAGGAACTTGCTTGTCAGTTGGAAATTGATAAGGTGAGTGTTGTCAGGATCGTGGACTATTTATCCGGTAGGGGTTATGTTCAACGCATCAGGAGTTCAATTGACCGTAGAAAGTATTGTCTTACCTTGACTGGAAAGGCAAAAGAAAAATTGCCTGAAATAAAATGTGCAATTCAGGAAGCCAACGATACTGCATTCAAAGGGTTGAATGAATTACAAAGGAGGGAGTTTATTTCAACCCTTGGAATTATGAAAAACAATTTAAGAAAAGTATAAAACACCTGCATATGAAAATTACTACAATCGCCATCGCTCTACTCATCGCTTCATTGTTTTTTTCCTGTAAATCTAAAAACAAGGGTGCTGCAATGGCAGAAAAACCACCTGTAGTTGTAGAGGTCATTATTGCAGGTGCAGAAGTAGTTGCAAGCAACCTTGAAGTAAATGGGACAGTCTTGGCAAATGAAATGGTAGAATTGCATCCCGAAGTGAGCGGTCGTTTGATCTACCTCAACATGCCTGACGGAGCTTTTGTAAAAGCAGGTACTATACTTGCCAAGGTGAACGATGCCGACCTTCAGGCACAGCTTGAACAACAAAGGATTCAGCTTGAACTTGCCGTAAAAACAGAGAATCGGCTTAATAACCTTTTAAAAGTGAATGGTGTAAATCAAGCCGATTATGATGTTGCCTTAAGTCAGATGAACACCTTTCAGGCAAATATCAAGGTTCTGAATGCTCAGCTCGATAAAACGGTCGTTAGGGCGCCTTTTGCCGGTGAACTTGGAATACGTGTTGTGAGCCCGGGGGCTTATGTTACCGCCCAAACGATTTTGGGAACATTGCAGCAAACCGACAAAGTTAAAATTGATTTTACTGTTCCAGAAGCCTATGCAGGAGCAATTAAAATAGGCGACCCTGTGAAACTTCAAACCAATGAGTCATCAGATATTCGGGAGGCGAAAATAAGTGCTATTGAACCTCAGATCAATTCTGTATCAAGAAACATCAAAGTCAGGGCTTTGCTTACAACCGGTATCATCCACCCTGGGTCCTTTGTGAAAGTATTTCTGGATCAAAGCAGAAAAAGCATTATGGTTCCAACCAATGCAATTATTCCAGAAGCTCTAAGTAATCAGGTAGTTGTACTTAGAAATTCAAAGGCAGCTTTTGTTAATGTCGAAACAGGATTAAGAAATACAAACCTGGTCGAAATAACTCAGGGTTTGCGGTCTGGCGATAGTGTTATTGTTAGCGGGATGTTGTTTGTCAGGCCCAATGGTACTGTAAAAGTTGGCCGCGTAAGGAAATTAAAAGAGTAATCAACGTGAATATATCAGAACTATCGCTTAAAAGGCCCGTACTGGCAACAGTAATGAGTTTATTTCTTATCCTTTTTGGGATAATCGGGTTTAACTTTTTGGGTATTCGCGAATACCCGGCAATTGACCCACCTTTGGTTAGTGTAATGACCTCATATGCAGGGGCTAATGCAGATATTATTGAAAGTCAGATTACTGAACCACTTGAGAAGTCGATTAACGGGATACCAGGAATCCGAACGATCACATCCTCCAGTTCGGTAGGTAGCAGTATGATCTCTGTCGAATTTAACCTGAGTTCAAATCTTGAGGCTGCGGCCAACGACGTTCGCGACAAAGTAAGTCAGGCCGTTCGCAACCTTCCACAGGATATCGATTCACCTCCAGTGGTTACAAAAGCAGATGCAAATAGTGATTTTATTATTTTGTTGGCTGTTCAAAGTCCAAGCAAAGGCCTATTGGAGTTGAGCGAATATGCAGAGAATGTGCTGCAAAACAAGTTCCAGACCATTCCGGAAGTGAGCTCCGTGATGATATTCGGGCAGAAACGTCCGGCAATGCGGCTTTGGATAGATCCCAATAAACTAAATGCCTACAACATCACATTTAACGACATTACTTCTGTATTAAATAAGGAAAATGTAGAAGTTCCTTCAGGAAAGATCTATGGTGCGCAGACTGAACTCACAATCAAGGCTTTAGGTAGGCTAACAACTGAAAAGGATTTCAGTGATCTGATTATCCGTGAAGACAACAAAGGGATTGTCCGATTAAGTGACCTTGCAAAAATAGAGATGGGTCCCGAACAATATGAACAAACCTGGAAACTGAACGGTTTAAGTGGTATTGGTCTGGCAATTCTCCCTCAACCTGGTGCCAACTACATCAATATTTCGGATGAGTTCAATAAACGGTTGGACGAAATAAAAAGCTCACAGAAAAACGACATCAAATTTACCAAGCTCATTGATAACACACTGAATGTAAGAAGATCGTTAAATGAAGTGAAGGAAACCCTGATGATTTCCATCCTGCTTGTCATTATGGTTATCTTCTTTTTTTTCCGGAACTGGATGATTGCAGTACGGCCGCTTATCGATATTCCTGTCTCTTTGGTGGCCACCTTCTTTGTGATGTACCTTGCAGGTTTTTCGATCAATATTCTTTCTTTGCTTGGGATCATTTTGGCAACAGGTTTGGTTGTAGATGATGGTATTGTGGTGACTGAGAATATTTTCAGGAAATTTGAAAATGGGATGCCGATTCGCAGGGCAGCCCTGGAAGGGAGCAAAGAAATCTTTTTTGCGGTAATCTCCACTTCGATTACTTTGGCTATAGTCTTTTTACCAGTGTTGTTTCTGGAGGGATTTGTGGGCAGTCTTTTCAGGGAATTTGCAGTTGTAGTAGCAAGTGCGGTGCTTATTTCGGCTTTTGTTTCGCTGACATTGACTCCGGTTTTGAACGTTTTCCTGAACAACAAGGGCGCAGAGCATGGCCGATTTTATAAAGCTACCGAACCATTTTTCAGTGGAATGGAAACCGGTTATAAATATTTGCTTGAAAAATTTATAAGCTTGCGGGGTTTAGCATGGGTGGTTGTCCTTATGTGTATTTTGTTTACCTTTTTTATTGGGTCGGGCCTTCAGAGCGAGTTGGCACCTCTCGAGGATAAAGGTAGTATTCGTTTTCAAATCAGTGGGCCTGAAGGAGCTAGCTATGGTTACATGTCGAAAGCTGGCACCGAATTTGGGAATTACCTGCTCGACTCAATCCCTGAAGCTGCATTTTCCTTTCTTTCCATTCCTGGATTCACCAGTGTTGGATTGAATGCTGGTACCGGACGTGTTGCATTGATTCCTGCATCACAAAGGGCCAGATCGCAAAGCGATATTGCAAAAGATATGGCAAAAGTAGTTTTGAGGTTTAATAATCTACGAATATTCCCGGTCGAGGAGCAAACCATTTCCGTTGGCTTAGGATCAAGGGGTGCATTGCCGGTGCAATATGTCGTGCAAAACCTTGATTTTATTAAACTAAAAGAGGTAATACCTAAGATACTTGAGGCAGCCAGGAACGATAAAACGTTTCAAAATGTGGATGTCAACCTCAAGTTCAATAAGCCTGAGGTGGATATAGTGATCAACCGTATAAAGGCCCGGGAATTGGGACTTACAGTTACCGATATAGCAGGAGTGTTGCAAAGTGCTTTCAGTGGCAGACGGTTGGCTTATTTTATTATGAATGGCCGGCAATATCAGGTGATCAGTCAGGTTGGACTAAAAGACCGCCAGCAGCCAACTGATATTTCGAAACTGTATGTTCGTAATAATCTGGGGAATAACATCCCATTGTCTGAGGTTCTCAGTATCTCAACGAACGCAAATCCACCAACATTATACCATTTCAATCGGTATAAATCTGCCACAATTTCTGCCTCCCTAGCTGAAGGGAAGACCGTTGGTGATGGTGTAAAGGCAATACAAGGCATCGGTAACAAGTTGCTGGATGATAGTTTTCAGACTTCTTTAAGTGGCCCGTCACGAGATTTTGCAGAAAGCTCTTCCAATATCCTGTTTGCATTTGTGCTTGCGCTATTGCTGATTTATCTGGTGCTCGCTGCGCAGTTCGAGAGCTTCAAAGACCCATTTATTATCATGATTACGGTTCCGCTGGCTATTGCCGGAGCTATTCTTTGCTTGTGGCTATTCAATCAGACACTTAACATCTTTTCTGAGATAGGGATGATTACATTGATCGGTTTGGTCACAAAGAACGGGATTTTAATAGTCGAGTTTGCCAATAAAAAGCGGCAACTTGGATTGGATAAATATCGAGCGGTTATTGACGCTTCCGTACAACGGTTACGTCCTATTTTAATGACAAGTCTTGCTACGTCACTCGGTGCTTTACCAATCGCTTTAAGTTTGGGGGAAGCTGCTTCAAGCCGTGTTCCACTTGGTATTGTCATTGTTGGTGGTATCATATTTTCACTGATCCTCACATTATTTGTGATCCCGGCCATTTACACTTACGTTTCGGGAATTCACAAAACCCAACAAGAGATTGACAATCAGTTTAAATAAAAAATCAATGAAGAAATTAATACTCATTCTGGCAATTTTCTCTCCTTTTTTAGGAGCAAGTCAACCAATGGTTTCGTTAAAAAGTGCCATCGACACTATGCTCAACCATAGTTTTGAAATCAAAATTGCCGGTAATATTCTCAATATCAATAAAAAGAACAATACATTTGGTATGGCTGGCGGTTTGCCTGCCGTGAATATCAATGTTAGTGACAATGAGTCGTCAACAAATGTCAATCAGAAATTGAACAGTGGTGTCGAGATCAAGAAAAGTAGTGCCAACGGCAATACGATGACATCCAACGTTACCCTTGGAATGGTATTGTTTAATGGCTTCAGGATAACAGCAACCAAGGGAAGGCTGGACCATTTGCAAAAAATGTCGGAATTGCAGCTTAACCTTCAGATCCAGAACAGTATTGCAACTGTAATGGCCAAATACTACGATATCATCAGGCAGCAGGAATACCTGAAAATTATCCAGTTTTCGCTCGAAGTCTCTCAGAAAAAATTGGATATCGTCAGTGAAAGGCGGAAGGTCGGCTTGGCCAACGATGCGGATTATCTCCAGGCACAGATCGATGTCAATACGGCTCAGCAGTTAATAAGGACACAACAATTGGTTGTCGATCAGGCTAAAACAGATTTGCTACAATTAATGAGCCGGAATAGGTATTACGAATACACTGTTAATGATACCATTGTGGTTGATCGGTCGGTTGAATTGAATACAGTCACAAGGTATTTGGAGCAAAACCCTCAATATCTTTCAGCCGAACAACAGGTTATGATTAATGAGCAAATAGTGAAAGAGGTTGCTGCCCTTCGTTATCCTACATTACGTTTGAGTACGGGATATAATATGAACCGCAGTCAGAGTGATGCTGGCCTCACTTTGCTTAACCAAAACTATGGCCCTTTTGCTGGCGTAACTTTGCAGGTTCCGATCTATAACGGCAATGCATACAAGATTCAAAAGGAGACAGCCATCTATAATGTTGACAATGCCAGGCTGCAACAACAAAGCCTCCTCAATGTTTTGACGGCCAATGCGGTTAAAACATTCCATAATTATTCTTATACTTTTCAACAGATTGATTCACAAAAAGTTACAATTGACATGGCTCGTAAGCTGATCAATGTTGTTCTTTTACGGTTTCAGGTAAACCAGGCAACCATCCTTGACGTAAAAGCCGCTCAAGCTAGTTTTGAAAATTCAGGATATCAGTTGGTCAACCTTGAATATGCAGCAAAAATTGCTGAAATCGAATTGAAAAGGTTGATGTACCAGCTTGGGAATTGACTTTAAAATAAACGAAATCTATTTGGTAAACTATTGGATTTCGTTTATTTATGTATTATTTTAGTCGTTAATTCTATTTGGCTTGTATTTTAAGTGGTAATTCACTAAATTTCGTAATATTTATATGTTATAAATATACTTAATCTTCATGATATGAATATAGGTGACAATGAATTGGGCATCAATGTATTTATCAATGAGTTAGAGGATAATGCCAACCAGTTTCAAAGTTTTAAAAACCGGCCATCCTATGATCAGCAGATTTGGTGGGACACTTTTTCAATCGGAGTACCTCTAGTCGATGACAAAGGTTCTGAAGTTTCAGAAAAGCGCTGGGTCGCTAAGTATCCGGAGAATAAAAGTGTTCTGGAAATGTGGTTCTAAAATCATCTGTTGATAAAAAAAATCTCCTGGATCTCTGTATCAAATTTATATTTAAGATGTTAATTTTTAACAGCATAACAGTATGAACAACATCTGTCTTATAAAAAAGGTATTTTTTGTATCAGCCCTTGCAATTGCTTTTAACGGATTGCAGGCCCAGAGTGAAAAATTACTACTGGATAAACCTGGAACCTTCAAAATAGAGTATTACAATGATTATGAACAGGATGAATGTAATTTCTCAAAAGCTGAAAAGACGGAGTTTTATACGAAACTGCTGGGTTTAACGGAAGTCCTTCGAAAAAATCCAGTCTTAAAGGATCCCAAAGGATTTAATTGCCTTTTTTCTAAAGGGAGATTTCATTGTAAGTCAAAAGTTGGTTTTGGGATTCCTTGTGAAATGTGGGTAATGTTTCATAGTTGGAGCCTTGAGGATGGTAAAGAGATTTGCTGGACCAATGAACCTCCTCAATGGTTTATGCATGTAAATGTCCTCAGGTCGTTCCGGTCATCCAATTTCAATTACAAGACGAATGAACCTTCGAATCCTAAACCGGGTTTCAACATGGAACACTGGGAAAATGCTGCCGATTTAGTAAATGAACTTTTCTACCCCCCCGCAAAAAAGGAAACTTTGGAGCCAGGAATAGACAGGTACAATAACGAATGGATTGTACTTTATAATCCCGATAGGCCACCCTATTGGTTACCAGTTACAGTCCGTGAAACATTTAAACTTTTATCTGATTTCTGGAAGAACGCTCCTGTACAAGCAACGTCCGATGAAATGTTGAAAATTCTCGAAAAGGAATATTCGGGTTTTTCGGAGGCAGAACTTGATGGAAATGCTTACTTTGGAGATTCCAATTCCGTATTTCAAATAGGTTCTAAGGGCGAATTACCTGTAATGAGGCTTAATCCCGCTTACTGGAACAAAAAACTTCCGCGTTCATCGATTCAGATTATGCAGTTTACATGTCCATCCGATAAAAAGAATATTGAATACGAGATGAACAATCAATTAATCAACCAAAGCGGATATTACCACAAAAGCCGTTTTCTTGATGTATTGGACATCAGATCTCTTCTGCGCCTGATTGAGAAGTAGGTTTGTGTTTTTTCCACTAATCAATTCAGGCAACCCCTTCAAAAATACGCACTAATACCACCTTTATTGTTTCTAATCCAATGACTGATAATTTCAATTGATTGACTATTTTTGTCGTCTGTTTATTCGGTTGGGCTTTTAGTGACCTATTGGATAAAGGCAAGAATAAATTTTTGAGAACTCATTAGTTATGGAGCATAAAATAAACCATTTACGGGAGCTGGAAGCTGAATCGATTTTTGTAATCCGTGAAGTCGTTGCCCAGTTTGAAAGGCCTGTTATGTTATTTTCAGGAGGTAAAGACTCGATTGTGATGTTTCACCTGGCCCGTAAAGCCTTTCATCCATTAAAGGTTCCATTTCCTTTAATGCACATCGATACAGGGCATAATTTTGAAGAAACCATCAAATACCGTGATGACCTGGCTGAAAGTACAGGTACAAGGTTGATAGTCAAATATGTACAAGACTCTATCAATCAGGGTCGTGCTGTTGAAGAGAAAGGAGTCAACGCAAGCCGGAATGTTCTTCAGACAGTTACCCTGCTTGATGCCATTGAAGAGATGAAATTTGATTGCGCCATGGGTGGTGGAAGGCGCGATGAGGAAAAAGCGAGGGCAAAAGAACGTTTTTTCTCCCACCGGGATGAATTTGGTCAATGGGATCCCAAAAATCAACGCCCCGAACTTTGGAACCTGTTTTGCGGAGCCAAACACATGGGCGAACATTTCCGCGTTTTCCCAATCAGCAACTGGACCGAAATGGATGTATGGCAATATATCCTGATGGAAAATATTGAGATGCCAAGCTTGTATTTTACTCACAAACGTGAAGTGTTTTGCCGCGATGGTGCCTGGTTGGCCTGTGCTCCGTTTATGCAGTTGAAACCCAATGAAAAATCAGAGATATTGGATGTTCGGTGCAGGACAATCGGAGACATTACCTGTACTGGGGTGACCCTTTCGGAAGCCAATACACTTGAGGATATTATTCAGGAAGTGGCTGCAAGTCGTGTTACCGAACGCGGCAGCAGGGCAGATGATAAACGTTCGGAAGCTGCAATGGAAGACCGCAAACGTGAAGGATACTTTTAATAGAATAATTTAGTCTTGAAATATTATGTCTGGAAAAGAACACGGATATCTCGATATGGAATTGTTGCGGTTTACAACTGCAGGAAGTGTGGATGATGGAAAAAGCACATTGATCGGAAGGCTTTTATACGATAGCAAAGCAATCTTTGAAGATCAGATGGAGGCTCTCGAACAGGCCAGTATCAATCGCGGAGGTGAAGAGGTTAATCTGGCTTTATTGACTGACGGACTTCGTGCCGAACGTGAACAAGGGATCACCATTGATGTGGCTTACAGATATTTTGCGACACCCAAACGGAAATTTATTATTGCTGATACTCCCGGACATATTCAATATACACGCAATATGGTGACAGGGGCTTCAACAGCCAATGCCGCAGTAATTCTTGTAGACGCACGTAACGGTGTGATCGAACAGACCCGACGCCATGCTTATATTGCTGCTTTGTTGAATATTCCACATGTTCTGGTTTGCGTTAATAAGATGGATCTTGTCGATTTTAGTCAGGACGTATTTGATGCAATCAAGGCCGATTTTATTCAGGTGGCCGGTCGGCTTGGAAATCAGGACCTCCACTTTTTGCCGATCAGCGCCAAATTGGGTGACAACGTGGTAGATCCATCTACCAACATGCCGTGGTACACCGGTTCCACTTTTCTTGGATTGCTCGAAGCCTTGCCAGTTGGTCAGGATTGGAACCTGAATGACCCACGTTTTCCGGTTCAATATGTAATACGTCCTATATCAGACGAATACCACGATTATCGCGGATATGCAGGACGTGTTGCAAGTGGTGTTTTCAAGGTTGGACAAGAAGTGGTGGCACTTCCCGGTGGTTTAAAAACGAGGATCGAAGCGATTGATTTTGCCGGCGAGAGTTTGGATTGTGCCTTTCCCCCCCAATCTGTAACGATCAGACTGACTGATGAGATCGATGTTAGCCGGGGTTCTATGATCGTGGATGCAGTCAATCAACCGCAGAAGTCCCAAGAGATCGATCTGATGGTATGCTGGTTAAGCGATAAACCTTTGGTCGTCAGGGGAAAGTACCAGATCAAGCACAACTCGAACGAATTGCGTTGTATTGTCACGGAAGTGAAGTACAAGGTGAATATCAATACAATAGAAGAGATTCACAATGATCCTCATGTTGGATTGAATGAAATTGCAAGGATCATGATTAAAACCACTAAACCACTGTTTTTCGATCCGTATAAAAAGAACCGTGACACAGGAAGCCTTATCCTTATTGATGAAGGGACAAACAATGTGGTGGGTGCCGGAATGATATTATGAGGTAACCGGATTGGTTTTGTATTTTGAAGCAAGAAAACTTAATCCTCAAAACCTCAAGATTGGCAATTAGAAAAACTATATCTGGATTTTCTTATTACTTTTAAATTACATTGTCCATTTATCCCCTTTTTAAGGGATAGATGGACAATGTAATTTATATAATTTTCGCCTGATTTTAAAAATTAGGTGATGTACAGGTCTGAATTAATCAAAACTGCATTTATTGGTTTTATCCTATGTTTAGGTTATTCAATAAATAGCAAAGCTCAGCAAGTTAAAAACGAATTTCTTCCTAAATATCCTGTGAAATCGGCAATCATCCAATATACCTTGAAGGATGAGCAACATGCTATTAATGAGAATAATACTGTGGGAAGACAAATTTTTATCGAAACCTTTGACAATTTTGGTGATTGGGTTGCTAAAGAGAAAAGTGGTGATGGTGTGGAATTTTTACCCGGAGGAAAAAGCAAACAAATTTTCAAAGACGGTTATCTCTTTTGGGTAGATTCTCCTGAAGGTTGCACGACAAAATCAAAGCTGACCAAAGACACCTACTCAAATGGTTTTTTGGGGGGATTAAGCAAGCAGGTACAAGATCTCATTTACAACAGGGTCAACAAATTAAATAGCAAATCTTTTCAAGGGTTTACCAAAACCGGAACGGTTACTTTTCTGGGATTAAATTGCACTAGTTATGAATACAATGTTTTCAATTTCGCGCTTTCATCAAAGGACAAAATTGAATTTCTGGTTTATCATGATATCTGCTTGTCAAGCAAATATTACCTGGGAGGTA
>JBAXWR010000144.1:0-18567 GCA_037128295.1 Mariniphaga sp.
CCGGGGACGGTCGGTTTTAAGCTGGTCTGCCACCACCCAAAATTTTCCACGCACATAGACAACTGAACGGGTCTGGCTGAAGCTCCCTTCCAAACCTGCATATTTATCAAAAGTACCAGATCCGTAATCAAAATCCTTTGTAATGGCAACTAAATTTCCGGACAAAGGTTCAGAGGCAACTCTTTGACCATCAGCTTGTCCCTTTCCATCTACCAGAATGACATTGTGGCTCTGACTGCCCGTTGCATATTTCCTGTATTTGTTGGCTACCTCGCCACGATAGGCAAATCGCCCACCATCGACCAGTAAATCTCGTCCATAGGCAGAAACTGTGAGGTTCAGTTTGTCGTTGTGCTGATGGCCACTTCCCCACGGACCGATATCAAAAAATGAATATTGGGCATCCGCATCAAAGCCACTTCTCGAAATTAATTGTCCAGCCCAGGGGAAAATGTAAGAAGGACTTGAATTGGGTTTTACACCCTCTTTCCCGTTTGTGGCGATCCACGTCCAATCGGGGCGGTTATAGGTTGATGCCACATTCAAAATTGCACTACGGGTATTTTCCAGGTCTGCATCATTGTTCAGGATGCCAAAACCATCGGGGCGCATAGTGGTTGCGAGATAGTTCCACATTGCTTCCAGTGTTTTTGTATAATATTCGGGGAGTGGGACGTTATTCCTATTGCAAATCTCTGCAAAAAGGTTGAAGTTCGACAGTGCCACATGGTGATAGCTCGAAGTGAGCTCGGTCTGGACTCCATCGGGATAAACCTGCTCTTTCATGCTGGCAACCATTGTCTGGATTGAATAATCCATCCAATTTTTGGATTCTTTGAACTCCGGCCACGAGGAAGCTACAGTAGCTAATCCTGAAATTTCCATGGTCAGCCAATTGCCCTGGGCATGAAAATTCCTGGCGTAATGTGCATGATCCGGCAAACTACTAAGGATCAGAAGCTGTGCGGCCGGACTGATCAATTTTGTATTCCAGAGCTGAAAGAAAACCTGTGACCAGACCTTTACCCTGAAGCTGACTTCGAGTCCACGCCACATTGCCGTACTGCTCTTTTTTGCAGGATAGGGCCAACTGCTGATGATCCAGTCTTTTGTAAAAACATCGATATATTGGGCATATTTCCGATTTTTTGTATTGGCATAAGCCGCCAACAAACTACCGGTCGTATAGTGCCGGTTGAGCGCCCAGGCCCATTCAATATCGTCCTGAGGCCCCGTATAATCCCATTTTAAATGTCCATCTGCCAGGCGGGGCACTTTATCAGAAACCAACTGAAAAGAATAAATATCATGGAGAATGGAATCAGCATATGTTGTTGAACGTTCTGACTCAGTTTGTAAACCTTTTGTTATAAGGTTTGATTTGCCATAATAGTCGAGCAGGTTTTGACAAGCCAAAGGGATGTCATTTGCTTTATAAGCTTTTTTTACCGCTTCCAGGCCCGGATAATCAAGGTTGAGGTTCAAAAAAATCGACTTCATCTGGTCTGGATAGGCAATGCAAACATCTTCAATAGTTTGAATTTTTTGCCAGTTTGTTTGTGCCGGAAGCCATTGGGAGATCAGGCAAAATACGACGAATATGCTAATCCTGATTTTCATTGAATAAGAGTTATTAATAAATAAAATACGATGACACTTTTTAAATCATTGATTAATATGTATTTAGGTGTAGATTGATCTTCTGCCACGAAGGCACAAAGGCACAAAGTCTCACGAAGAAATTCATTCAAGTTTCAATTTCGTTTATAATTTTTGCAACAACTAAAATGATCACTTTGCAGTATTCAATTTGTAAAGATAAAGCTGGCTTGGGCCTGGCCAGGGTTCGGGCCATGCCTGATCCCTGTTGGCTGGTAAGCTTTCCCATTTTAACAAATACCTAATCCCTGTTTCGTTGGTTGCTCCCAAATCTCCGGCAGTCCTGACCTGCAATCCTTTAAACTGCCCTTCTATTTTAGATAGTCCTGCTGCTGAGCCTGGTTTACGAACTGTCCCGCAAATTTCCAATGAACTATTCAGTAAAAAAGTTCCATTCCCATATTTTATATGCGAATAGCCGAGTTCGTAAAAACCATTCCCCCGGTTTCGGAAGTCACCTACCCTGACCTCGTTGTTAATACTTCCGCCACCAGAAAATTCCCATCGGTAGTTCCAATCCGTCAATTTTTTGATTTCCCATTTTTTCCCCGACAAACGCGCAGTATAAAACTGCAGATTCCCGGAAGGGTCATATTTATGGTAGGCAAAAAGAGGTTTGCCATTATCATCAAAACACAAACTGGCTGCCAGATTGATGATCCCACCCTTTACAGGGATCGGATCAACGATAACCGATTTATCATCAAATGTAATGGGGATTTTCACCGGCTCACCAAATGCATTGTACCAATTTTTAAGATCGGGACTCTTCATATAGGATAGGTCATGGTTGGTTGAACAATCTGGTGTATCGCGCCACACCCAATACATATGGTACCAATTATCGGCCATTAAGGTAGGTTGGGTCTGATAAGCGTTCATAAGGCCCTGACCGTCGGTTAGTGGGGTATCAAGCAAACGTTCCCATTTCTGGGTTTTACGATTGTATATGTTATAAATCTCGTTGCCATCGCCACTGCTTCCATCGCGGTAGTGAAAAAGAAGGTCCCCTTCGCGGGAATTCATAAAATGGGGATAGGTACACCTTTTCTCATTCGCCCCGATCATTTCCATCACCTGAACAAGGGTGGAAATATCGTTTGGTTTTGTACTTTTGAAATAGGTAATCGGATTTACGTGCATGTTACCTGATAAATGGAGGTACCCATCGGGATCAATCCCTAAAGTAACAAAATTATGGCTATCCCAACCCAATATTGTGGACGTACCACCCATGGTTTCACGGGTTGTGGCAGGCAAAATGGTCAGTGAAAATTTAGGTTCATTGAGGTTTCGCTGTCCGACAACCATATTTCTGTCGCCATTGTAATAGGCAATGTACTGACGGTTCTGATTCGTCAACAAGCCAAAACCGACCGGATGTCCCGCCCAAACCTTGTCAATGGGTATGACCTGCTCAACAGTTTCGGTATTTTGAGTTTCGTTTATAGTTAAGAAATTATCTCCGGGATCATTCTGGGCACAACCAGAAACAGCGAAGAACAAAATCGTAAAAATTAAAATGGACGTTTTCATATGGTACTTTCTAAGACTAATTTCTATTCGTTTATGATCAAACTGCCAATTAAGCCTATCATTTTCTCCAAGATTGCTGTTAATTTATTGAACTTGACAGGGCCAATCTTTAACCTGATTATTATCTCTTCCTTGTCAAAGGAGAAAACGACTTTCTTCTCATCAAGTGTCACTTTTATATATGTCCAGAATCCTTCGGCTCCGAAACTTGAATCTGTATAAAACTCAGAAACAGGACCGGAGTAATCAAAATACCTTTTAAAAACAAAGAATTCAAATTCATTTCTTCCCAGAAATTCAATCTGGATTAAATTTTTTCGATCAGAGATTACAAAATCGGAGCAAATCATTTCTTTCATTGCCAAATATTATATTAATGAATAAATTTAAGGCAGGTTATAAATTGGAATTTACCATTTATCCAACGGCTTTTCAAATATAACTTTTTTCGCCTTAACAGATCCGGGAACCATTACTACCTGGATTTCCTGGATCTGATTGGGTTTCAATTTAAACTCAAAACCAACCAGCGTTTTCCCCGGATTTGGCGCATCGTAGGTGGTGGTTGGTGCCGTGGACCAAGTATTCATCGATACCTTTGAGGGTATATCAATCTGCATGGTTAGGGTATGCCCCTCTTTTGTTAATGTAATTCTGTTTTTATCCAGTTTTACAACAGCCGAAGTCAGCATCGTCCACCTGACAGTTGTTATCTTGTTCATCGCTGCGATCACGTCACTGACGACCACATATTTTTGATCGACGATTGCGACACCTCGTTTAAAAGAATTAAGTTGATCGGCATAAACACTTGACAAATCGGAGATGGCATACATAAAATTGGGTTGATCAGAGGATTTATCAATTTTAGCATAACCTTTTACCTGTTGGAGCTGATGATCGATCGTCAAGGTGTTGTGTGCATAATTGTTCAATCTGAAAATACTCCAACGCTGTGCATCCTGCGTGCGGCCGAAAACCGCTATCCCCTTTGATTCCAATGATTCGTAATCCTGCATTCCAAAATCGGTGGCCCATCGCGTTCCATCGGCTTCCATTACAAATGAGCCAATGTCCATATGCCCGTGATTGACAGATGCAGAGCCTGCTTTAAAGCCAAGATAAATGCCATTCCGGTCGTTCCATGTTGTACGCATTAAACAAACCGGATTCGCACCCTGACCTTTCCATACCTTTTCTTTTGGTTCGGTGATCTGATCCAATTTGAGGTCTTTTCCCCAGATCATCACAGCTGGCAACAACCTGTCGTCTGTAAATTTGGAATAATCGTCCTTCTGGAGATAGTTTTTCTCGATCCACAATAGAGATGGATCATTGTTCTTTTGGGCTAACCAGAACATTGCGGGGCTTAGGCTTCCACCTTGTCCGCTATCGCCCCAATTGTAGCAAAGGCCGGTCACTCCTGTCATATTCTGGAAAAATCCGGCAGTTTTCAAAAATCCAGGAGTTGTATTGAGTCCGAAATCTGAATCGAATACTTTCTCTAAAGCACTAAGGAACATTACATTGAAAGAAGTTCCATAGCCCCAGTATCCGTAACCTTCTGGATAAGCTCCATCCGGCTGATATTCTGACATACAAACTGGGATTGATTTGATGGCACGATCAATGATCATTTTGGCAAGGTCGGGATGGTCTTCGCAAACTGCCAGGGCACCATAAGTCATTCCGGCATTGCACACCTGGTTCCAGTTGTTGTTTGCTTTTAACCAACTGTTGTATTTAGGATCCAAAGAGGGATAGATCCCTTTTGTGACGATGCCATCCCGGATTAACTTCTTAGAATCGTCCGATAATTTTGGGTAGAGCCAGTCATAGCCAATCGAAACGGCCATGGTCATCTCTGCTACGTCCAGAAAATGGGATGGATTCCAATCGGAAAACTTGGAAATCGCAAGCAGCTCTTTTTCAGCCCTTAGAAAATATTTTTCCTGCCCTGTCACACGCCATGAATAGGAGAGGTAAAATATCCGGCGTATTGCTTCGCGTGATTTGTCCAGCAAACGCCTTCCGATCTGTATCCGTTCAATAGGTGGCAAACCGATGATCCGGTCGCTTTCTGCAACAATTGCCTCGTTCATTTTCTTCCAGACAGGCTGATTGGCAATTGTTTGTCTGATCACATCTTCCTCCCCTTTTAAAAGAAGGATGCGTGGATGCGGCTTGTTTGTAATGGTTTGAATAGAAACAGATTGCTGGGCAATGCTAAAATAAGGGCTGACACTAATCAGCAATAAAAGGAATGCGATTTTTAAGTCGTTCATATTTAATTAGTTATTTAATTAGTCTTTTTTAACACCAATGAATTCCTGAGAACCTGTCACAATACGAAAACCCAATTGGTTTTATCGATTTTAGTCCATAAAGATAATTTTTTCTTTGCTTATTTTTTCATTCGATTTCATGTCAGATCCATTTCCGACAAACGTATTTTGGAAGGTTGAGATGTTTTTCCCGGCTAAGGAGATGATGCCAAATCCCTGATTGTAATGAATGAGGTTATTGCTTATCGTAATATTTTCGGATCCTTTGTATAAATATTGAACCATAATCCCATCAGAATCATTACCTTCGATGAGGTTTCCTGTAACTGAAATGTCGGAGCTTTCAGAAATCAGAAGACCATACCAACCATTTCTGGCCAATTCACAATTGTGTATTTTAGCATCTGTGCAATTGCTCAATACAATACCACAACCCTGGGGTGATGTATCCAGACGGCTGTCACTGATTGAAATGGCTGTACAATGGTTCAAAAGGACATTGTGCTGGAGCCTTGGTCCGGGAACCACCGAGGCCCCGTTTTCATTGATATCACAACAAATCAATTTGATGTTTGCTGCACCACTGATCGAAATTCCATTATAGGTGCAATTTCTTAAAGTTATGTTCTTAAATGTTATATTGTTGATGGCTTTTTCATTTTGACCGGAAAAGAGGATGCCGCCCCTGTTGGCCGAACTGCGGTAGGACCGTTTACTGTTTGGATCGGTACCGGGATCCGTATCAATTGCCCCTTCAATCACCATATCGCAAAGGGTTACGTCGTGCAAATCATCTGAACCATTTACAATTGCATCTCTCATGCCGGATGCCGGATCGAGCAAAAGAATTGTGGATAACCCTTCGCCTGAAAGGGTTATCCCGGATGGGATTTTAAGCGTGACCGGTAATTTATGGATGCCGGCAGTTGCAATCACCCATCCATTTTTCCTTGCGGCTTCATCAAGGGCCAACTGTATCGATTGTCCCGGATTTACCCTAATGGCAGTGGATTCTGGTTTTGTAACACTATTTTCCATCGCGCCGGCAGGGTAAGCGATCTTTGATGGAGTTGGAATTTCTTTTTTGACGATCGGTTTACCAGTTGGAGCACGGAAAGCAGTCAAAACACTTCGGCCAGCTTTGGAGCGAATTGAGTCGGCAGCCATTTTAGTAAATGGCAGTTCAATTCCCTGTGCAGAATAATGGCGGTAAACGGTTTCATAGTCGTCGCGAATGTCTTTGGCGCGATCGGAAATTTCTCCATAACAATGAGGTGTTTTGCCGAGCAGAAACTGCGCGGTATATTCATATCCAAGACCGATACGGTTGTTTGCAACCGAAAACAAGTCTACAGCTTGCGTAAATGCCACTTTTGCAGCCCCGGCGAATTCACCCAATCCCAACTGGACATGGCCCTGATCGCGCATCGATTCCTGACATTGTCCGCTTGGGTATATGTATTTAAAGAGACTTCCATTTACCGGTGCATGGTAAAAATGGTCGATGGCATTGTTGAACATTTGGCGGTTATCGGTAAAAATAGCGATCGCCAGTATGGAATGGATGATCGCACCATCCCAGTTGCCGTTTGCCTGGGGATAATAGAACCGGATCAAAGGATAATAGACACTTATCAACATTTGGGTAAAACCTTCGACCTCATTCTGTGACCAGCCCTGATCTGTATATTTCAAGATTTCGGCAGCATTGCACAGGATATGTCCGGTCCAGCCAGCCAGCAATTTTGCATCATTGTAGTCAAAATCCCACAGTTTGCCTGACCATGCATTGAGAATCTCTTTTGCCTTTACTGTGTATGCCGGATTGTTGGTGAGGTATCCCATCAGAGCACAATTGTAGGCCATATTCGAACCTTTCGACAATTCATCACCTCCTATATTTGGTTTGCCATAAGGTCCCCTGAGGACATGTGCAAAAGGTTTCACCTGAAACTGCGAGTCGGTGGTGGTTTTTAACCTTTCGAAAGCAGCCTTCCAGGGTTGTGCCCCTGCCTCAACCTGTTTTTTCATATAGGCAAGATCGGCTGATGTCTGGTCGATACCAGGATGAACAAATTTTTGAGCTGTTGATGATGCTGTTAATGATAATAGTACGGTTATCAACAATAATACTGATCTTAAAATAGTCGTCATGATTTCGTGTCAATTTGGTTTCGTTAGAAAGAAAAGGCCGTTGACGACAGTTAACCATCATCAACGGCCCATAAAAAAAACTTGCTATTGCATCAGATATCGCTTGATACTGATCGTCATACTTGGGGTTGTGTTGTTCACCGTATTGACGTAGATAAATGCACGGTATTTACCATCGGCAGTTTCTACCCATGTTCCAGCCTGTGCTTTTAAGTTGATCACATAGTTGGGGGTATTTGTAAAATCAAGCACCTTGAAATCAACATCATCAATGTAAATGCCATATTGAAGGCGTGCAAGATTAAAATCATTCAGTGCCCACGTCTTCGACATCTTCGAGCTTCTGTTGACTCCTGAAGGGAGGGTTACTCCCGGAAGATACTCGGGACTTGCTGCAGGAGATACCAATGCGTGTGTAAAGGTTATCCCCGTAATGCTGCGGTACAAATAGACCAGGTCGATCTTGGCTGCATTTGTAGCTGCTGTGGCTGCGTCATACAGGGCCATGTCGGCAATCGAGAGGTACATGGCTTTGTTATCCGTGGCAACAAGATCCAGTTTCATATCCATGTTCGTAACGACATAAGGACCCATACTATAAGAGGTTGTTTGTCCGTTACTCGCTGTTGCCGAAAATTTAAATGTCACGGATTTTCCCCTTGCCGCTTCAGGAACGGTGTAAAAATAGCGGAGGGTTGCTGCACAGGTGTCCTTTGTAAAAGTAACCAGTGTTTTGACATCGGTGGTCACAGAGGGTGACCCAACGGTTATTCCAACATCCACACCGCTTGCATTTGTGTAAAATGACCTGCCTTCAAGATAAGTTCCTGTTGCACCTGCGATTGAAGCTTCAACCTGGGCTGAAACGATTTTACCTTCTGTTGCAGGTAGGGCCATGGCATAAGCAAATTCGATGTTGGATCCAACAATATTGGGACCCAGTGTCCGCTTGATACAATCGTTGTTCAATCCTGTTTTAGCAAGTGGTATTGAATACTCTTCATTTTTGCAGGAAGTGAATAAAACGATCACCAAAATCACGGTGATTAAACTAAAATATTTACGTTGCATAATTTGTCGTTTTATGGTTTAGCCTGAACTGTTATAAAAACCGTATAGGTCTTTTTTACCTGACGGTTACCGGAGATCACCGAATACTTCTTTGGATTTGCGAGATCAGAGAAATCAACCTTTCCTATAATTTTGGGATCCAGTTTGGCATCTGTGACCAGCGAAAATTGTGGATACAGGTTTTTTAAATCTGTTCCGTACATCACAGTGGTGTTAATGGTCTGAGCAGTAGTGTCGATTACTGCTGTGGCAGTTCTGACGGTCTGGAAGTCTGCACCCAACAACTCAAAGTTACTTACATAACATTGGGCTCTGGATGTAATCAACAGTCCATCTTCGTCAACAGGGAAATTCTTAGCACACCTGACCCATGAAAATGTGATAAAGAAGAGCATTAATATTGAGATCAAATATTTTTTCATTGCCTATTTATTTTAAAAATTTTCAATATCCTTTTGAAGAAGTTTACAACCATGGTTTGTTTTGCGTCAGATTTGGGTTCCTGTTTCGCTCACCTGGAGGAATCCTGAAAATATAGCATTGCTGATAGCCTAATTCAGAGGTATTTACAAAGTATTGACTTTGATTGGCTCCGTTGGTGTCAATGCGCCAAACCCCAATCCCATATGGTGGACACCAAACCCTTTCAAGTGCTCTCCAACGACGTAAATCAAATCCGCGTTGTCCTTCCCCAAAAAGCTCGACAATACGTTCCTGCTCAATGGCTGAAAAGAACGAAGCTTTGTCTCCTGTTTTGGAAGCGGCCAATGCAGGCAGGTTGCCACGATGGCGGATTTTATTGACCAATGCGATCGCGTCAGCCTGTGGACCCAAGACTTCATTCGAAGCTTCGGCATACATCAGATAGACATCGGCAAGACGCATAACCGGGAAACTGTAATCACCATCGCTACGTCCCTGACCGGCGTAATTGCGTAAAAACTTACGAAATACGTATCCAGAGTTGCAACCATCAGTATTGTAGGTGATGTAAGAAGTTCCACCAATTGTTACTGTTGAAGCCCATGTCTTGTAAATAAACGGGCACATGCCTGTCGATTTCAGGGAAACCATTCCAACGCTCATTTCATAATCCCACATGATAGACGATTTCATCCGATAATCGCGGTTTGCATAACTGGCAGGATTGACAGCAGAATTGAGTTTGGTCCTTGCCCCTGCAACCGTTGGATTTGTTGGGATCAATGGGGCAGCAAAGTCGCCAGTAATCGTTGACTGGTATCTATCGGCTATTTCGTACCTTGGTGAAACCCAGCACTGGGAACCTTCATGTGAACGTCCGGCCACGTCGCGCATCAGTTCTTCGCCCTGGTTTGTACCGGTTCCACCATGGGTAAACGCCATGATCAATTCAGGGTCGGTATTTGCAACTGGGAGGAAAAGGTAGAAGTAATTGGGAAGTACATCAGCATTGCCCATTGTTCCAACATCACCTGGTTCTCCACTACGAAAGAGGGTAAGGCCATAGTTATTGATGACTGCTTTAAAATCGGCAGCTGCGGCTGTAAATGCATTGGTGGCCTCTGTTGCACTTGGTTTAAAAGTGTCGAGTTCCGGCCATCCGTTCTTGTTCCAGCAAGCCCAGAACAATTCCAGTTTGCCCCTGAAAGCAAGTGCGGCAGGTTTTGCGGCACGACCTGAGACTGATGCCTTAACAGGAAGTTTATCAAATGCATAGGTAAAATCTGCCAGGATCGAATCCTTGATCTGAGCAATCGGGACCCGTGAAAGGGTTGCAACATCTGCATCCGCATAGGCAATCTTTGTGAAGTAAGGTACATCTCCCCACATCGAGATCAGACGGAAATAAACCATCCCACGAAGAAGGCGTGCCTCACCAATAACGGCTTCAAGATTGGCAACCGATTTCGCATTTGCAGTTGGCAACATCTTCATTACATTCTCGATCACATAGTTGGTACGGTTGACACCACCGTAAAGGTAACTGTACATTTTATCGAAACCACTTCCATAACCTGACGGATTATAATTGCCACCATTGTAGGCATCACCCAGACGGAGGTTACCGCTAGTCGTACTTGTCCCACGGGCCCTGACATATTCGCCATGACCATCAAGGTAATAATCCCTGTCGAACAATGGCCTTACGGCCGAATAGGCTCCCATCAATGCCGTTGTTGCATCGGCTTCTGTAACCCAAAATTGTGACGAAGCCATATCAACCGTGGGAGTTTGTTGGAGCAGATTCTTCGTGCACGAACTCGTAAAAAAAGTCAATCCGGCGAAAGCCGATATGACAAATATTTTAAAATTTACTCTTTTCATATTTCCAGCTTATTAAAATCCAAGGTTAATACCTATAGAGTATGATTTATTCAAAGGATACATATCGCTTGCATTTCCCATCCGCTCGGGATCCAGTCCCCTGAATTTGGTAAATGTCGCAAGATTTTCTCCGGAAGCGTAAATACGCAGGTTGTCTATTGTCAACTTGGTTAACCATTTCTTTGGCAAATTGTAACCCAATTGAATATTCTTTACCCGAAGATAGCTCAGATCGTCCAACCAGAAACTGGTGGTGGTCACATTATTCCCCAATCCGGCCAAACGTGGCCATATCCCATCAGGATTCGTTACCGCCCATGGGTTTTCCCATTGTGTCCAGCTTACAGCATAACGTCCCTGAGGAATATTGGTTGTATTGAACTGGTTCAGCCAGTAGTCCTTGCGGCCGGCAGAACCCTGCAGCATGATATTCAGGTCAAACCCATTCCATGAACAGTTGGTCGTCATACCAAAGTTGGTGGTAGGCCTGTCGCGCTGTATATTTGCATGGGCGACCTGGTCGTTGCCATCAATTTTACCATCACCGTTTACATCCTTCAGGAGTAGGTCTCCAGGTGATGCCCCCTGTGGCGTTGCATTGTAAACATCCTGCCATGTTTTGGCAATACCACTGTCTTCATAACCATAAACAAAGTGGTAAGGCATATTTAAGAAAGTATATCCTCTATCCAGGAATCCACTCCAGCTCTCCAATTGGGTTGCATTATAAGAGGCATTTACGTTGACCATATAATTGAACTTCCCAATGTTGTCCTTCCATGTAAAATTACCTTCTATTCCCCTGTTTCGCAGGTTTCCGATGTTGACCCTTGGGGCAGTATAGGCACCAGTAAGGAGATTTGACATCGAAGATGGCTGATTCATCCCGGAAGTCAACCGATCGTAATAATCAATTTCGGTTGTCAGATGGTTTTTGAAAAAACCAAGGTCAAAACCAATATTGAAAACTGTGGTTGTTTCCCACGAAAGGTTTACATTGGTCATTTTCTGGCTGATGAAACCGTTGACAATGGTACCTCCTGACATATAAGCACTTGCACCAAGAGTTGGCTGCTGCTCGTAACGCCCTACACCACTGTTGTTGCCAAGGCTTCCGTATGACGCACGCAGCTTACCACTGCTAAGCCATTTCTCGGTGTATTGTTTTAAGAACCCTTCCTGAGTAAAACGCCAGCCTAATGCCACTGAAGGGAAGAATCCGAATTGATGCCCCGGAAGAAACTTTGAGGATCCGTCATACCTGAAGTTGGCTTCGAGTAAATACTTGTCGTAAGCGGAATAATTAAATCTTCCAATATAGGATTGAAGGCCCTCGGTGTTTGAGTTTCCTGCTGTAGTCTGGATTGTGGTTAAAGCCGCATCGATTTCGTGAAGCGAAGGGTGAAACCGGTCGTTTCTTTGAGAATATTGGTAACGGTCGTACCAATATTCCTCACTATACACGAACATAGCACTGAGGTCATGGTGTTTTGCGATTGTTGTATGGTAATTCAGACTACCGTTCAACTGTGTCTTGTATCCTGTGTTGGTTGCATTGCTTATACCAGCATTCACACCATAATATACCCGTGATCCGAATGAATTGGTTTGAAAATTATAAGCCTGGGCTGGTGTTGGGGCATTCCATTCGAACTGATTGTAATAGTTCAACTGATAATCTATTCGTGCTGTCAGTCCTTTAATGGGTAACCATTCACCATAAATACTCGCATTGGCCTCCTGCCGGTTTTGATATTTTCCGTTATTGATATAGTTAACATATGGATTATTAGCCTGTGGATCTTCACTATAAGCCATTACACCTCCAAAGTAACCTGTCGCAGGGTCATAGGGTAGAATCCCGGCAGGCGTGTATTGCATGTCATATCCACCGGTATTGGCCGGATTGGGATCCGAAAACCCTTCAGGGTAATAGTAACTGAACTTCGACCAGTTTCCTGCAAATTTAACGCCAACATTAAAGTTGTTCTTCACTTTGTAGTCGTAGTTGAACCGTGCATTGTAGCGGGAAAAATCATTGTTGATCTGTAACCCCTTCTGATCCATCACACCTACAGAAATAAAAAAGTTTGATTTATCATTACTTCCCGAAGCAGAAAGGTTATAATTCTGTACTTGTCCATTGCGCAAAATAATGTTCCACCAATCTGTATTTGGATATTGCAGTGGATTGATCATGCCCAAAGCCATCCATTGGTCGATTGTACCGTCTTTGTAAAGAAAATTGGAACGAAGTGTAGATGAAGCGGCAGCTCTCTGCTCTACTGTAAGTGCACGGGGATAATCCGCCATAAAATCGTATGATTTAGTAGGAACCTCCAGGGCAAACGAACTTGAGAAATTGATTGAGGTTTTTCCCGAACCCTTACCTGATTTGGTGGTGATCAGGATAACACCGTTGGCCGCACGTGAACCATAAACAGCGGAGGAAGCGGCATCCTTAAGAACGGAAATGCTCTCCACATCGTTCATGTTGATCCTGTTGATATCAACATCTGGCATCCCATCAACAACTACAAGTGGAGAGGCCGAGTTAACGGTTCCAAGACCACGGATGATCATGCTCGCCTTGTCGTTACCAGCCATCCCTGATGATTGGGTAACGGCAAGTCCTGGGACCAAACCTGACATTCCGGACGACAAATTGGTCAATGCACGGTTGGTCAACTTTTCGTCAATCTTTACTGCTGCTACAGCACCAGTCAGGTTGACCTTTTTCTGTGTACCAAACCCAACGACTACAACCTCTTCAACATCAACAACGTCAGCTCCAAGAACCACTGTTAGTGAAGTGTTTGTACCTAATTTAACCTCTTGTGATTTAAATCCCACAAAAGAAAATACCAAGGTCGTGGCATTGGAAGGAACAGAAAGTGAGAACTTTCCGTTATTATCCGTAACCGTTCCGATACTCTGGCCTTTTACAATAACAGCCACGCCGGGAATGGACTCACCACCCTGTTCTGTGACTGTCCCTGTGTACACCTTATTCTGTGCCACCGCAGAAAGTCCTGCGAGCAACCAGGGAATAAGCACCATTAGTAATTTAATAAAAACCCATCTTCTTCTTTTCATAGATTAAAAATTAATAATTCATAAAACGCCTATTTATTAAGTTTATTAAAACTGGATTGCCTTACAAGCGATTCAAGGTAATAGTAATCGGCATAATTGATCGGAACATCAACTTCTGTATCCTGCGGAAACGATCCGGTAGAATGATTTAGAAGGAACCCCATATTTTCACCTTTTTTCGACAAGTAATTGTCATTCAATGATTTCAATATTTGCTTTGCGGACTTGATATAGAATTCATTTTTCTGTGGAACAAACAAGGCCAATTCGTAAAGTGCAGAAGCTGTTATCGTTGCCGCTGAAACATCTCTTGGTCTGGAAGGATTGGCAGGTGCGTCAAAATCCCAGTAAGGAATCTTATCTTCCGGGAGATTTGGATGGTTTAAGATAAAATCGGCAATTTTCTCAGCCCTGTAAAGAAAACTTTTAATACCGGTTTCGCGATAGCACATCGTAAAGCCATATAAACCCCATGCCTGTCCACGTGCCCATGATGATGAATCTGAAAATCCCTGATGTGTTCCCCTTTTTATAACATTTCCTGTAATCGAGTCATAATCAACAACATGATAAGAGCTGAAATCAGCCCTGAAATGATTTGTCAATGTCGTTTCAGCGTGTTTGACAGCAACATTATAATAAAGCTGGTCTCCTGTTTGCTTCGATGCCCAGAAGAGGATCTCAAGGTTCATCATATTGTCAATAATAACCGGGAATTGCCATTTATCGCGGCTATGGTCCCACGAACGGATGGCTCCAACTTTGTCATTAAACCTGGTTGTCAATGTCTTGGCTGACTGGATCAATATATTTCGGAATGCAGTATCTTTTGTCAGGCGATATCCTTGTCCAAAACTCGACATCATTTTAAATCCCATGTCATGGGTTGCGGCATTAAATTTTTCTTTTTCGAGTGGTATGGTATATTCGCGTGCCAGTTTTTTCAATTCCGGTTCTCCGGTTAACTCTGATGCGAGCCACAATGTTCCCGGAAAAAATCCGCTGCACCAATCCTTGGAAGTCACCAATTTGGGCGATCCATCGTTGTTTAAGCTCCTGATGCTTACAAAATCACTTCCTGCATCGCCTTGTTTTGATTTTGAAAGTTTGGTATTCTCAGCGAGTAATTTTAATTGTCCGGTAATGAGGCCAGTATGGATATTTTCGTTCCTGCTCCCTGATTGACAAGAATATATCATCATCAGAATGATCGAACAAGAACAAATTGTTTTTTTTAATCCCATAATTGTTTGGTTGTTAATCGTCAAAAGCCTTTAATCAAGTACCGCTAGTGCATCAAAAATAAGCAGGGACCTATGTGTGGCACGACCAATCATGTTGCAGATTCAGTAAATTATGTGTCATTTTATAAAACATGTTCCTGAATTGGAACATCTGTGAAAATTTGAAAAGTATAGTTAACAGAAATTAAACGATTGATTACTTTAGCCATCTATAAAGAATACCAAAGTCAACAACATAGAAATGGGTAACAAAAGGAAATTTGCCTTTCGATATTGCGTTTACCGATTGCTCCTGCTATTCGCCTTAATTGGGAGAGGTTCAGCTTTTGCCGATGATTTTCAGATCAAGAAAATTTCACCGGAGGGTGGGTTTACATTCGATGCCATCAATACAGTTTGCGAGGACAAATATGGGTTTATCTGGTTTGGGTCGAATAGTGGGGTCTATCGTTACAATTCAGTTGAAACCGTTAAGTATATCAATTCTCCTGATGATCCGACATCACTTCCTGGAAATACAGTCCGATCACTTTACCTGGACCTTAATGGGCAAATGTGGGTTTCAACCAACAGGGGACTTTGTGTTTTTGATTATCAATGTGAGTGTTTCAGGAAATATGTGCTGCATGATGCCAACGGAAATCCGAGTGCCATTAACGTACTGCAGGTTTTCCAAACGGACGATGGTACCTATTGGTTGGTTGACAATGCCGGAATTGCAACCATCGATTTTAATACACGCGTTGTGAATTATCTTTCTTTGCCGGATACCCAAAATGATCTTGTTCGGGTTGCTGTCAGGAATAAGAATGAAAATAGGATTTGGCTTGGAGGTACTACGGGTGGGATTTTTTATTGTGACCCTCCTTACAAAAAGATCAACTTTTTTGCACGAACAAGAAACGAAAATGTTCTTTCAATATTGCCCGATGAGAATGATATTTGGGTAGGCTACGAATGGGGTGGAGCCGATCTTTTTACGAAAAGCGGTGACCTGACTGTTCATTATAGTGATGACCTTCAAGGGAGGAATAAAATCCCGAGTTCACGCGTAAGGACGATCTTCAAATATAAAAACAAAATCTGGCTTGGGACATTTAAAGGGATCGCAAGTATAAGCAGTGGAGAAACTGAAATCATTGAAAAAGAGCGTTATCCAGCAATGATCAATAACAGTGTTTTTCAAATCTATCGCGATTCGAAAAATGGGATATGGATAAGTACCTGGTCTGGTGGATTATGCTATATCAATGAATGGTCGAACAATTTCGAACACATTAAACGTGAGCCAAACAATAATTCATTAAGCGATAATGTCGTTACCGATTTTGAAGAAAACAGTAACGGCGATATCATAGTTGCAACTGAAGATGGGCATCTCAATTATTTTAACCGGTCCAACAGAAAGTTTACTGATTCGCAGATTAAAGGTCCCAATGGAATTGTTAACCATATCAAATCAATTTGTATTGATAGGAAAGGTACTTTATGGATAGGCACCTTTGCCAATGGAATTTTCTTTAAACCTAAGGGAACTACTGAATATCAAAAGTTTAACCTGATTAGTGATTTTAAGGATCAATTCTATGACATTGCAGCTACTGATGAAGGATTGTGGTTTGCCTCTTCGTTAAGAGGATTGTTTTATTATGATTATAAAACTCGTGGGGTCAAACAATTCACATGCAATAATACGGATCCGGAATCTCTCTCCTCCAACAATATCAAGACCGTTTTGGTCGATTCAGAAGAGAATATATGGGTAGGGACTGCCCTCGGACTGAATAAGAAAATCAAAAAATCGAACCGTTTCACCCGATATTTTTATAACCCGGATGAAAATAACAGAATCAGTAGCAACAGCATCTATACTCTGTTTGAAGATTCGAAAAAGCATATCTGGATTGGGACTTCTGGAGGAGGGGTTACCATTTACGATTCAGGTTCAGGTATTTTTTCACAACTTTCAAAGAAAGACGGACTTGCGGGTAATGATGTATATGGAATCCTTGAGGATAAAGCCGGCACGATCTGGTTGAGCACCGAAAACGGGTTGTCTGCCTATACGCCATCACTAAATAGCTTCAGAAACTTTGACTATGCCGATGGTCTTCAAGGAAATCAATTTAATCCGGGTGCAGCTTATAAGACTAAAGATGGTGAGTTATTATTTGGAGGCTCAAATGGGTTCACAAAGTTTGATCCAATGCAAATCAAAAAAAATCCGGTAATGCCCGAAACATATATTACCGGGATCGAGGTCAACAATCAGGCTGTTAATCAGGCTGAAAATCCTGAGTTGATCAGGCAATCTATTTTGACTCTCGACCATCTTGAACTGAATTACGACCAGAATTCTTTGAGATTGTCATTTGTGGCAAACAACTTTCTGTTGCCCCCAAAAGCAAGGTTTAGATACCGGTTAATAGGATATAGCTCCGATTGGGTCGAAATTGAGAATGACAACAAAGCAATTTTCACAAAGATCCCTCCGGGAGATTATCTATTTGAAGTAAAGGCAACCAACAACGATGATCTTTGGAATGAGAAACCAAGGCAACTTGTCCTCACCATTAAAAATCCGATTTGGCGGACTTTATATGCCTATGTCCTGTATTTAATTGTCATATTTGTTGTTATTTACTTTGTCCTTCGTGAATTGAAAATTCGTCAAAAACTTAAAAATTCTATCCTTCAACAGAAGGTTCAACAGGAGAATGAAGAGAAGTTACATCAACTAAAACTAAATTTCTTCACAAATATATCGCACGAGTTCCGGACGCCCCTTACTTTAATCCTTTCACCGCTTTCATTGATAAAAAAGAAAATTGCAGGGCAAACCGAATCACTGGAATACCTTGCAATGATTGAAAACAATGCTAATCGGCTTTTTCGGCTAGTCAACCAAATCCTTGATCTGAGAAAAATAGAACTTGGCAAAATGCGTTTTCAGCCAAAACCCTTCGATATCGTTGCACTATGCCAGGAAGTCTTTCAGTGTTATGCTGTACCTGATAACGAACGGAAAATAAGTTTCAATTTTGAGTCAGATTTTTCCTCTCTTTTTATGCTGGTGGAACCGGATAAAATTGATAAAATGATATTTAACCTTCTTTCTAATGCTTTGAAATATGTCAGGGAAGATGGATCGATCAGTTTAATGATCAAAAAATCTGATTATCAACCGGATCATTTACCTGACGAAAAGCATTACA
>JBAXWR010000145.1:0-17876 GCA_037128295.1 Mariniphaga sp.
GGTTAGTTTTAGTAAAAGGATGGAGCCGCCCGGTTTCATCCTTTTCAATTTTATTCAAACAGCCCAAGAACATCCTCTTTTGTAATATCCCTGAATGGATCGTTTGAGTTCACAAATTCGTTGGCCAACTTTGCTTTTCTGGCTTGCAACCTTTGAATTTTTTCCTCAATAGAGTTTTCGGATATAAACCGGTAAACGAAAACTTTTTTATCCTGTCCAATTCGGTGCGCACGGCTAATTGCCTGGTTTTCTGCTGCCGGGTTCCACCATGGGTCGGTAATAAAAATGTAATCGGCCGCAGTAAGGTTTAATCCTGTTCCGCCGGCTTTCAGGGAGATCAGGAATATTTTCTTCTCCGGATTTTCCTGAAATTCATCGATCACCTGTTTTCTGTCGGTTGTTTGCCCAATCAACATACTATATTGCCATTTCTCCTTCGTAAACTCTGCTGCCAATAATCGAAGGTGTTTGACAAAAGAAGAGAAAACGAGAATTTTGTGATTTTCAGCTACCAGAATACTCAACATGGTCATAATATCATTGAATTTTCCAGACTCTAAGGTTAGCTCTGAATTCAGCAATTTTGGATGGATCGCTATTTGTCTCAACTGTGTCAACACCTGCAGAATATAGAAAGTCGATTTCTTAAAACCAACATCCCTGAAATTATTGAGCAACAGGTTTCTTGCGGCCGATTTTTCGGTCTCGTAATATTCGGCTTGTTCCGGGGTCATTTCAACAAGAATTGTCTCCTCCAATAATGAAGGGAGATCTTTCGCGACTTCTTCTTTTGTGCGCCTTAGAATAAAAGGATGGATCAATTTTTGAAGGTTGGCAATCGCATCGGGAGATTTGTCGCGTTCGATCGGGATTAAAAACTCCTGTTTAAAATAATTTCTGCTTCCCAAAAGTCCCCGGTTAAGGAAATTCATTTGCGCCCAAAGATCTGTCAATGAGTTCTCTATTGGAGTTCCGGTTAATACTATCCGATGCTGCGATTGGATGGACGTTACCGTCTGATAGGTTTTGGATTCAGCATTCTTAATGTTTTGGCTCTCATCAAGGATCAGGAAAAAGAAATTGTACTGCGAGAGTTCTTCAGCATCGCTTCTGACAGTACCATAGGTGGTTAATATAATGTCAAAATTGGCAATCACTTCACTGAACGCATTTTTCCCGCGCCTGGAGGCCCCGGAATAAACATAAACTCTTAGTGATGGTGTAAATTTTTGGATTTCCCTTTCCCAGTTGTGGACAAGGGAAACAGGCAGTACTACCAATGAAGCAGGTTGTTGAGGCTCAATTTCCTGCTCATCGATAGCAAACAATGAAAGCTGACCGGAATCCTTGTGATGAAAAACCGGATATTCCTGTTCTTTTCTTTTGTATTTTAGCAACAGGGTAAGTGTCTGAATCGTTTTTCCCAATCCCATATCATCTGCCAGGCATCCACCCAATCGATGGGCATAAAGATGATCCAGCCAACTAAATCCATCTTTTTGGTAATTACGAAGTTCTGCACATAATCCTTTGGGCAAATCCTGTGGTTCGATTTTTTTACCTGTAAGCGAATCAAGGCACTCTTTAATCGAAGTGTTAGATCCATCTGTGATTTCGGAAATCAGGGTAAAATGAAAATTCTGGACGCGAATAGCCTGATCGCCTGTTTTACCAAAAAGAAAAATATTGCGGTATTTGGCAAACCACTCCTCCGGGAGGATCGCAATCTCACCATCCGGTAGTTTAAACTCCCTGATTTGGTTGAGGATATTTCTCCGAAGACGGATAAAAGGAAAAGAGAACTGGCCAAACCTTACTGTTGCATAAATGTCAAACCAATCGATTGTCTGATTGAATTTTATTTCCAATGCCTGTGAACCAATAAAATAGGTATGATCGAGCCGATCCTGATTGATGACAAAACCAATTTCTTTTAATATATCATTATTTTTTAGGAGCCATCCTATTGCCTTGTATAACGCGTTGTCCCTGTTCTCAAAATTATGACCGATCAAATGCATCGAATGATTTTCTCCATCTAAGTCAAGGTCACGAAGTTTTGACAAAAGAATCTTTTCCCAGTTATGGTCCTTCTCGAAACGGCGAAAAACAAAGTTTCCTTCAATTACCTCGAACGAAACGACTTTTTTCCCCTCTTCCCCGGCACCAATTGATTTGTCATTATATTTGAAATATGGCACAAAAACCGGATATCCAGCAATATCGTTTTCGACTGAGAGAATGGCCTCTTTATTTGCAGCTAAATCGATAATTTCAAAACCTGAATAGTTAATTTCTTGACTTTTTACAGCATTTAAAATAAAGGAACTAAAGTATTTTTCTTCGACTTTTTTTGGGATACTTATATATTCTTTGTCAAAAAAAGGTTGAAGCTTTGAACCTGATATATCATCAAAGAAATAGAGTTTATTCTGGTACAAGATGCGGCATGGCTCATTTACAAGAAGGGAAATATTCCGGTGCAGCAACGAAAGTTGCTGATCTCCATTCCTTATCGTCAAAAAATACCGTGTTTCATTTTCAAGTCTGTGAAAGTTGAAAACAGTACTTGTATCTTCATAACATAACGTGATGATATCCTCATCGTAAAGATTTGTATATTTTGCCCGCTTGAAATAAATAGGAATCTCCCTTGATTTCAATAAATTGAGGCATTTGATCATAATGTCGTCAATATACGGGTTAAGCTTTTGGCCCAGTTCCTCAGTTTTGACATTTTTATAAAAATCGTTCAGGGTTCCTTTTTTATAGAATTTTTTTGCCAGATAATCATCGGCATATTTTTCTGTAAGTTTTACCAATTGTATCTGTAAAGGTGTAAAGGAGAAATTACTTTCTGTCAAGTCGTGAATTCGAAGGCGTTGAACCACCGAAAAATAGTTCTTTTCCGGGATTGCTACTGCAAGAAAAGGCAAAATCAGAAAACCAAACGATCTATGTTCAGAAACGGCAATAATAAATTTTTGTTCCACTCGTGTCAATTAAACCTTCAAAGTTAAGTAAATCTTCATAATGGGAAAGATAAAATCATCATTTTTGGGCGTTTTATTCCTCCAGAGATATAAATCTGCCAATATTTTATAAATTTGCCGCTTCGCAGGCTGTTCTATCGCCCTGATTTTTTCGGGGAGGAAAGTCCGGGCAATACAGGATACCATGCTTTCTAACGGAAAGGTGGATGTAAGTTCACAGTAGCATAACAGAAAATAACCGTTTCGGTGAAAACCGGAATAAGGGTGAAAAGGTAGGGTAAGAGCCTACCGGTAGTGGTGGCGACATCATTAGCCGTATGCCACATGGATTGTAAGGCCAAATATATTACGAGTTTTTCGGAACACAGGGCTATCCGCCCTGGTTTTAGTTCTGGTAACAGAACCAAATGACGTAAGGGGTAGGCTGCAAGAGGCAGTTGGTGACAACAGTCCCAGATAAATGATAGGATGAAAAACAGAACCCGGCTTACAGGCCTGCGATTTTTTTAATTATATTAAATGACATGAAAAAGATTAAACTTTTCTTTCTTGCCTTTTTATTTTTTTCTGGTCTTTTTGCCCAGAAAAACAATGGGAACACAGAGTTTAAAGTATCAGTGAACTCTTTTGTTTCTTCCGGTACGGACCTGCCATTCTGGTTAACCGCCAATAAAAATGGTGTGATTACTCTGAAAAGCAATAATTATCAATTACTTCAGGCTGGTATTGACAGACAATTTATGGATAGAACCAAAAGTAAATGGGACTATACCTATGGAGCTAACCTTGTTTATGGATATGGTGGAAAATCGGATTTTCAAGCAAATGAATATTGGGGAGGCGTTCGTTACAAGTGGTTAAATTTCATTGCAGGAGCTAAAGCTGACCCAATCTTATATGGTGGTTTGTCATCTACCAATGGAAATATAGACCAGTCGAATAACGCCAGGCCACTTCCTGGAATTTCATTTTCCTCGAATGGTTACATTCCCTTTTTCTTTTGGGAAAAATGGTTTTCTGTAAAAGGTATTTTCGAGGAAAAATTCTTTGGTGACCATGCCTATGCCCCTGGCGCCCACCTTCATCATAAAGCATTGTATGGCAGGGCTTTATTGGGAGAAGAGTGGTCAGTAACAGCAAGTCTGGAGCAATATGTGGTCTGGGGAGGGACTTCCCCTGAATATGGGGCTATGCCCGGGATTGACCAGTATTTGAACTATATTTTAAATCTAAAAGCCGGATCAGGAGCTTTTATTGATGATCAGACAAATAAGGCTGGAAACCAATTGGGTAACTATTCGCTTGAGATTAAACGAACATGGGCCAAATCAAGTTTGACCTTTTACTGGAACCATTTATTCGAAGATCAGTCTGGAATAGAGATGCAGAATTGGTGCGATGGTTTATTTGGTTTGCATTATTCTGTAAAGGATCGTTCCGCATTGGTTACAGATATTGTTTATGAATTTATGTACACCAAGAATCAAAGTGGTTCCTTACATAAAGAGCCTGCACCAACCCCTGAAAACCCTAATAATTGGACGGGTAGAGGTAAAGATAACTATTTCGACCATTTTATATACCGTTCCTTTAGCTATTACAACCGGATGATCGGAACTCCTCTGTTTGTACCAATAATTGGATCAAACGGCGTTGCTTCCGGGGTCGAAAGTACAAGAATGTGGATGCACCATATTGGATTAAAAGGTGCTTTAAGTCCAGCGTTGTTTTGGAAAACAATGCTTACCTATTCCCGTAATTTTGGTACTTATGATAATGCCTATCCTACATGGGGTGGAGCTTATCCTGTTCCACTCGATGAGTTTTCATTTCTTGGTGAACTAATTTACGGTGGAAAACAATTGCCTTTTCAGATAAATGTTGGCTTGGCAGGTGATTATGGCAAAAGATTCAAAAATACCCTAGGTGGATATGCCGGAATCAGTTATCAGTTTTAATCGTGCCAGATGTTCGTTGTAAAGGATATTCCGATTCAGAATTTTACTTATCATCTACCTGATGAACAAATTGCAAACTATCCACTTGCAGAGCGCGATCAATCACGGTTGTTGGTTTGGAACAATGGAGAATTATCCGACAAATGTTTTTTTCAACTTCCTGATCTGATTCCAAAGAATTCGTTGATGGTTTTCAACAATACAAGGGTTATCAGGGCCAGATTGTTTTTCAGAAAAAAGACAGGAGCTAAAATCGAAATATTTTGCCTGGAACCTTTAGATCCACCCGAATATGTCCAATCATTCGCCCAAACAGTAAAATGTAGATGGAAATGTATTGTGGGAAACCTGAAAAAATGGAAAGATGAGATTCTGGTTCATTCCTTAGAAATAAAGGGGAAACAATTCAATTTTAATGCGGAGAAAATCCGAGAGTTGAATGGATGTTATGAAATTTTATTCAGTTGGGACTGTTCTGATTTTACTTTTGCCGATCTTTTGGAAGCCTCTGGAAACATCCCTATTCCGCCTTATCTGAATAGAGAATCAGAGGAAACTGACTTAACAAGTTATCAGACTGTATATTCCAAGATAAAGGGTTCCGTTGCAGCACCAACTGCCGGACTTCATTTTACACCTGGCGTATTTTCTGACTTATTGAGAAAGAACATCCGTTGCGAAGAGGTAACCCTTCATGTGGGAGCGGGTACATTTCAACCTGTAAAATCTGAAACCATCGGAGGTCATGAAATGCATACCGAACATTTTATCGTTTCGCAACATTTTATTGATGTTTTGGCAAGTTATCAGGGCAGTGTAATAGCTGTGGGGACCACATCAGTCCGAACTCTTGAAAGCCTGTATTTTATTGGCCGGAAAATAGTAATGAACTCAAGAATAGATATAAGTCAACTTGCTGTCAATCAATGGGATACATATAATGAAAAGCCAATTGCCTGTTCAAGGAATGAATCGTTTAGGGCACTGGCCAACTATTTGCAAGACCGTCATCTTACCGAATTTAGCAGTTCGACTCAAATAATTATAGCTCCGGGTTATCGGTTTCATGTAATAAATGGGATGGTTACTAATTTTCACCAGCCCCAAAGTACCCTTTTGTTATTGATTGCTGCTTTCCTGGGAGGTGATGAGTGGAAACGGATTTACAGCCATGCGCTAAAAGAGAATTACCGGTTTTTAAGTTATGGTGACTCCAACCTTTACTTGAAATAGTCCTTCCATTTAACTCTTTTTATACGGTTTTCGTAGGTCCGGTAAAATAAGTTGATAAAAGTCATCAAAAAAATAAGGAGGGATATAATTTTTTCAACATTTTCTTATCTTTAACCCGAAAAGAAAATTTATCAAAGATGTTTACAAGCAACGATATCGGACAAATTGAAAAGAGGGGCAGCAGCCTTTCTGAAATTGAGAAACAGATCACCCACTTTCGAAAAGGGTTTCCGTTTTTGAAGGTGATCAGGCCAGCTACCATCGGAGATGGAATCATTCGTATTGATGATGGGCAGGTAACTGATGCTGTCAGGCATTTTGTCCAAAAAGTCAAAGATGGTTGCCAACCGGTGAAATTTGTCCCGGCATCGGGTGCGGCAAGCAGGATGTTCCAGGCACTTTTTTCATTTGCAGAAGCTGCTGAAAATAACGACATAGCTGCCGAAATACTTGCAGAACACCATCATAAAGGAGCTGCAACATTTTTCAATCACTTGTCCGGATTTGCTTTTTATGAGAAGCTTGTCACATCATTGGGTGGGTTAACCGATGGGAACGGTAGGTTAAAATATTGCGAAATAATAGATCATGTACTATCTGATAAAGGATTAAACTATGGATTTCTTCCTAAAGGACTGATAGACTTTCATCTGTATGACGAAAGTGCGCGGACATCCGTTGAAGAACACATGATTGAAGGTGCGCTTTACGGGTCGGATATCAGGGGTAATGTTGAACTTCATTTTACTGTATCGCCTGAACACCGTGATCTTTTTGTCATGAAAACATTAGCGGCGGCAAAAAAGTTTGAGCCTCAGTATGGTGTTAAATATCACATTACCTTTTCGGAACAGAAGCCTTCGACTGATACAATCGCTGTTGATCCAGAAAATGAGCCGTTCAGATTGTCAGATGGAAGTTTGTTTTTCAGGCCTGCCGGACATGGCGCTTTACTTGATAACCTTAATGAACTGAATGGCGATATCCTTTTTATAAAGAATATCGACAATGTGGTTCCCGACAGGTTGAAGAATGAGACGGTCCGTTATAAAATGGCTCTTGCTAACATCTTAATAGAATATCAGGAAAGGATTTTTGGATATTTGAAAATTCTTGAAAGTCAATCAGATCATATTTCAGATCTTCAAATATCGGAGATCACTTTGTTTCTTGAAAAGGAGCTTTGCACAGAACCTGCGGATAATCAGTATTACGAGAGAAGATCTAACCTTGTGCATTATCTTTTCAATAAACTGAACAGACCAATCAGGGTTTGTGGCATGGTGAAGAACCAAGGGGAACCGGGTGGTGGCCCTTTCTGGGCTGGAAATGCAGATGGGACCGTCTCGTTGCAGGTTGTTGAAAGTAGTCAGATCGATCATCATAGTGCGGAGCAAAATGAGATCGCACATCATTCGACCCATTTCAACCCTGTCGATTTGGTTTGTGGAGTAAAGAATTTCAATGGTGGAAAATTCGACCTGTCGAAATACAGGGATCCTGAAACAGGTTTTATTTCGTCAAAATCAAAAGAAGGAAAAACTTTAAAAGCTCAGGAACTGCCTGGGCTCTGGAATGGAGCCATGGCTGACTGGATCACTTTATTTGTTGAGGTACCGGTTATAACTTTCAATCCGGTAAAAACAGTGAATGATCTTTTACGGCCCGAGCATCAACCTTTATAATCCAAATTATTATCTTTGCAGAATTAATAACAATAGGGATATGGGAATGTGGGAAGGAGCAAAGGAAAATTCTGAGAGCAAAGAGTTTTCCGGAGTAGTGAGGCGTTACAAGAAAATGCTGTCTGAAGAACAGATGGGTTTCTTTGACGTATCCGACTTCGAGCACATTGTTGATCATTATATTGATAAAAATCAATTAACCAATGCTTTACAGGCATGTGAAATTGCCATTTCACAGCATCCTATTTCAACTGTTGTTAAAATTAAAAAGGCACAAGTCCTCTTAGGGCAGCTTAAAATTGATAAAGCAATTCAGCTGCTCGATAAACTTGCTGAGATCGAAAATGCCAATCCAGATGTTATTTTCATGCTGGGCAATTGTTATAATTTTCAGGGTGATCACGAAAGGGCTTATTCATATTATCGCAAGGCCGAAAAATTCACTTACGATGATAAGGATGAACTGCTTTACAATATTGGGGTCACTTACATACAAAACAACGACTTTTCAAGGTCTATTTTTTTCCTCGAAAAAGCTTTTGTCGAAAATCCATTAAACGACAGTGTGTTGTACGATCTTGCCTATTGCTATGATAAAATGGGTGAAGACGAGAAAAGTATACTATTTTACAATAAATACCTTGATATTGATCCATTTGCCGAGTCAGCGTGGTATAATTTGGGCATTATTTATACACGTCGCCAGGAATATGAATTAGCGATTGAAGCTTATGATTTTGCGCTGGCAATCGACGAAAATTACGCATCGGCACTTTTTAATAAAGCAAATACTCTGTCAACTGCCGAAAGTTATAAGGAAGCGTTAGTGTGTTATCTTGATTATCTCCGATTTGACCGGATTTCATCCGATGCACATATCTACATTGCCGAATGTTATTTTCAGCTTGAAGATTATCCAAAATCTTATCAGTATTATAAAGAGGCAATTCGACTTGATTCGAGAAATCCGGATGGATGGTATGGGGCAGGAATTGTTTTGATGATTGAGGAAAATCTTGCTGAAAGCCTTGTGTTTTTGAAAAAGGCCATCAAACTTGATGACAATTGTGCTGATTTTTGGAATGCTTTTGGTAAAGTAAATTCGGCATTGAACCATTATGAGGAAGCTTTGGTGGCTTTTAAAAGGTCAATTGAGTTAGAAGATAAAAATATTGAATTCTGGACTTCATTTTCCGATTTCTATTATAATTATGCTCAAATAGATATGGCCATCCATACCCTCCTGGAGGCAGATATTCTGATTCCGGAAAATGCTCAGCTGCTTTATAAACTTTCGGGATACCTTTCGGAAAAGGGGGATGATAAAATGGCTAAAATCTACTTAAATAAGGCATTGATAATCAATTACTCTATGCATACTGATCTGTTTCTTGATTTTCCTTCTTTAAAATCTAAAAGATGGATCAAAAAACTGATCGACCAATTTTTGCCTGATAATAAATCGTGATAGATCAAATGAAACGCGAATTTGGATTGATTGGCTATCCCCTTACACATTCCTTCTCAAGGAAGTATTTTACAAATAAATTTATATCTGAAGGGATAAATGCAGAGTATCTTAATTTTGAACTTGAGAATCTATCCCTCTTACCTCACATTATTGGTTCTCATCCAAATCTTCAGGGTATAAATGTAACCATTCCCTATAAAGAAGAAGTGTTGAAGTTTCTGGATCATATTGATGAGGAAGCAGCCAGAATTCAAGCTGTAAATACAATCAGGATCCGGCGGTCAGGTCACCAAATTACTTTGCATGGTTACAATACTGATATACATGGTTTTCAGGAATCTATACGGCCATTGCTCCAACACCATCACCACAAAGCCCTGGTTCTCGGAACAGGTGGAGCTTCAAAAGCAATTGTACAAGCATTAACTAACTTAAAAATAGATTCCATACTGGTTTCGCGTAACCCAGAAGGTAAGGGTGAAATTTCGTATGACGACCTTGATGAAGATGTAATGGCCAGCTACAAAATCATTGTCAATACTACACCAATCGGTACTTTCCCAAAGGTCGACGCGTGCCCTGCGATTCCATTTGATCAAATTACACCTTCGCACCTGATGTTTGACCTGATCTACAACCCTGAAATAACCGAATTTTTAAAACAGGGCCAGAAACATGGAGCCACAATTAAGAATGGATTGGAAATGCTTCACTTACAAGCACTTGCTTCATGGGAAATATGGAACAGGGATTAGCGCGGCCGGTTTCCTGTTTTATCCATATAGGTCTTCCAATTCTAATTTTCTGATACGGGACCATATAGCACCTTTTGTGCGTTTGAAATGTTCCGCCATCTCCTTGATATAGACACCTTTACAGTACATGATTGTTAATTCGTCATCAAGTTCTTCAGTCCAGGGTTGAAAAGCTTCTTTGCTCTTTTCACCTACCTTTATAACCAGGTTGTGCTTCTCCTTAGGGTATTGTTTAAGTACTTTCCGATTGGTCGGTACATCTTGGGTAACATTACGTTCTGTCTCTTTTCTTCCTTTTGAGGAGTCACTTTCTATCAGGTGAATATGAGGGGAAAAAGGAAAATTTTCTGGCATCAACGATTTTGGGATATGGATTTCGTTTTTTGACCGGGTAACAGCAACATATAACAGGTTGATTTCCTCATTTAATTTTGCGATTCCAGCCAGATCCCTAGGGTCGATTTTTGGGTGCAATAATTTTTCTTCTGATGTAAAGTCGTTTACAATCTGGATGGTGTCATATTCCATTCCTTTGCACCGGTGTACTGTCGAAAAAACCATTTCAGCCTTATCTTTTTCTTCATTTGGAACATGCTTGTCTTTTATGGTTTTGATGATCGCCGGAATGTCGTCGCCATATTCCTTAACAATTTCAACCATCATTGACAATTGTCCATCTTCGGTTTTTTTAATGTACTCCTCCAGATCATCAAGATCTCCCATTTGCTTCAAAAGGACGTCTTTGATCAGGTGGTGTTTTCCATTTGAAAGGTTCAGGACATCATACAAGGATGTCCCTTCATCGGCATAAGTATATGAGTTGATATTCCCTTCAAAATAGATCTGTTTTACCTTTTTCTTTTCAGTAACATATTCGATGGCTTTCAGGAGCAGCCCCAGATTTGTCCGTGCAAGTATGGCTTTTGCTTTGTCGGTCTTGTCGTTACCTTTTCCGGTAATGGGCAACGGTTTATAATCTCCCAAATGACTTTTCCAATTCAATATTTCCATTGCAAGATCCGCGATATCCTGACTGAAACGAAAGCTTGTGGAGAGGTGATAAGTCTTAAAATCGGCTTTTTCGAGCGAATTTACTGCATACCGCCAACTGTAAATTTGCTGATGTGTATCGCCAACAATTACTTTTACAGCTTTTTGCTTCAGAAAAACATCCAGCATGGCAGGTGAGGCATCTTGTCCTTCATCAAAAAGGATGTAATCAAAACCGAGCTTTGGATTCAACAATTGGAATTTCTTGAGATAAAAATCGTGCGTAATTTCAATTTCCCCCTTATCCATTTTGCTTAAGAACTGCCGGGTCTGGGATTGGATATATTTATAGAAGGTGGTGACGAACTTTTTCGCATCATCATCCGAAACAACATCCAGATAGTTAAGGTCCTGAACTTTAAGCTTGTCGCTGTTGCAGAAATAGGTTACGTATTTATTGATGTGATTGGCAATAATGTATTCAGTATGTTTTTCGCTATTTCCCTGAAGATCAAGAAGTGGAACAATTTCATGTGACTTATAACCCTGTGAACGGAGCCTATAATTCCCTTTGGAGACAACATGTTTGAATGCCAGTGAATGGGCTGTTTCAACAGTTACGTTTGTCAGGCCACAATCTGAAAATTTCCTGGCAGCCTCTAACCTAACCGATTTGTTAAATGCGAGATAGAGTATTTTGCTGTTGCGCGGCCTGGCTTTGGCATATTCGATAACTGTAGTTGTTTTCCCCGAGCCGGCAACTGCATTTATTTTTATGTCGCCTGTCGAGTTGATGATATCGTATTGCTCTTTGGTCAGTTCAATCATTTAATCATCTCCCGCTTCTCATCATAAAGCCCTATCAATAAGGTATTTCCTTTATTATCAACTTTTAATCCCCCATATTTGGCCTTGGAATACTTTTCTGCCTGCCCTTCTTCAAAGAAATACGAATTTGCGCCAACGTTGACAAACCTCCAATTCGCCACGGTATATTCCACCAGAGTTTCCCCGTCATTTAAAGGATTCGTACCATTTTGTATCCTGACCCGTTGTGATACACCAACAGAGTCGGGTTTTACAACAAAAAAGCCCTTTTTCGGAATTGAATCCCCGTTGATTCCTCTTGAAACCTTATACCTCAAAAGCATATTGTCGCCTTGCATCAGGGACCGGGGATCGACCGGGGCCAATTCGAGTAAAATCAGTTTTCCATTAGCGAGCAGGTCCTCTTTCTGAATAATCGAACGGTTGAAAAAGAACAATACGATCGCCAGATTTACCAGGATGATTGTCCATCTATACTTTCTCATGGGTCTTTGATTGATTGGTCAAAAAATAAAACAGCAGAAATAAAATTCCTGTCGAAAACAGGATCAACGATTTCACCAGCAACGTGAGGTTGAGGTCGTAATAGTATTGTGTGATAAAATAGGCTGTAGCAATTATCCCGATCGCAATACCTGTCTTGTAATTCACAAAAAAGCTGACCAATAAGATCAATAATGCCCCTGAAACAGCCGGAGCATATGCGGTAGGTAACAGGATCAAAGCACTTAATCCGTAAATTAAGATTTCTGATTTCGGATTTCGGATTTTGATTATCTGCATAATCCTGTAAATCAAATAAAAAAGAATTGGGATCGTCACAATTGAAGATAACCAGACAAAATCGGGAGATATTTTTACCAAATCCCGCTTGCCGACAACAAACAATCCAATGATCAAAGAAAATATCAATCCTGTCCGTACAGGATTGTAAAGTTTGCAAATCACCTTGCTCCAGGTAATTATCTTTGCTTCATTCAAATAGCTCCATATTAGTAAGATAGAGAAAAAGGCATTGTACAGATGGATTAGGTTGTAATATTTATTTGAAATGATCAAAGATATAAAACTACCACTTACAATGATTACAGAGATGAAGGACAATATATTGCCCTGTGTTATAAAAAGGGTGGCAAATGAAATAAGAATAAAGGTGACGCAAATAACATTCCAATCAAGCTTAAACTGGCTCATACCAAAGCCCAGTAAAAGGAATCCCATCACATAGGCTGAAATGGCAAAAGTGTCTAAAATTAATTTATCGAATTCTTTGTTCACATAGATCGCCCCACCAATAAAAATCAATCCGGTGAATAAAAGCATGATTTCAGATTTTTCCATTCCGGCAGCAAAAATAAAACCCAGAAATGATAGAGTTGCTATAAAACCTCCGGCTATCGATAAAACCTTGGTTGCAAGACTTGCTTTTTCGGACTCGTTTTTTCTGACTTCGCCGAGTATTCCTGCCTCGTCAAATTCAAAGCCGGCACCTTCGGTTTGCTGAAGGTGATCGAGTAATTCCCTAATATCCTGTTCCTTCTTCATGATCCCATTTTTTTTGAATTGCGATTAACTGATAGATTACCAAAGTAACACTCGAAATATTAAAAAGTGTCACAAACAGCATCATACCTTCTCTTGAAGAAGTTTTAATCAACAGACCGTTTATGATAATGATCACACTTAGTGCGATGATCGATAGATAAAACCTGCTTTTTGTTTTTAATCCATAGATAACTTCCACAACATAGCAAATAGTGGCAACTAAAATTAAAAGCCATAGATAATCCTGGTGATCGTCAAAAATGCCAATATTGATCCCTATTGTTGAAAAACAAACGGCTGCCAATGCAATCAGGTTTGTGAACCAGGATGGGACTGTCAACAAGTTCTTATATTTTGATGACCAGATAAATACAAGCAGGAACACTGTATTTAAACCAAAGAGCAATGTGCAAATAAAAACCATCGACCAGTGATGAGCAACTTGTACCGAATATAAAAGGATAGTCGTGTTCAGCAACACAAGATAGGTGAACCATAGCGGGGCAAACTCTGTGACGACAACCCAAAGTGTTACGAACATTGTCCATCCAAGAAAAAAGTCATAAGCATTGGCACCGGTCTGGTAGATTTGTCCGAATACGGCAATCATACCACCAACCAGAAATGTTGTTCCTGTTAGGATAGTGTTTTTCACGATTGGTTTCCATCCTGTCAGGACAACAATGAGTGTCGTTATAACGACCAATCCTTCCATAATCCCGATTTTCACAAACTTAGGAAGGTCGGCCCAGTTATAGGCAAAGAAGAAAATGATACCGGCAGTTGTAAACCCAACGCCAAGTGCCAGAAAGAGAAGCTTCAGAAAACCCTTCCACGAAGTGAGGTCGTTGTAAACATGATCTTTCAATGCTTTATCAACACCCTGTTCTGACCAGTTACTGTAGCTGGTAATCAATTGAATAGACGTTCGGTCAAAATTTACCATTTGATTTTCCCTTAATGTGTTAAACAATCCGATATTCAATCAAATATAAGCACAAAATTGAATTTTCAAATACTCCTAAATGTTGGTTGTAATTGGCAAATAAATGCTTTATTTTTAGCCGTTGAAACCCGAAAATTAATTTAATGTTCAGCACCTATGGAAAACGAATTGGAAGGGAAAACTGCTAAAACTGAAAAGCTAGGTTTAAAACCCAAAAAGGACATTTGGGAAATCATTCAGGCATTGACCCCACTTTTAATTCCTCTTTCCATCGCAATTATCGGCTGGTATTTTACGAACCAGCACAATCAGAACCAGATTGAAATACAGCGCATCAACAACGAAAACCAGTTGCAGGTTGCGTTGATCAACTCGAATGTGGGGCAGTCGGGATTGATCAAGGATTTTATGCAGGATCTCACAAGCAAAGATACATTTATAAGGAACATTGCCATCGAAGCGATATTGTATGCTGCTCCCACACCAGGGAAAAGGATCGTCGATATCATTGCAAAATCAAACAACAATTCCATCAAACTGATTGCCAATGATGCCCTTGAAGGGAAAAGGTCGGACCTTGTCGAAAATTTGTATTCGATGCAAAAAACCAACCGGATTACCGCTGCCAACGAAATCCAGTTGAACTGGCAACGCGACAACTCTTTGGTTGAAAAATTGATCAAAAGAGCCGAAAATGGTTTATCAAACCACGATGCCGATACTGATAGTGAAAATGGGATTTACAATACGATCATTGTATTGTCCAGCTTCCCTAAATTCAGGCTGATGCCCTATAAAACCCAATTAAAATCTTTGCTGCTAAAGATTCCGGCGGATTACAAGCTTACACAGGAAAAATCGCTGGAGCTATTGAAGAAATTAGACTAATTACATCATTTAATACTACCTTTCTTTTTTATGGAAACAAAATCAGGTTCATATCAGGTTCAGGGGTATCTCCTTGCCCTTGTCAGGATTGCAATTGGCTGGCATTTTTTATATGAAGGAGTTGCTAAACTCCTGGTTGGGAATTGGAGTTCCGCAGCTTATCTTGCCGGATCAAAATGGGTTTTCGCCCCCGTTTTTCATTGGATGGCCGGAAATACAGCCGTTATCTCGATGGTCGATTTTATGAATATCTGGGGATTGATCTTAGTCGGCCTCGGACTGATGGCCGGCCTGCTTACCCGGTGGGCAAGTTTGGGCGGCGCTATGATGCTCTTTTTCTACTTTGTCGCCTATCCGCCAATTCCAGGGTATATGGTAGGTGTTCCTGTCGAAGGGAGCTACCTGTGGGTCAACAAAACGCTCATCGAGTTTTTTGTCCTGATTGCCTTTATCTTTATGTCAACAGATAATATTCCGGGTCTCGACCGCCTGTATGCGCGTTGGAAAAATGAAAAGGCCCGACAACCAGTCCCGGATGCTCCGGCAACCGACAATAAGACAAATCAAAGGCGCGAAGCCATTAAGGACCTGATCTCTGTTCCTGCTGTTGGTGCTTTTGCTTATGCCCTCTACAAGAAAAAGAGTTGGAACAGTTTTGAAGAAAAATTGCTTAAAGTTGAAGGGATCGATGCCAACACAAGCGCAACTTTGCTCAGTTTCAACTATTCCACATTAGGCGACCTTAAAGGACAAATGCCTAAAGGGTACATCAACTATACCGGTACAGATGGGAAACCTGCGAAATTTGAGCTGAGCCGCTTGGTAATGGGTGGCAATTTGATCGGTGGTTGGGCCCATGCACGCGACTTAATCTATGTTTCCAAATTGGTAAAGACCTATCATACCGACGAAAAGGTGATGCAGACCCTCGCCTTGGGCGAAAAATGCGGGTTGAACGCAATCATCTCCAATCCTCAGATGGGGAGGATATTCACAAAATACAAACATGAATTCCGCAGCAAACTCAAGTTTATCTCCGATTGTGGCACCAACCTCGATTTTCAGAAAGGGATCGCCTTATCACTTCAATCGGAATGTGACGCGCTTTATTGTCAGGGGGAGATTACCGACAGGTGGGCAAACCCCGAATGGAACGACCCATTGAAAAGAACCGTGCCGGAGCGGATGGAACTGATCCGCAATGGTTTGGAAGAGATCCGCAAAAACGGGAAACCGGCAGGGATTGGCGCTCACCGAATCGAAGCGATCAAAACTTGTGTGGAACATGGTTTGAAACCCGATTTCTGGGTAAAGACCTGTCACAATTACAATTACTGGTCGGCCAAATCGGGAGCCGAATGGAAAGACAATATTTTTGATTTCGATCCCGAAGAAACCATCCGTTTTATGGGTACGCTCCCACAACCCTGGATTGCCTTTAAAGTTCTTGCTGCAGGCGCCATCAAACCCGAGGATGGTTTGAAATATGCCTTTAATAACGGTGCCGATTTTGTTTGTATGGGAATGTACGATTTCCAGATTGTTGAGGATGTGAACATAGCCTTAACAGCCCTCGACTCTGCAAAAGTGAGGACAAGGGCTTGGATGGGATAAAGAAATAGGTAAAGGCTTGACTGGGAGCAATTGATCAAAGATAATTGAATCGCTCAATGTCAAGCCTTCACTATACAACTAAAGTATTCGGAAAAAAGAAGTATATTTCTCTCAAATTAATTCCTTAATTTTGTCAAAAACGTTACGGTATGAATATTCAAGCAGAAAAAATCGAGATAATGAAATTGATTTTACAAACGGAGAATCCAAGTATTTTGGAATCAGTTAGGAATATTTTAAATAAAAGTACGACCGTAGATTTCTGGGAAACACTTTCAAAAGAACAGAAAGACGATATCCTCCAAGGAATTAAAGAAATAGAAAATGGAGAAGTTGTGGATTATCAGGAATTCATGAGTAAACACAGATAATGAGAAAAATAATTCTTTCAAAAAGAGCTTCCAAACGGCTGGGTAAACTGCTTGAGTATCTGGAATTGGAATGGTCGCTTAAAGTTAAGAATGATTTTATTAAGAAACTCGACAAGTCCTTTACCCAACTTCAAAAACTCCCCGAATCCTGTCCACAATCAGATTTAGTTAAAGGACTTCACATGTTTGTAGTCACCAAACAGACTTCATTGTATTATCGTTTCGACAAAAATTCTGTCATGATTGTAACAGTATTTGATAATCGTATGAATCCTGATAGACTAAAAACAGAGATAGGATAAACATATTTTTGACGTGCTGTAAGTCTATGTAACGGTTGGAAACGTCATTTGTGAAAATTGGCTCTCAGAAATTGAGACAAACGCCTCCTAAACCATTACAAACATCATCTATGCGTTTACAAAGATCATCGGAGGCCTTACAAACATCATCGTAATGGTTACAAAGATCATCGGAGGCATTACAAAGACCATCGGAACGTTTACAAAGATCATCGGAGGCATTACAAAGATCATCGTAATGATTACAAAGATCATCGGAGGCGTTACAAACATCATCGTAATGGTTACAAAGATCAT
>JBAXWR010000146.1:0-17800 GCA_037128295.1 Mariniphaga sp.
CTTTGGGGATTTGCCTCGTAAAGTTCATTTGATAGTTGTAATCTTAAATTAAAGTATTGCAAAGCTTTATCTAAATCTCCGGTATCCAAATAATAATTTCCAAGTCTTTCGGTGAGTACAGATAAATTATAATTGGCAGCATCAAAACTTTTTACTAGTGCTTCGGCATAGCGGGCAAATATTGCAGCTTTCTGGTAATTTAGGTTTTTGAGAACATCAACATAATCTAGGTTTTCGTTAAGAACGTGTATAATTATTTCGCAATCGTTCGGGTTTTTTGGGTTTTTCTTTCTTGCAATTTCCTGTATCAAAGGGTTGCATTTGAATTCCTTGGTGATCGTATTCCTTTCGATCCAACCTTTCTGTACAAGGTTATCCAAATTATATTCGAGGTCTGGATAGTTGCCTGTCAGCAGCTTAATCATTTCATAATTGATCGGTTCGGCAGGCAAGAAGGCAAACACAAAAAGAAGGTCTTTTTCGGGATTATTGAGTTCGCTTAAATCGTACATGGCAGCCACGATTGCCTCTGGTCTTTCTTCGCGCATAGCATTATGGTTTGCCTGGTAATCGGTTGCCACCTTTTTTGTAGTAGGCAAACCAAGCAACCCTTTCGTTCGCAAATCGGCAAGCAGGCCGGAAAGGGTATAATTGGTTTTGTAAGTGTTTACAATCTTCAAATATTTGGCCAACAACTCCACAACCAGCGTGTTGCCACCAATGGCGGTGTGGATTTGCTCAAAAAGGAGATTTTCGGATTCGGTGTGTTTGGGGTAATATTTTTTAAACAATTCCAATGCCATATCGTAGGGTAAACCATCAATATGGTAATATTCAGCCTGTTCAAAATGGTTTACACGGCTTGTGATCAGCAAATGGAAATTGGTACAGCGGCGTAAGGCCTGGTAGTTTTGTTTCAGGTCGTCAATTTCGTTGGCATTATCGATCACCAACAAACAGGGTTTCGGGAGGGCTGCCATCGTCGTCAGCAATTGTTTGAGCCTTTCTGCTGTTGACAGAGAGGCTTCAAAAGTAACCTGTAGCGGTCCGGACAGGGTCAACAATGCATTGCAGATACTCTTCTGGCTCCGCACCCAAGCCACATGAGTATATTCATTTTTATACAAATCGTAATATTTTGCCACTAAAGAAGTTTTACCTACGCCACCATTCCCATTTACCAACAGAAGCAAATTGTCACTAGAAAACAATTTATCCTTAATGATTTTCAAATCTGATTCACGGCCTAAAAATACTTCTGGCATAAATGGCGGTTCTGTAAGTTGGTGAGGAATCGGAATAGTCAGATTATGGTAATTAGGTCTGTAAATAATTGCTTTTACGAATTTTTGTTTCAGATCCTGTTTAAAAACAATTTTTTTTAAACCATTGTCTGCCATTTCTTTTTGGGCGCGATTGATGCCTGTACCCGATTTTTCGATAATTCCACTCAAATGAAATATTGCAGCAATGGTAGGATTAATTATCCTTGACATTTCGATATTTTCCGGATCCAAATTATCAGGAAACAGCCCAGGACTTTTTATTTCTAATCTATCATCAAATAACTCTATTTGTATAAAGCTTTGTATATAAGGATCATAACTACGATGCGCAAAAGCATTAGCGACAATTTCTTTGAAAGCAATAAATGGTATTTCATAACTATCGCTACTTGTGTAAACATTTCTGATAAGCGGAATGTGCTTTTGGAGAATAATTATCGTGTCTTCGTATTGTTTCAGAATATTTCCTTTTATTGTGTCATTAATCAGAATTGCATTACGTTCGGTCCCTTTGAAAAGGTTAAATTTAGTTTCTACTGCGGTATAACACACTGAATGAATTTGATTGAATTTTGCCAAACAAAGAAAAGTACCTTTAAAAATATGCCCGTTCTCAACCAATGATAAGAAATAAAGTATCTCTTTAACTGTAAGGTGTTCTATATTCTGATCTTGCTTGGCAATTTCCTTTTTTATGTTTTCTTTTGAAAAAAATATTTCTAACGTTTTATTGTCGAGATCATTAATAGATTTATTTTGCAAAATTTCTGAAGTGCCAACTCCACGGTTATTACTAATTTTCTCCCTTATTCTTTCGTAATCATCATTATCTTTACCATAATAATGGTGATGAGTACCATCATAAAAATTGGCTCTTTTTGCATCATTTGCATCTTCCAATTTAATCTCAATACGTTTAAGGTATTCATTATGAATGTCTTGTAATTTTGCAATAACTTCAGTATTTTTAATTAACGGTTGAATAAGAAAGTAATATTTGCTTAATAACTCAACAGGTATTTCAATTTTTACTTCAATATTTGAATCGTTAATACCTTGAATGAATACATTGTTACTACCTTCAACGTGTCCGGTATTGGTAGTGCTTATAATGGTTTCGAACTTCTGGTTAATAGTATCGCCAATAAAAATATTACCATTAATTTCGCGTATGATATCACCGACCATTGATTTTATTGTATTAGGCATTGTTTCCTAGTTCTTCTTAATTTCTGTTACAAGAACAAAGGAAACGATAAAAAACTGAATTGCAATTTTTTTAATTGAAAAAGCAGATCGAGGGAAAGACTATATTTTTTAAGGTTGCATATCAAATTATAATGTATCTGTGGCAAAAAAATACAAAAAGGATTAATATCAGAAGCAGTCAGCAAGATATATTTAGAATTTTTATGTCTTTTAATCAAAGCCTAATAAGTATTTTTTAATCTAATGTGCCTTTGTGTCAGGTTTTTAAACACAATAGGCACATAGGTTTAAAAAATAGGCACATAGGAATCCATTCAGTAAGTATTTCTTCCCGAAACTTTTTCCATCCATTTCCATACCTGTCTGCGTTCCCGGGAATAGACAAACATCCAACGATCGGTGTGCGGGTGCATTACCAGGTTATTGGGAATTTGGGGAAAGATTTTTGTTACAGGAACATCGAGAAAGGTGAATTTTGCAAGGTTTTTATAATCAGAGAGATACTCTTTTATTTCCTCAGTTCCTCCGTTCTGGCAGATCAGGACAGGACGTCCCTTCAACCGGTTCAACCGTTGAATTGCAGAGGCGCGGTAATCTGAAAGTGGCGAACCCCAGGCAGTACCCTTCCACTCCCTAACGCCATCGTAATGATCGTGTGTAATAAAACCGCACCAGAGTTTGGCAATCTCATCATCATAAAGACCAATGTAATTAACGGCAATGGCACCCCGTGAGAAGCCGCAAAGGAAAACACGGGATGAATCGCCTCCAAACTCCCTGCAAATGCGGGGAACGTTTCTTTTGGCATATTCTACGGTTGCCTGCTCGTCACCCCACCAGGTGACCTCGTTTTGTTTTTGGTCCTTTGCAACAAATGGAAGAACCGCCCAAATATATTTCCCGCCACTCAATCCATATCCAAGAGCAGCACCCTCCACCTCGCCCGAAGATCCTGAAGTTGGAAATTTGTTTCCGGTGTACTCGATAATAACCGGCCACGAACGTACCTTTTTTCTCCAATCCTTATCCCAATCAATTGGAAGGTAAAGGATATGATGGACATCTGTTCCTTTGTATTCAGTCGGTACAACAGCCACCCGTTTTCCGGCAGATGCAGCTCCATTCCCCAAAACAGGAAGCTGAAGATCCTTTTTCTCAAAATGGATCATTAACGGCAAACCTGAAAGCAACAGGAGAATAAAGAGTCGTAACATGATTTGAATATCTACTTTCTAAAAGCACTTTTGGAGATGATTGTTTTCTCTCCCCTTATTTCAATTGATAAACTTTCACCCAATCCACATCCATACTCGTTCCATCAATCGCATCGGTAACGGCACCTGCCCATGAAATAATGGCTTCGCTCAGGTAAACGGGTGCAGGACTGTGACAAAACTCGTTTTTAGCCCTTCGCATTACCTTACCATCGAAAGAATAGATCAGCGAATCTTTACTCCATTCCAGGGCATAAGTGTGGTACTCTTTTGCAAGGTTCAAACCATTCTGGCTTGCATCGAAAGTGGCAATATCAACCCAGGAAGTTCCATTGAAATATTGCACCTTGTAATTGTCGATCACTGAATTCCAGGTATCGCCACTCAACCAGCCATTTACAAACTGGATGCAACCGATTGTTTTATTGGTATTGAATTCAAATTCAAGCCATTTTTCACCGCTTACCTGCGATACCCAATGTTTTGCAAGTCCTCCATCAGCCACATTTTGGACTTCATAACCTGTGCCGTAAACCCCGCTGGCCGTTATTTTGGTCTGCGGATCACGTGCAAAATTAACCAATCCTGCCACATCCTGATCTGCTGTTGGCGAGAGCGGTAAAGGATAACCAGATGTATTGACATTGTATATCCTGAATTCCTGTACATGGAAATGCGCCCCATAGTTTGAAGAGAACCTGATTCGTTTCGTGGTGACAGGAATCTCCAGATTAATTGATATGTCTGGCTTAGCAGATGAAAAGCTAAAGGATTTGGAAGAGCTTGGATGGGTTGAGTTTCCGGTTGCAGGATCAGTGGTTACATCGGTCCAGTTGTGAATGTTGGTTGCCATTTCGGAAGGATAATGCCCTTCGTTGATGTCAATTTCAAATTTTTTGCCAACTGTTGGATTGGTTCCGGTTGTGATCATCCAAAAGGAGTTGTTTGTACCGGTGGCTGCTGCATATTTATACCGGCATTCGAACCGTCCATATTGGAAAGTCTGTTTTGTCCAGATACTTGCAGAAGTCCATTCCTGACCCCCACGATTCTCTTTTTTGTTGTTCAAGTGGAGAATCCCATTTTCAACCACCGCATTTTCGCGCCATCTGCTACACAGGATATGGGTATTCGGTCCGTTTTGCGAAATCCATCCGGCATCGAGCTGGGAGTTCGAATAATTGAAATCGTCGCTCCAAACCAATTCCATTCCCTTTGGGGCAGTAGAAACTTCTATCACAGAATTTTTTTGGGCACAGCCATTCAATCCAAAACAAAACAGAACCAATAGTAGGAAAGGAAATTGTATCATCTCTTAGTTTTTAAATTTCAGGATCTCATCGCTGGTCACTGCCCTGTTGAAGACCCTGATGTGCTGAAGATTTCCCTTGTAGCGGGTGATGTTTTTTTGTTGCCCGTTATCTTTCGAAGCATCATTTTTTGTGGGAATGAAAACATCCGCAATCACCTGGAGTTGTTCTCCAACATCCCCGAGTCTTCCTGCCGTAGAGACGTCTTTTGTCTCTTGCCTGATACCATTTTCGATTTTTAATCGTTTTCCATTGATAAAAACCTGAGCCGTTCCTCTATCGAAAATACACGTAATGAGACAATCTTTGTGTGGTTGATAAACCTCTGAAACAAGAACGTCATGATGGTTCTCTTTACTACCGATCCTGAAAATCAATCCTCCGTCTTTGGTAAGTTGAAGAGCCCAGCCCGAGTTGCCTTTTTCAGGGATTCGTGCAATGGGAGTCATGTTGGCTAAAGTATCCGCATTCATTGAAAATGAAACGGAGATGGCATCTCCCAGTCCTACGTTCCGATCGAAAAAATAGAATTTCTGATCCCCTGAAAAATGGATGGGTTCGCTTTTGGCCAGGTGCCAGATGGGATCGCCCACCAGGACAAAGGGTTCGGCTTTTGCCATTTTTACCCCTTTCGGGAGTGGTTTATACAACTGCACATCATCAACCTCCAGCCATTGTCCGGCTTCTCCTTCGGATTGGAAACCCAAATTGACTCTGTTATTGCTTACCAGGATGTCAGGAATCGAAATCTCAGTCCATTTGTCGCTTTTGCTGATTTTAACATCCTGATCCTTTCCGCCAAAATCAGTGACAAACATCATGGCACTCTTTTGTCCACCAGAACAGCGAACATGGGCCGATAAACGGTAATTGCCATTCATAATGTATTCCAGTTTCTGATTGGTGGAGACTGAATAGGCACCCAATTTCGACCCTTGCTTCAACTGATATTTGTCCCTGGAAGCCTTCCCCGCAGCTATCCACGACGCCCCTTCAGTACCGGATTGCCGCCATGCTACTGGTTTAAGAGAGTCTGTCTTATCCTGGTTGTATTCAAAATTTCCGTTGGGCAGGATATTTACTCCCGGATAATCTTTGGCATAATATCGAAAATAATCGAACAAAGATTCACCTGGCTGTTTATCCTTCTCCACTTTGCCAAAACCATTCAACGCTGTGAGCCACACCTTCTGCGCGGCAGTTAATTCCTTCCATTCCGCTTTGGCTACCACTTTCCCATTGTCATAAAAGATGACTCCATCAGGAGTGTATTCAAATGCATCCAGCAGCCATCCATCCTCCCTGTAACTCATTGGCACCTTTGCCCGGTGTGGCCAGGGCACTTCAGAATACTGCTTCGGAGAAATGTGAACATACAAATTGTTATCTCCCAAAAAGGTTTTTGAATCAATTTCATAGGAGTCAATTTCAAAGATGCGGTTGTAAACCTCCGGATCAGCGCCACCAGCCTGCCAAAAAGCGGTATGAACGCCAGTTCCCGCCATAAATGGCTTCGACAGGCATTCGTAATAGCCATAACCAAACTGGTGCTTGCTGATCAAACCTCCGCCGGTATTTTCCTGGATTCCATTGATTGTATCCTGCCTGACCGATACGTGGAGAAATCCTCCTGAAACAGTTACATTTTCTTTCCTGTTCAATGCATTAAAGCTACCTCCCTGCCGACGATCCATCCTGTACGACCAATCATTTTCGCGAATACTGCTGCCATCAAAATTATCTTCAAAAAGCAATTGATAACCTTTGGAAGGTGGCTGTGCAAATAGTACATCACACGAAAGTAAGGCTACCAAAAAACCTGATAAACGCAAATATTTTAGTAAATCCAATCTATTTTTTCTCATCTTCTCATTTTCTCCGCTTCTCATCTTCTCATTCCCTCTCTCATTTCTGCGATCCAAATGATAAAAAGAAAGGCTGGCCATTGAAGCACCAGCCTTTCACAACATTAACTCAACTAAAACACATCAACGCGATTCTAAACTAACTATTTACCAACCAGGGTTTTGTCCCAAACCTGGATTTAAGCTCAATTCTGTTTCAGGGATAGGCCACAAATAATCACGGTTCTTATTGAAGTTTGTTAAAATTAGAATACGGTAATCTGTTGATGGGTGAGCCACGTAGGATGCCGTATTGTAAACAGGGTCTCCAAATTCGTCAAATGTAACGGCTGGATAGACATTGTACTCTCCCAAAACCGGTCTTCCTAAGATAGGACGGGTCAACAACACTTCGGCGCGTTTCCAACGGAGAAGGTCCTGATAACGAAGGTTTTCGTTCCACAACTCAACTTTGCGTTCAGTGCGGACGATCCTTCTCATTTCAGCCTGACTCAATGCTGACACTGTAGGCATGTTCACATCAGCACGGCCACGAACCTGATTGATTGCAGCCAAACAATCTACATCAATTTGATTCAATTCTATCTTTGCTTCAGCATAGGTCAGCAATACTTCTGCATAACGGCACAACATAAACGGTGTCTCGCACTGTGTAAGTTTGCTGACGTATTTGAAATCGTAATATTTACGGACCATATAACCTGTAAAGGAGGTAAACTCGGTGGAGTTGTAACTATCCAGATTTTTTACAGAGACTCCGGCTGAATTCAATGTGTTGGGTTTATCCTTGCGTGTGTCATAAACAAAACCATTCCACATATCGCCAGGAAGTACAAATGAATAACGAAGGCGCGGGTCACGTTTGTCATAGGGTTTTGTCTTGTCATACAAGGGAGATTTGCTGATGTCCAGACCGTCGGTACAAAGATATGAATCGAGCATGTTTTGAGTAGGAACAATTGTCGTATAACCACCTGATACTGACCGGGCACTCGTATATTGAGGGAAAGGGGTAGCATTATTTGCAGTAACCAGGTGATTCTGGGTAAATATTTGCTCTGTATTGGCTGCGCTGTTGAGAACAGTCTCCGTAAATAAAGCTGCATAGCTCGGCATGATACTGAATTTCTTCGAATCGATGACCGCTTTTGCAGCAGCAGCAGCAATAGTCCAATCGTTGTTTTGAAGGGCAGCACGTGCTTTATATGACATTGCAGCACCCCATGTTACACGACCAAGTGTTTTTACTGTTGAGGCGGACAACAAATCTGCCGATTTATCAAAGTCAGCATAGATATTCTTTAATACGTCTGCTTTGGCAGTGCGGGTAACTGTTTTTCCATCAGCCACATTTGTAACCGGTTTATCAAGATAAACTACATCCCCGAAGGCATTGATCAGGCGCAGATAATAGTAGGCACGCAGGAAGTAAACTTCGCCCTGAAATTGTTTTACCTTGTCGGCGGCAATTTTGTCTTTATTCTCATCAATCTTTTGGAGCATCAGGTTACAACGGGCTATACCCTGGTACATGTTAAGCCAAATGGTCCGGAAATATCCTTCTTTAAAATCCAAAACCGACATCATGTAATTTTGGGCAAAGCCCCCACCACGGATAAAAACAACGTCGGATAATCCATCCCAGCTAAATTCCGGGACCAGGTATCCATTACTGCCAGCTACCACAAACGAATAGCAAGCATTAACCCCCCCCTGAACTTCAGTTTCGTTGGTGTAGAATGTCTCAGCCGATGGGACATCCAACGGATAGCGTTCCAATGCTTTGTCACACCCAGTAACCAGCAACAACACCATCAATGCTGTATATATTATATTCTTCTTCATATTGTAATCAATTTATTTACCGTTCTAAAATTCATTAAAATTTCACTTCTACCCCAAAGGTGTATGTTGCAAGCAAAGGCGTACTGTTTTGAACAGTTTCAGGAGATTCAGGATCCATACCGATAGGCATTTTACTGGAAGTAAACAGGTTCGTTCCGCTGGCATATACCCGGACACTTGAAATTGCTTTGTTTTTTAACAATTTAGCTGGCAAAGTATATCCCAATTGAAGATTTTTCAAACGCATATAGGCTGCGCTGACCTGCCAGAAAGTAGAAGGCTGAAGGTTGTTCGATTGTTGATTGATCGACAAGCGTGGATAAGCTGCATTTGGATTTGGGTTTCCTTCGTACCAGCGGTCTAAATGCTGTACCAAAGCAGTTGAAGCATTCTGGAATGGATAGGAGAGCCAACCTGAAATATAACCATCACGTTTACCTACACCCTGAAAGAATAAGGAAAGGTCAAATCCTTTATAGGAAGTGTAAATATCCATTGAATAGCAATAGCGCGGAATTGGATTACCAAGCACAACACGGTCGGTACCTGTTAATTTATTATCTCCTGCATCCATGATTCCATCACCATTGGTATCTACGGTTAATTGATCAATGTAGCGGATGTCACCACCCTGTAATTTTCCGAATTGAGCAACCGGATAAGCCCGTGCCTCAGCGAACGAACTGAAAAGCCCATTTGCCTGCAAACCATAGATGGCATCGATCGGATCACCTACCTGTTTAACATGTACACCACTTACCTGCGGGGCTAATCCACCCAGGTTGGTTATTTTATTCCTTACGTCGGATAGTATTCCTGTTACCTTGTAATAGAATTTTCCGATTGTATTGTTGTGCGAGATTGACAAATCCCAACCTTTGTTTTCTACGGAACCTGCATTTTGTTTTGGTGAGTTGGCATAACCCATCACTCCGGGAATAGCGATATTTAATAAAATATCACGGGTGTCTTTTTTATAATAATCGAAAGTCGCATCCAGTTTTCCTTTAAAGAAAGAAAGGTCGATACCAAAATCGATCATACGGGTCGATTCCCAGGTAATATCGGTAAGCGCATAATTTACAGGCGCATAACCAGGATTCAAGGTGCCACCAAAAACTGCATATTGGTTAGTTGCTACAGTTAAAGCAAAAGGATAATTGGAACCCAGACCAGCCTGGTTGCCAAGCTCACCCCACGATGCACGCAATTTACCATTGGTCAACCAATTGAATTTTTGCATGAAATTCTCGGATGAGAAACGCCACGCACCTGAGAAAGATGGGAATACGCCCCATTTGTAGCCATTGGCAAAGCGTGAAGATCCGTCATAACGTACATTGGCTTCCAATAAATATTTCCCTGCAAACGAATAGTTCAAGCGTCCAAAATAGGACATCAAAGCCCATTCATTGGAATAACCACTGTTGGTCATCCCTGTAGGGTCGTAAGCATTAATTTCTTCGAATTGTTGGAAATTATTCCCTTGCCTGTAGGCACTTAATGAGTTATAAATGTTGGTCAGATATTGAAAACCACCTAAAACTGAAATGTCATGTTTTCCCAACGATTTATTGTACGTGGCCAGGATGTTGATGTCATCTTCATTTGTCTTATCCCTTTGCTCGGTCATATTGGCTAAGCCAGTTGACTTTAAAGAAACCAGACCTGTTTTATAATCGTAAACATCGGCTGTTTTATTGACATTTTTGTACTCTGCCATCGAAATCTTTGGAGTATAGGAAAAGTCTAACTGCATTCCTTTAAAAGGGGTGATCTTCGCGTAAATCTTGGCAATTACCTCCTGATAATCTTCATATCTCATAGCCAATCCGTCAAAAATAGTCTGCATCGTATGAGGTGTTCCGGCATAACTTGTTCCCCAAATACCATTTGAATAACGTGTCTGATAAATAGCAGGTTGTCTCATCATACCTTCAATTTCGGTACCGGGGGCCGAGTCTGTGACCTTTGTATTCCGAATGGATAAATCGAACCCAACCTCAACTATTTTGTTCACAGTATAACTATTGTTGGAACGAACGCCATAGCGTTTGTAATCAGAATTTGGAATATGGGCATCCTGCCATGAATAGTTAATTGAGGTGTTTGACCTGAACTTTTCATTGCCAACCGAGAAACCAAGGTAGTGTTGTGTCTGGGCAGCACGTTTTTTCCAGGCTTCCCTCATCATATCCGAGTTTGGATAAGCATCACGGTCGGTAGAATTTTTCCATGTCGTAATTTTGTCAGTACCATAGATAGCTCCTCCAGGTACACCAAGGTCGTTGCGTAAATCGTTGCCGTTTGCCTCATCGTACAAAGCCATATAATCCCAGGCAGATGCGTTTAAAGGAATTGCCAACGGAGAAGTTATACCAACAGAACCTTTAAAGGTAACACTCACCTTATCAGTTTTTCCACGTTTGGTGGTAATCAGGATAACACCATTGGCTGCACGTGAACCATAAATAGAGGCAGATGCAGCATCTTTCAAAATTGACATTGATTCGATGTCATTCGGATCAACCGCATCAATAGAAGAAGATACCCCATCCACCAAAACCAATGGATTATTGTCGTTGATCGTACCAATACCACGGATACGTATTGAGGTCCCTTCTTTACCTGGTTTCCCACTGTTTGAAGTTACTGTAACACCGGCAGCGACACCTTGAAGAGCCTGTGAAGTCTGTATCGTACTTCTCTTTGCCAAAGTTTCACCCTTTACAGATTCAATGGCACCTGACAGGTTAACTTTCTTTTGGGTACCGTAACCAACCGCAACAACTTCCTCAAGTCCAATCGAACTCAACTTCAATTTTACCGCGACCACACTTTTACCCGTAATGTTTACGTCCTGGGTTTCAAATCCGATGAATGTGACGGTAAGCACCTTCGCGGATTCGGGAACCTGAAGTTTATAATTTCCATCCATATCGGTAACAGTGCCGGTTGTTGTCCCTTTGACGATCACGTTTGCCCCGGGAACCGGTTCATTGTTTTCGTCGGTAACCTTGCCGGTCACACTCTTTTGCTGCGCGTACAGCACCGAAAAAGAGATAATCAGAGAAAAAAGCAAAAAGATTCTTTTCATAATCTAACAATTTAATAATCAATAATATGTTCTAGTCAATCAATATTTCAAAAATCGAAGTCGGGGCATTGGCAAGTAGTTGTTCAAATTCGAAATGCAGGGATTTTGTGCTGAATCCGGATTTTGGTTTTAATATGTTAATTGTCTGATAATTACCAATTTTTTCAAATATAAGGTTGCCTTTGTCGTCCTTGACGGTATAATTCCTGATACAAAATGGCATCACATCTTCGGGATGCCCCATCTGGGAAGATTCCATCGGATGGTCATAATCGGTGTCAAAAAACAAAGATACAGATTTTATTTCTTGGGGTTCATCCCATGTCAGCGTAACTGTGGAATTAGTGTCATTCCAATCTGCTGCCCAGGCATTGGTTTTAAGATACGGCCGGGTAAAACCATTCACAAGTTGGTCTTTGGAGAAACAGGACAAAGCAGGGGTAATGTTCATGGCAATGTTCTGACCTTTAGGCCTCCTTTCGGGACACCAGAATTCAAAGGAGTCGAAACCGCTCCCTTCTGGTGGCAACTGCTTGCCATAATTATTGACTGCCGGATTGGTCTTGTTAAAAACCGACAAGATTCCGGTCATCCGTTTTTCACTGCACCTGACCTTTACTTCGGGATTGCTCCTGAAGATGATAAAACCATATTGGTTTTCATGGAAGACTTTTATAAAAGCAATCTTTTTCAACTGTATCCCTTGTTTCAGGACAATCTTTTGCTTTTCAATGAGTTGGTCGGGTGTATAATTGAAGGTTTTGGAACTTGCCCTTAATTCAACCTCAACAATGGTGTCATATTTTGCATCTGCCATGATTTCAAAGGTGTATAAAGTATCTTTTGTCATGGGAAGTAATTGTCCGGCAGAGAAATTCAATTCGAGCCAGCTACCGTCGAACGGGATCTCGTGAACGGATAGGGTGCTGGAAACCTCTATTTTGGCTTTGGCAGCAAGGTTTTCAGATTCATCGATCGGAACATGTGGAATACCCTGACCCAAAATATTCAGATTTTGTTGAAGTGCCACCATTTTTACCGTTTCCAGTAAATCTACAGGTTTTAAACCTGATTGAGCACACATTGCAGCAGCCATCCCGACCACCTGGCCACCATGGCCTGAGGTTGCCATCACCCTTGTTGAACCGAAAGCAACGTGGGAAGCACTGATCAGGCGGCCTGCAACAAACAGGTTTTTAATATCCTTGCTGATAAAACACCGGTACGGAATTTCATAAACCCCTTTTGAATGGTATTGGTTGCATCCCGGAAGGGCAGAAAAAACACCATCTGCAGGGTGGAGGTCGATGGCCCAGCCACCAAACGAAACAGCATCAGAAAAATGGGTCTGTTCTACAATATCCTGTTGTTTAAGCATATATGGGCCTTCAAACCTTCGGCTTTCACGCTTGCCGGGAATCGTCCCTACCCATTCGAGAGTAAGGTTTTCGGATTCAGGAAATTTACCCGAATTCTTAATGTAATCCCAAACACCATAAACCACGCTCCAAAGTTCCCATTTGATCTCTTCGGTATCATGGATCGTATCCCTTCGACCGCCATATTCAAACCACCAGAAATTACAACCCATATCCCCGGTTTTGATATTCCTGAAACGTGGAATTTTGTTGATGTCTTTGAGTGCATACGAAGGAGCCACATATTTTACCGGTTTGCCGGTATTTTTGCTGTAGAAATAAATTGTGTGCCCGAGTAGTTCACCATATCCTTCTTTGGGGGTAAACCCTTCACCAAACTCGTCTTTTCCTTCTGCCCCGATCCGGTATGATGCTCCAGCCAGGTGACCTACAATCCCATCTCCCGATGCATCGCAAAACAAGGGTGCTGCAAGCATATATTCTGTCGAGTTCTGGCTACAAAATGCTTTCAGATTTGAAATATTCTCATCATCCTTTTTCTCAAGACCATAAACCATCGTATTGAGCAATAGCTTAATATTGGGTTCATTGACAACCTTCTCAAGAAGTATTGTATCGAGAATGACCGCATTGCCTTCTTTATTCCGGTAAAGATTCTCGACAAGGATTTCATCAACGACTCCACCTTCACGTGCCCAACGGTTGTTGTTGCCCATGTGTGAAGTAGCACCTAAAATCCAAAGCCTTACTTCACTTGAACCATTACCACCCAAAACCGGACGGTCCTGAACCAGAATCACTTTTATCCCATTGCGAGCCGCTGTAATTGCGGCACAGGTTCCTGCCATTCCCCCACCAACGATAATGAGGTCGGATTCGAGCGTAACAATTTTATTCTCCCTTTTTACGGAAAGTAATTCTTGTTTGACCATAGCTGTAGATTATGTACTTTTATTAGTTTTTGGTAAAATTATATAGCTGATTACTAGTAAAATAGTTGCCACAACAAACACATAAGCCTTTCCGTTACTGCCCATAAGACCCAACGATCCGATGATCAGCCCTGTAGCTGCGATTCCGATTGCGATCATCTTCTTTCCAAATTGATTCTCAACGTCGGAAATATCTGTATGATCCGGTGACACCTTTTCATTTTTAGCTTTAAAAACAAGGTACTGCTGGTAATTATCATACTCAGTGGTTGGTTTGTTCCTCAATCTTAAAACAATTTCGAAAAAAGCGATGATCGAAATTGGCACTAGTACCCCTAAAACCATTTCAGCAGCCCTGGACAAATTTTCACCTGTGATTTGAGGAACAATAAATTTATAAGCCAAAGCGATTAACAGCGAAAGGATTGTGGTTGCAAGAACAGTATAGCTGTTTTGATTTTTCGAAAACAAGGTCCAGATCAATGGAAAGTACATGGCGCCTCCGGTAATGGAAGCCACACTCAGGATCACATTGGTCGCACCACCCATCATCGGGACCAACAACCCCATCATGATCACAATCAGACCCATCACCAAAGTTGCGAGTTTTGCCACAATCATCAGTGTTTTTTCTGTGGATCGGGGATAAATGGTTTTAAACAAGTCGTTGGTAATCACCCCTGCAGAAATGTTCAGGAAACCCTGAACCGATGAGTTTGTGGCAAACACAAGGCTGATGATGATCAATCCCAACATTCCTGAAGGCAATGCGATCCTGGCCATCTGCATGTAAGCCTGCTCATTTTCGACACCAACCAATCCAGGGTTTATGGCCCGATAGATCATTGGAGGTAGCATCCAGATTACAGGACTGAAGACATAAAACAACCCGAATAACATCGCTACCTTTTTCGATTCCTTGGGGGTTTCGACACTTGTATAACGTTGGATGAAACTCCACTGTCCTCCCAGATAAAACACATTGTAAAATAGAAAACCAAGCAGAAAGCTAACTGTGTATTTATGGTCGCTTAGGCTGAAAAACTCCGTAAGTTGCAGTGCCTCAATTTTATCGACAAATGCAGAAATTCCTCCGATCTTTTCAAATGAAAGCGGAAGTAAAATCAGTCCGGCAGAAATAAGAATGATAAATTGCAATACATCGGTCACAACCACTGCCCAAAGTCCACCGAAAGTGGTATATAAGATGACGATGATCCCCAAAATCCCGATCCAAATGTACAGCGATATTCCGGTAGCTACCTGCAAAATAATTGCGACCGCATAAAGACAGACCCCTTTAAGGAAGATCATGATAAACAGGTAGATGTAGGAATAGGTATTCTGGGTCCTGATCCCTAACCGGTGACAAATGTACTCTGCAGCGGTTAGCGATTTGGTTTTGTGCCATTTAGGGGCAATCAACAACCCTGTTATCAGACCTGCAACCGACATGGCCCATTGGATCGATATCGCAACCCACCCCGAAGAGTAGGCGATTGATCCCCACACAACAAAAGTACTCGCAGAAACAAAACCCATAAAAAGCGACAAACTGTTGATCCACCAGGGTACTGCTCCCCCGGCAGCAAAAAAAGTCTTCATATCCTTGCCAGAGTTCCGGGCAAATGAAAGTCCGATCGCAAAGATCAGCAGTGAGAAGAGTACGATTACCAAATAATCTATGGAAGTCATGCAAGAATTATTGTCCGGTTGTTAATAATAGTACAATGTTAATACAGTGTTAAAAAATATGAAAATTAAACATCTGTTTTATTTTCGGCAACGTTTCCGAAAACGTTTTTATTTTCGGAAACGTTTCCGAAATTCAAAAATCCCATTATATTTGTTGCGGCAATCAAAATCATGGAAGCAGCCAGTTGCCAGCCACGGGTTGCCAGTTGCAAGCCGCCAGCAGCCAGTAGCCGGAAAGTTAAAATTTACAAACATTAAATTAAGCGTCCGATCCAATGAAGCATATTACAATCAAAGATGTTGCCAAAAGGCTGAACTGCTCGGTTTCGACCGTTTCGAGGGCTTTCAACGACAAATACGATATCCGGAAAGAGACACGCGACCAGATTTTGGCCACTGCCAAGGAGATGGGCTATTCCCCAAATCCGTTTGCGAAATTGTTGTTGAAGCAATGCTCTAATCAGATTGGTGTAGTGGTTCCCGAATTTATCAACTCCTTTTTCCCCGAGGTGATCAAGGGCATACAAAATGTATTGCAAAAGGCTGGATATCAACTTCTTATTATGCAATCGAATGAAGAGGCAACCGTTGAACTGGAAAACATCAAGACACTTGAAAACAATATGGTTGACGGGATCATTATATCCCTGACTTTTGAAACCAATTTGGAAACAAGGAACATCGATTACTTAAAGAGTATGGTTGAAAGTGGATTTCCTATTGTGCTGTTCAACCGGGTTTCGGATGTAATTCCTGCCCATAAGGTGGTATTTGATGATTACAAATGGGCCTTCTTTGCCACTGAACACCTTATTTATCAGGGATATAAAAAGATATTCCATTTTTCCGGGCCAAAAACTCTCTCTTTTTCCCAAAATCGTATCAATGGGTTTATCGATGCCCTTAAAAAGCACAAGATTTCGGTAAGTGACCAACTAATTTTTGAAACCGGTTTGCTGATCAAGGATGGTGAACGCGTTATGCAAAAGTTGCTGGATGATAAAAACATGCCGGAGGCCGTTTTCGCCGTAAACGATCCCTCAGCGATCGGAGCCATGAAAATCTTAAAAAAGAATGGCTATAAAATCCCGGGCGACATTGCGATTGTAGGCTTTACCGAGTCAAAACTTGCTGAATTGATCGATCCGCCATTGACAAGTGTGGCGCAACCGACTTTTGAAATCGGGCAAACCGCTGCCCGGTTGCTTTTGGAACAGATAGGTGCCAAGAGCATTTTTGTGCCCCAGAAAGTTGTACTTAACGGCCGGCTGAATGTAAGGGAATCGTCGATGAGGTTGGCAACTCATTGACAGATAAGTTTAAGCTTTAAAAAAGTAAGAAAAGCGAAAAATTCAAGACATTTCTTAACATCAAATAAAAAAAGCTGAATAAATTATGATATTCAGCTTTTTTTTAGATTAGATTAGCATTAAATACATCTTAAAACTCGACACTCATTCTTAATGTATTTCTTTAATAAATCAACAATTTCAATTCGCATAACCTCAACCACTTTTTCAGGATGATAATTAGACATTTCCATAAATTGAAAATAATCCAAATTATTAATTCTATCTTTTAAATCAGTTAATAATAATAGTTCATTTTCCAAATCTAGTAAAACATCTTTTTTTGCTACAGTAAAAACATTGCAAAATTTTTCAACTCTGACATAAACATTAAATATTAATATTGTTACTGAATTGTAACATTATAAAATATTATACGTTGAAAAATTATTTTTGTTTTAAGTATGATTAAGAAAATTTTTTCGGATAGTCAAATGTCCAAATTTTATGCGAAGATGATTTTTCAACCACAGAAATGGTTAACATTGAATTAGTTTGGACAATCGCCCTCCCGAGGCTGTCATTGCGAAACCTGCTACATCAGAGCAAATGGTTAGCAGGATTATGATGCAGGTTGAAGCAATCCCATGTTTGAAGCACTTTCAAAACAATTTTCATG
>JBAXWR010000147.1:0-17726 GCA_037128295.1 Mariniphaga sp.
ATTAAGTTTTAGGTTATGGAAAGAATATTACTGCTTTTGTTAATATTTGCAATGGTATCCTGCCAGAAGACAGATATTTCAGGTTTTAATGATAAACCAGTTGTTCAGGCTTATTTGTATGCTGACAGCATCCCAATTGTAAAAATTTCAAAATTGATACCGTTCAGTACCTATATGGAATTTACATCGATGGATGTGACCAAATTGGAGGTGACAATTACCGAATTGAGTTCTGGTAAGCAGTACCTCCTTGTATCACAGGGAGATGGAACGTATAAGAAAACAGATTTAGTCATTGCGGCAGGCAAGAGCTATCAGTTGTCGTTCCCATATAACGATGTGATGGTTACTGCCGAAACGACAATTCCCGAAAAACCACAAAGTGTGACATTATCGGCATCCTCAATGATTGTCTCTCAGAGGGGTGACCCCGGAACAGGTGGATTTACTCCGCCAACAATGCCGTCACCTATCGAAATCAACTGGACAAATAGTGACCAAAGCTATTACCTGTTGGTTGTGAAAAATATTGAAACGATCAAGGAATTGATCAATACCAAGGAGATCGGCTCAGGTGATTTTTTCCGTAACCAGCCCGTCAATACTGGTTACACGGAATTGAACCCGCAATCGTTTAAATATTATGGATATCACCTTGTCACACTTTTCAAGGTCCAACCCGAATATGTGATCTTTTTTCAGGAGACAAGCAACAGTTCGCTTTCTCTTACCGAGATCAATGCGAATGTCAAAAATGGATATGGGATTTTTACAGGAATAAACGGCTATTCGACCTATGTCCTGGTTGGCAAACCATAAATCCGGAGAAATTATTGAAGGCTTCACTTCAAGTGAAGTTTTCAATAATTACATGTATATTAATATAATACATTATTGTCAAGGTTTTTGCTACAACTCCTGGAAATTCTTTAAGGTTGCTGCCATCATTTTTCTTGAATCGTTGATCACTTTTGACCTCCATGAAAGCGAGGATGGGTAATACATTTCCCGGAAGTTTTCCTGTACCTGTTCCTTTGATTGATCGGTTAAATAACCATAATGAAATCCCTCGTTTTCTAGGATCATATTGTGGAGGGAATGGATTGAACCCATGGTTGTCTGGCTATTGAGGGTCCCATATTCAAAACTTGTCGGAAGGCACAACTTTCCGGCAAACAATTTTCCAATGTAATCCGAAAAAGAGCCTGTAATGGTATAAAACCCATCTGTATCAGCCCAGTCAACCTTATACCCTTCAAAAACCTGTTTGATTGCCGATTTTACTTTGGGATCCTTGACGGGATTTGGGAAAATGTGCAACGTGCCCAATTCGCCATATCCTGTATGAAGATCGATTTCCAGCACCTTTTCATAATTCCTCCCATATTTAACCAAAAAAGGTGCAATTGATTGTATTTGTGGTTCAAATTTCTTTCCCCCAAAATAAAGGCCTTCAGGATGCTCGTATTGTCCCTGCAATATGGCCTGCCTCAATGCGCCCATCGATTTGCTGACCATTTTTTGGATGGCCAAAAGCATGAAAAATTGGTTTCGCAAAGATCCTGTATTTGCTTTATCACTGGGATTGAGCATACCGTACAACTCATCATAACCTTTGTTTTCATTAGAAAACAAGGAGGAATCAATATCGCTGTTACGGTTTAGGTCAATGTTGTTTTCAGTTACCCTTCTTGAATATTTAAACCCATACGGGTTCATCGCATGAATGAAAAGAACTCCAGTTCCTGAAAGTGTTTCGCGCATGATAAACTCTTCCATAACCATCTGCTGGACAGCACTCCCTACGAAACCTTCAATGCCATGGATACCAGAGGAGAGGATCAAAAGCTTCGTTTTTTTCCCCGTGGCCGGGACATAACAAACATCAATTGTCAGATCTTTATCGGTATTGCTTTCTACTGCGACTTGAAATACATCAACGCTATCAAAAAGGGATTTAAGTTTCTCAGCTTCCACCCTGAAGGATGGACGACATTCTAAATATGAATCCTGATAGTATTTTAATCCAGAACGTTCGTGGAGTCCGGCAACTTCGCCGACAGACCAGTTATTGTATGCAAAATAGGTATAACCCAGGAAACCCAAAATGAGCAGGCAAAGAACCGTTAAGAGTATTTTTAGATATTTTTTCATGATTGTGTTTTTACTAAAGGATTTCCAAACTGTTGAAATTTCATTTTGAATCCTGTTAAAGATTGAATATGGGTAGAAAGCAGATTGAAATGCAACGTTTCGTCCCGGATGGGACGAAATAGATCAAGACATGATGAATTTCTACCGAGATTCTATGCCTATGGCACAATTTTAAGGATCAAAAATAATTAAATAATTTTGATACAATAAATTAAAACAATCTTTAGAAGCCACAATTGTCTTTAAAAACAAGAAATGCCGGAAGTTGATATTCCCGGCATTTCTAAAAAAGTACTTATATCTAAGCTGGCATTTCTGGCAACGACCAACCCTCTCTGTAGTTGTGTTTGATCAGTTCGGCAGCAAATTCCTGTGCATTGATCGGCTTATCGAATTTTTTGTTAAAGGTCGGATTGCCGTCTGTGATCTTGAACCCATCATCCAGACAGGTTTTCAAGGTTTCGTTGTCACGAATATTGGTGAATCTCATGTTCGGGCCATCCCAAAGCAACTCTTTGTTAAGATCCTGTAACCGGACCGCCAAAACGCCCATGACGACCATTTCGTTAAACGGACCAGCCTGAGAGAATGGGGAAGCTGTCTCAACCCGGTTTTCAGGACTTTCCTTACAAGCGCGGATCCAGTCCTGCTCATGACTGATATCTATACGCGGAATGGTTTTTGGGACATCTGGTTTGCGCCCCGATAGCAACCAAGGATCTTTCCCATAACAACCGCAAAGGATGCTGTCTTTGGTACCATGGAAAATCACACCACCGCCATCGTCGTTCATGTCGCGACCTTCCGGCCAGTTCGACGGTTTCATCGGTTTGTAGCCCCCATCCATCCAGGTTACTGTAACTTCGGGGAAGTTGATCTTACAACCTTTAACTTTGGGTCTTTCAGGGAAAATCAATTGAACGACTTCGGATGCAGGTGGGGTATCGGTCATTAACAAGGTCGAAGCACCCTGAACCCTTGTGGGATAACCCAGTTTTAATCCCATAAATACAGGATGGAGAATATGACAAGCCATATCACCAAGTGCACCAGTCCCAAAATCCCACCAACCGCGGAAAGTCCATGGGGTGTACATCCGGTGATATGGGCGAAATTTTGCTGGTCCGATAAACAAGTCCCAGTTCATTGTTTCCGGTGGTACCATGCCCTCTTTTGGACGGGCAAGAGCTTGAGGCCATAACGGACGATTTGTAAATGCTTCTACTTTAGTAACTTCTCCAATTTCGCCATTCCATAACCATTCCTGGATCAACCTGACACCTTCGGCTGATGATCCCTGGTTGCCCATTTGGGTGGCGACTTTGTGTTTAAGGGCGAGTTTTGTCATTAGTCGCGACTCGTAAACAGAATGGGTCATCGGTTTCTGTACATAAACATGTTTATTTAAGGTCATCGCATGGGCACCCACGATGGCATGATTATGATCGGCGGTAGCTACCAAAACAGCATCGATAGATTTATCCATCTCTTCGTACATTTTGCGCCAGTCCCAGTAGCGTTTGGCTTTTGGAAAATAGTCGAAGCATCGTTTGCTATGGTCCCAGTCAACATCGCATAGTGCCACGATGTTCTCCGATTCCATTTTTTTCAGGTTTCCAAAACCCATTCCTCCAATTCCGACACCGGCAATGTTCAGTTTATCACTGGGAGCCTTATGTCCCAGACCTGCAATGGTGTTTGATGGAACGATCGTAAGTCCTGATGCTGCTACTGCCGATGTTCCAATAAAGCCCCTTCTCGAAAATTTGTTGTTTGGATCCATTTCAAAGTGATTAGAAGTTTAACTGATGATTCAACGGCCCGGAAAATCGCCGCTGATGTTGTAAATATAGAGAGGATTTAAGACAACTTCCATACATATTTTGCCCGATTTATACGTTAAAATTTGACGTAAAACAATGCGTTTAGAGGAGAAATTCTAAATGTAATTTTTTTTGAAAGTTGGACAGACCATAAATACTGAAAATTGATTAACTTTGCAATATTCACAAAAATCCGATTACAATGTATTTGGCACCATTGAATTACGACAGGTATTTTAAAAAAGTGTTCTCGGAGACAAGGATCGCCAAACGCTTTCTGGAAGATTTCTTTGATGTTGAGATTGCCGAAATGGAATTGCTGCCCACAAAGCACAAAATTACGGATGATGCCACTGCTGTGGAGTTTGATTTCCGCTGCAAAATTGGCGACAACTTTGTGATCATCGACATGCAACAGTGGTTCAAGACAGACATTGTGAAGCGGTTCTACATGTACCATTCGATGAACACCGTGCTGCAACTCGAAAAAATGCCAGACAAAAGCATCGACCTGGAGGCGAACAGGAAACGAGACATCAAAGATTACGACAAACTAATACCAGTGATCACCTTGATTTGGCTTGCCGATGACGACCTGAACTTTAAGGATGATTTCGTAAGCTACATGATGACCGGAGAAATTTTGAACGACTTTATCAAAAACAAAAACCTTTGGAGAGAGGACAATGTGCTCGCATTGATTTCAGAACGCGAGAAATGCCTTGAAATTATAAACAACAAAACGCGCAAACTCGATTTCCTCGGAAAGAACAAACTGATCTATGCCTTTCAGCCCAATATAGTCAGGAACAAGAAATACAGTAAATACCTCGCTTGGTTCGAACTGGCCGAAAAGACAAGGAACCGTTTGAACGAAAAAGGGTGGTTCGACGAGTACCTGAAGGACGAAATTTTCGTTGAGATCATTAAAAGGATCAACACCGAATCATTCGAGCAGGTTGACTGGGAATATATTACAGATTATGAAAAATTCAGGGAAAAAGTAAAAAGGTTTGAGCAGGTTTTTATTGACGAAGGAATTGAACAGGGTATTGAACAGGGAAAAAACAGGGAGAAAATTGAAACTATACGAAAAGGTATTAAAGCAGGCCTATCCAATGAGATTCTAAATTCCATAACTGGATTAGCCGATAGTACAATAAACGAACTGAGGAAAAGCGAAAATGGATTGTAAGCGAATTTAAACTCTATTTTTCCTGAATTCTTAACCATAATTGTAACAGTTCATCGTTCAAACTCAACTTTTTTTACTTTATTTTTGTACAGATAACACCTCTTAAATCCCACTAGTTTGTGACAGCCTGTCCTGAGTATCGGTTAGGGGATGGTGGTTTGTCGTTTGTAACGCTGGAAAGTACCAAATCCATCTTTAAAATGATTTCCCTTAAAAATCTTTTCTTAGTTTTACGTTCATAAATTTCTTTTAGCTTACCGGATTTATGAACACGAGAACCCTATTGCCCCTATTGCTTTTTCTCTTATTAAACAACACCCTTCTTGCGCAGCCAAAGATAAGTGTAAAATCCTTTGAACGAAAAGATAACGATTCAACGGCGCGACTCTTCTCCCCAAAAAAAGATCAGAACGGGGATATTTGCGCCATTATTAAGGTCGTATCCAATCAGACAGGTTTTACCTGGGAATCTGATGGGTTGGGAATTGTTGCGGCAGAACCAAAAACAGGTGAATATTGGATCTATGTCCCCTTTGGTGCCAAACTTTTAACCATTCAGCACCCGCAATTGGGAATCCTGCGCGATTATATGTTCCCTCTTCCAATTGAAAAAGCTACCGTTTATATGCTGGAATTGACTACTGACGAGACGATTGTGAACAGTAGGTCCGTTACCATTAATTCAGAACCTGAGGGGTTGGAACTTGCCATTGATGGCAAACCTTTTGGCCAGACGCCTTACGTTGGAAACCTCTCGTTTGGCAACCATAATTTACGGTTACAACAAGGCGAAAAAAGGGTTTGGAAAATTGTTTACATTTCCCAAATCGGAGGTCAAACCTCCTTTAATCTAAGTTTTAGCGAACAATCGCTTGACAAAAATGTAAATGATGCAAGTATCGAAATGGTGGCTATAAAAGGGGGTACTTTCCAAATGGGCAGCAACGGAAACGATGACGAAAAGCCGATACATACAGTAATGATAAGCGATTTCTACATTGGTAAGACTGAAGTAACACAGGCACAATGGATTGCAATAATGGGCAGCAATCCAAGCTATTTCAAAGGCGACAACCTTCCGGTGGAGCAGGTAAGTTGGGACGATGTGCAGGTTTTTATCGATAAGCTTAATGCCAAAACCGGCAAGACCTACCGTTTGCCCACTGAGGCTGAATGGGAATATGCCGCAGGAGGGGGTGAAAACAACCGTACAGTATTTGCCGGCACCAACGATGAAAGCAACCTAGGTAACTACGCTTGGTGGGGTAAAAACAATAACGGAACTACACATGCAGTTGGGACAAAAAAACCCAATCAGTTAGGGATTTATGATATGAGTGGCAATGTATGGGAGTGGTGCAGCGACTGGTACAGTGCCGACTATTATCTCAATTCGCCGGAAAACAATCCTAAAGGTCCTGCTTCAGGTAGTTCACGTGTTATGCGCGGTGGCTCATGGCTCAGCATGTACGAATTCAGCTTCCGCGCTTCCAGCCGTAGCTCAAATGTACCGGGCCTCCGCTATTACAACGCTAGTTTGCGTGTCGCCAAGGATCTTTAGATCTATAAATTTGATGATTTTACCATCTTACCCTTTCTTTTACATGCTAACGCTTGAGTTCAAATTTTTTTTGAAAAAATGGGGTTCTGTTTTGCCAACGAACCTTCTGGCAACTTATGAAATTTTGTGGTGCAATCCACAATTTTGAAAGCGTTTCATCTTCCTTGTGCGACCGCTTCTCTTATGGGGAAAAACATGAAAAATTACAACCCTATTTCTGCAAAAGCAAAGAATTCACCTTTGCATAATTTAACCTTTTGAAATATCGGACCATGTAATCGTGAACAAAACCATAAACCTTTTCATTTTGACGACAGTGAGCCAAAATTATATCTATCGCTATAAAATACTCATTATCTTGCTGTTCTGGAGATAGTCCCCTCTGGTTAAAGCTTGACAGGTATTTGTAAACCTTGTCGGTGTAAACCGACGAATTGATCAAGGTCTCATCGCTAAAATTAATCCCAATAAAAAAATCCCTTTTGAAGATTGACTTTCGTTCCTCTTTTGGTAATGCACCATTCAATATCGGTTCGTGATAGGTTGCAATTAGTTTTGACACAAACAAACCGATATAATCTTTTGATAATTGATCAATCAATTCATTTCTAATGATTTGAAGATGATTGTATTTTTTCGTCTTGTTTTCAAACTCATTCTTTGCAGCAGGATCTATGATGCCATGTTTACGGAAAAAATCAATCTCTATATCTAACTCCTTTATAAGCTTTTGATATTCATTGTCTTTCTTTTTGAATTCGAACCACACCCTGTTCTCTTCCGACCGGATTACATTCAAACTGTCAGGAGGTGCATTAATATCAGTCGCAAATTCAATGTCTTCGTTGTTGAAGATAAAGTCAAGATGTTGTTTGGGTTCATTTAATGCTTTCCCTTTGGAAGTCCTTGTGATAAGAAGCCGGTACATACCAACAGGTAAACCATCCCGGAAACGATAGACTCCATCCTTATTGATTTTATAAAAGGAATCCAACACAGTAAGTTGATCTCCTATAATTGCCTGTAAGACAACACAATATTGCGCATGACTTTTAACGTGCAATTTCAAACTATAAGGTTGGATTGCCATGCCCTTATAGGTAACAAATAAAAAGATCAAAATCAAAAGGTGATTCCTCATAGTATAATATAACAAAAAAACTATTATCTCACGTTAGCTGTTGAACCTGTATATGATGGATAGCAAAATTAGATTTAAAAATAGTTTTTTATTGTGCCCTATTATATTCTTTGTTTTAAAATATGTAACTTTACTTATCGATTTTTCTCAAAGTAGTTATAACCTAAAATGGAGGATTCAAAAGATGAAAAACAGGATTTACTTATTGCTTATGGCGGTTATTCTATTGGTGAACGTTACTTATGGAAAAGAATTGACCGGAACAGTTTTTTCTGGTACTGTAAAATCATCAAAAAGTGGTAAAACATGGCCCGCAATTTTAAAGATTGTCAGTTATAACCAGACCACGGGAAGCTTGGAAGGTGAATTGCATTGGTCGAACCTTGGTTCTATTCACAAGATTGCAGGCCAACTTTCTGGTTCGCGGTTGGCTTTTAAAGAAACAGAATACATCAAAAAAGGTGGTGCTTTGTTAAACTGTGAATACGATGCATTATTCTCAAATAATGAAATATCGGGTAGTTGGACAGATCTCAAATCTGATAAAGGGACATTTCAATTAATTAAGAAAGAAGAAATTTCTGGGGATAATGGGAAAACCAATGAATTCGCCAATGCAGTTTTCACTGGTTCTGTAAAATCATCTAACAGCGGGAAGACATATCCAGCAATCTTAAAAATAATCAGTTTTAACCCTGATTCTGGAAGTTGGGAAGGCGAACTTGAATGGACGAGCCTTCGTGCAGTCCATAAAGCCGTTGGCCAACTTTCTGGCACACACCTGACTTTTAAAGAGACCGAATACATCAAAAAAGGGGGTGCCAATCTAAATTGTGAATACGATGGTTCTTTCTCAAATAACGTTTTATCGGGTGTATATTCTGACCCTAAATCGGATAAAGGTACATTCACACTTAAAAAAGATTGATTTAGATCTCAATTAAAGAGGTATGGCGATTTTTAAGGACATGAAACAATATCGGAATACCCAATGGTTTTTTGTCTTCGTGGCTTAACGTGGATTTAGACTATTCGGTAAAACCCCTTTCTCGCATTGCTTCTTGTTTTACAAATATCGCCATTCCAGTTTTCATCTTTTTGAAATTCAACTTTTCATAGAAAGGTTCCTTGCCCGGTGAAGCATATAGGATAAAACTACAACCTGAAAGAGAGTTCATGATCTGTTCCATCATCAATTTCCCTATTCCATGACCCTGATAGGCTGGCATTACGGCAACATCATAAACCGCTGCCTGTGTCACACCATCCGAAATGGCGCGGACAAAACCAATTAGAACTTCATCATCATAAACAAATACGACAGAGGCACTTGCTGAGAATGTTTTTTTGTGTACTTCTGGTGAATGAAAACCCATTCCCACAGTTTTTAACAATTCAGGAACAAGTTTCCAGTCGATACCTTCACAATTGGTTTGGAATTTAAATCTCACTGATTATCAATTTAATTAAATATTTGTATTTAAAGCTTTGTCTCTCTTTCGAAATACGGCTGGCAACTTACGGCTAGCGGCTGGCTGATCCAAAACAATGTTTTCGTTTCCAAAAAATTGAAAGCATAAGGAGTTTGTTTATATAGCTAATATACAACAACTTGCAGACTTTAAAGTTTAACTCGAACAGCCAGCCGCCAGCCGCAATTTATACGTGAATCCAATTACTGGCAGAATCATCATCTTTTCACGAACTTCCAGCCGCAAGTTGCCAGCCGCAAGTATCATCTACTCAACCTTCAAATCAAACCCATCCCAGAACTTCTTGTCATAAGCCATTTCGGAATAATAAGTCCTGCCTTTTATAATCGTTGGATTTGTCGCATTTAACTCCATCGTAATCAGATAATTGACAAATGATTCAGTCCTTGCTTCGCCAGATGTTTTATTTTTCCAGGTGTGGTACCGGTTGCATTTTAAATAAGCCAGGTTATATCCGGTTTTACCTTTACGGTAAATTGTACTGAACTCATATCCAATAGAAGTGGGAACGAAATTCCGGATGCCGGCATTGGCAAAAGCACGACCCAAAGTGTTAAAGTCGGACGCTTTTACCATTGTCTCATTTTTCAGCACTGCATAATTGGATTTAGAGACAGTCAACTTGCCCTGATAGGAAGTGGCATAATAATCGCCGGACTTACTTAAATCGGGTTTCCTTAAGCGGTAATTGATCACCCACACCGAATCACCTTCAAATTGCCCCTGACGGTCAAGTTTGAGGTCATAATTCGATATATAGCTAATATCCAATATGTTACCTTTGACTCTAACGATATCGAGGTTTAAAAGGTCATCGATTGGGTTCATCCCATCAGCTAGGTTCTTGACTTCAAAATTGCGTCTGATCCCTAGGAAATTGTAATTCCTGTGTTGAAAAGCATTTAAGACCGATTCACGCTGATAACCTTTTGAGTCACTATAATCAATGATGGCTTCATCCACGCGGCGCGGGTCCTTGTTAATTACTGTATTACCTTTGAAATACAACTTCTGGCTAAAGGCTCCTTTGATATAATTACTGTCAATGTGTGCGATTACATTTTTGAGTATCCGTTGCATTTCGACCGATCCGGCAATAACATCCACATTCCCGATCTCATAGGATGTGGGGATCATTTCAACTTTAAATTGATCCTTAAAAATCTCGCTGATGGCTATCCTGATCGTCTGATAACCCACTGCGGATACAATAAGATAAGTCCCTGTATTCGTGGGTGGTACTTCAAATTCAAAATTTCCGGACAAATCGCTGGGAGCACCCGTAAAAGTTCCTTCAATACTGATACCAGCATAGGAGATCGGTTCCTTTGTTGACTGATCCGTAACCGTTCCTTTGATTTTGTTTAAAGGCTGGGCGAAACCAAAACCCACCGATAAAAACAAAATGATGGCAATTGTTATCGTCTTTGGCATAATCCTAAATTTTGATAAAGATAAAAAAAAGCTGTCGTTTTTTAACAGACTACCAATATTTAACTTTTTTATCTACATTTGTTCAAAACAACATTAGCAATATCTGTCATGAAGAATTATTCAATCAAATTCATTGTATTGGGGTTTTTAGTCATCAGCCTTTTAACCTCCTGTGTTTCAAAGAAAAAATTCGTTGAAGCTGATACTGCCAGGATTAAAGCTTTAAGCAGGGGAGACAACCTAACAAAAGAGGTTACGGCCTTAAAAGTTAAGGGCGAAGACCTGAAAAAGGAGTTCAATGCAATGCAAAATGAGTTGAGGCTATCCAATGCCAGAAAGGATGCCTACATCGACTCGTTAAGCAAAAACCTTGTTGGATTGTCGAAGGATATTTCAAAAAAAGATGAATCCCTTAGTGATCAGGTATTTCAGTTCCAGTCGGAAAAAGTTCAGTTGAATTCAGCCCTTTTGCAACGGCAATCTATGATTAATGAGCTTACACGAAAAATGAACGAGCAGGAGAATGAAATCACAAAATTAAAACAGGAAGTTGAAGACTTGAAAACAGGGCTTTCCAATCAAAAGCAGGAGATAGAGTCGAAAACAGAATCGATCTTCAACCTTACAGACCAAAACAAAAAACTTCAGAACGATATTGATCTTTATAAAAAGGAAGTTGGATCGCTGAAAAAACAGTTGAAACCTAAGGCAGCAGCGAAATAAACTGGCGGCTGGCAGCTAGCTACTGGCTTCTGGTAACTAGCATCTTCCAAGGATAAATATCATACTTACATTGATGGAAGTACATATAAATTCGTAGAAGAACAGCCAGTCGCCAGAAGCCAGTAGCAAATGTTATTATTTCGTCTCCTTCGCCAGTTTTAATGCCGAAGTAGTTGTATAATACTTGGTGATCATGTTCGGCACTTCCCACTCAGGAAGTTTTCCATCTTTCAGGAATCCAAGGTATTTCTCGGTGACCTGTGCAAAATGGGCCTCGTGCGTTACTTTGTATTCAGCCGGTATAATCAACTTCCAGGTATTTTTGTCCACACTTTCCAATGTAATACCTTTCAGGGTAAGACCCTGTGTTACAAACTTTTCCAAACTAGCTGCAAAAACCATTAAATCAGCACCTTCATTTGCTTTGATATACAAGGTAGGATCGTTCTTTTCGGCTGCAGTCTGACGGATTTCAAGGGTTGCCTTTGATCCGCGCATAATCGAATAATGGCTATCTCCGGCACCCGGAGCTGCCTTGTAATCCCAAATCGCTGTAACTTTGGCAACATGTCCCTTGATATTGTACAGGATCTCACCGTTTGCGAAAACATCCAATTTGCCATCTTTTAAATCCTTGGAAAGATAATCTGGAAACTGATCCAACTGAGTAACCGATTTGAACTCCTCTTTAGTAAAAACAGTTGGCCAGCGTTTTGCAGCCAGAATATTCACCTCGCTTTTTTGGATAATCTGATCGGGGAAGCAGACCCATTGTACCAGATCGACAAGGTGGGTATTCACATCTACAATGCCTTCGCCCTGTTGTTCCACATCGAAGAACCATGCCGGACGCACCAATGTCTTACCTGAAACTTCTTTAAAAAAGTAATGGACACTGACTTTCTCAACAGCAGGTTTCTCTTTTGTACCAGGGTCGAGCTGACCAAACAGATCAGGAACCATCGAAATCTCGCGCTGGAGCATCGTTGTCACCGAAAAGCGCTCTGTCATAATATCATAGAGCAAAACTCCTTTTTCCTTGGCGATTTTAAAGGATTCTTCAAGCAGCGGAAACAATTCGGCATTGATGACCATCGGTTTATCGGCCAGAACATTCAAGCCAGCTTCCACAGATTTTTTGATGTAATCGGTCTTGATCCGGTTATTTCCAGACACAACCACCACATTACCAGGTTTTTCGGAGAGCATTTTCTCAAGATAATCGTTTCCTGTATATAACTTTTCAACCCATGCTGTCGGTTTTTCGGCCCTTGTATTGTAGCCATCTATCCGTTTAAGATGTTCTTTCAGGTCGTTTCCATCCGGGGAATAGACAAATACCTCAGGGCTTACCTGTTCGTACATGTTTTTTTGGACGAGGGCTGCATGAAAATGGCCGGGATCGAGGGTCATAATTTTCACTTCGCCCTTTGCCCCGGTAAACGCGGCAACAGGTTTCAACTCTTCTTTTTGGGCTGGCTTACCTCCACCGCCACACGAACTTAAAGCAACTGTAACTGCAAGTGCCATAGTTGGGAATAGTGATCTTTTCATTGGAATAAATAAATGTAAATAGTTAAATTTCAGATGCTAATGCAATATTTAAAAAAATTGGCTACAATGAATGGCTACATGTCAAATGGATTAATAACATTTAACCCCTCAATATTAATAAAATCCTTCGTATTGCGGGTTAGAAGTACAAAATCATAAACCAAACAAGTAGCGGCTATAATGGCGTCTCCTAATTTGAGCTTTTTATACATGCGGCGCAGATAGATTGTCTTTGCTGAAACAGTTTCATCTAAGGGAAAAATATTGGATAAATCCAGAAATGCTTCCAATTGTCTCATTTTAAATGACAAGTCGTTAAACCCCAGAACCTCAATCTTGTTGATGATAGAGATGTTGAACTCCACGTCGATAATCCTGCTAATAAATTGTTTACCATTTTCAGGTATTAGATTTGCAGTAAAGTCAATAATGATGTTTGTATCTAATAAGCATCTCTGTCCCATTGCTTGCGTGTTTCTGTCAGATAATACTGCATTTTTTCGGCATCATCTTTTGTGAGGATACCCGCGTAATCAGAAGGTTTCATCTTTTTATCCGGCATTTCAGTGAGATCCTTTAAATCAGAATGTTTGCGGGTAATATCTTCCCATTCAGTAATTGGAATAACAACAGCTGTTGCTTTCCCTGAATTATCAAGCAAATATTGTAATGACATAACTTTTAAATAACGATGAAGCCACAAATTTAACGATTGTAACTTCAAAGCCAACTCACAATTAGAAAGTATTTTTAAGCAAAATTAGTTTCCCTTCTTGTAGCTTTCAAACAACTCGGCAATTTTAGCCTCTGTGACACTTCCGCCATGCACCAAAACCCTGTAACGCAGGTTGAGAAGCTCACCTTTTTTCATTGAGGTAACCTCTCCATTTTGAGGCCAGTACATTGGGGTTGGTGACATGAAACCATAATCTCTTGTAAACCATGGTGATGGATACCATGGGTTTGAAGGGTGCTGCAAAATGGCCAATCCTTCGATGGCATTTCCACGTTTGCCATAAAAGTCGATCCATGGCGATGGTTTGCCAAATGTGTCTTTTTCGCTCGAAGCACCTTCTGCGTTGATCATTGTTCCACCGTTTTTAACTGAAAGATCGGCAGCCATCCTGGCACTAAAAAGAGAGTGGTTTGTTTTCTTGATGGTTACGTCTATCAACATCTCCATGGTGATTTCGACATCGATCTGATGCACTGTTTTTGAAGGGGCGGTAATCGTAATCTTGCGGAGGTCTTTAACCGGAGAGATTGCTCCGGGACGGCTCCAGATACATTCGTCGGTAATGACAACGGTATCACCACCTTCTTTGAGGATCTCGGCGTTCACCGAAATAATCCGGCCACGTTCGAGACCTTCCTGCCAGTAATTGCCACCATTCACCTGGTCACAGCCGAAGAAAAGCGAACTATGGTGCGGATATTCCCCATTGCGCATGGAAGTCACTGATCCACCAGAAATGGGACCGTTTACAGGGTAGAAGAATGGGTATTTTTCATCAGAAGAGAAAATATAACTTGTGAAGTACATCCCATCAATTGTGACGTTAATCTTGGAACCTACCTTAACGGCGTTGATCTTAGCGGCTTTTGAGGTGAAACCTGATATGGAAAACAAACAAACAATAAAGTAAAAGGCTAATCTTTTCATAGTGTGCGTTTTAAAATTCAATTATTTAAAATCCTTCCGATCCGGGATTTTATCCCAATCGGAAGGATGTTTTATACTTAAAATCATGCGTTATACAAAAGTAGATTTTTAAATACCTTTGATATAACTAGTTCCATATGGAAAACGTTGTGGTCTTGAAAGCATCTTGTTGGCTTCATCGTCTTTGACGAATCTTTCGATTTTTGGGTCCCATTCCAATCTGCGGCCCAATTTCATCGAAATATGGGTAATCAGGCAAATTGTGCAGGCTCTGTGACCTTTTTCCACCGGGGAAATCGGCTCTTTACGGGTCTTGATACAATCGAGCCAGTTACCATGCTGATTGTCAATTTTATACAAATGAATCTCATTCTCTTTGATCACTGAGTTAAGAATTTTTGGATCGCTTGCCGAAAGTGCCAAATTGCTCTTGCTTGCGGATACCGGGTCGCTTGCCGAAGCTGTATAATTGCCACGGGTAACAAATATCCAACCTTCACTTCCTTCGTACCTTACACCATTTGGGTAACCACCGCTTGTGATCATTGTCAGATCATTTGCGTATTCTGCAACAGCAATAAACTCACCATGGACATTCCAAAGTCCCGATTTTGGAAATTGTGCCATCGAATTGATCGCAATGGGTCCCGTTAACTCGGTATCCATTCCCCATGCTGCAGAATCAAAATGGTGTTGTCCCCATCCGGTGATCATCCCTGCGCCAAACTGCTCGCAACGCAACCATCCCGGACGGTCTGTCATGCTGTTTTGAGGATGAACACGCATCTCAGTATAGTAAATTTCGGGTGTCGAACCCAACCAACCATCATAATTCAAATTCTTGGGAACCGGCATTTCCGGAGCTTCGGGACCGGCTGGATCACCCGGAAGACCAATCTTAACGGTATGAAGTTTCCCGATACGGCCGTTACGGACCAATTCGGCAGCGATACGGAACTGTGGCATAGACCGTTGCTGTGTCCCGACCTGCAAAATAATCCCTGTCTTTTTGACAACATCGCACAACAACCTTCCTTCAGCAATCGTTAGAGAAGTAGGTTTCTGAACATAGACATCTTTCTTTGCAAGGGCAGCTTCAATTGCAGGCTGTGAATGCCAATGGTCAGGAGTTGAAATCATCACTGCGTCAATGTCTTTATTGAGCAACAACTCACGGTAATCGCCATACATTTTCACATTGACTGCATCTTTGTTCCCGGTTTTTTTGGAGTAGTAATCTTCGATAAACTGTTTTCCTTTTTGTTGACGGTTTGAATCAAAGTCTGCAACTCCAATTATACGGGCTTCGTCGTAACGCAAGGTTTCAGCAAGGTCGTGCGTCATTGCGATACGGCCAAAACCAATCTGCCCGATATTGATCTTATTGCTTGGGGCGTTCTTCCCAAAAACTGTCGATGGGACAATTGTAGGAAGGATAATCGTTCCGGCCATTGCAGCCGATGAATTTTTCAGAAAATCTCTTCGTTCCATAAGGGGTGTTTTATTGATTCGTTATATTAAATTGATCTTTCATGCTAATGGTTACTTGCTACTGGCAACTAGCGGCAGGCTACTTCTCGATTATAACCACTGGTGGATTGGTGAAATCTTTCCAGATCTGTTCCGCAATCTGTGCATCAATTTTGCCGTCATATACCAACATCCTGTATTTCAGTACATAATCATTTCCTGGCTTTAATTCCCAGCTTTTATCCCTGATCGGACAAAATTCAAAATAGAGATCACCATGTTTGTTCGAATCTTCGGGCCATACGCGCATCGGCTCAGGATATTCCCGGTTGGAAGGATGCGACATGAACAAAATTCCAGATGTTCCTTTGCCGGCAAATTGGCCACCCACGTCGCACCAACGTGCCCGGGTACCGTCAGCCTCTTTACGGGCTTTACCTTCTGAAGTCAATACCCAACTATTGCTTGCATTCCATTCATCGGTGGCGCGGTAACCAATTCCACCACCATAACGGTAAGCTTCCAAAGTAATTGGAGAAGATGAAGCGCAATTCAAAGTACTTGTCAGGTCCCAAAGCCAAACTTTTACACCGGCATATGTCCCAACATTCCAGACCCTTACGTCCCAAACCTCGTTCATTGCGACCTTATCGCCACCTTTACATTGAAAATCAACATGTTCCTGACGAGCTTTGAAGCCTCCGTAAACCGGACCACTGATCAGAGAGTTAAAACCTGCAAACCGTACAGTCCCTTGCCCCTCCAATAGGTTCCAAAAATCGGTGCTATGCCCTTCGAAATGGGTTTTAGTATAGGGATTCCAGATTCCAAGATGGTGCCAATGGTCGGGAGCCATGATCCTTGTCATTACATTTCCTGAAGGGGACCAGAGCGGATGGATAAACCCACTCCTTTTGTAAAGTTCACTGACTGTATCAGGAGGAAAAACATCTGCAATGTTATATTGAACAACCTTTTCCTTGTTGTTCTTGATAATAAGAACCCTTGAATTCATTTCTGTTGTCACGACATTTTTGGCAACATAGGTGGAATCCTTGATCAGGATGAATTTACGGTCAATATTTGTGGCAGTTTCACCATCCGGAATCCACCATAATCTGGGGGAATTTCCAGCCTCAAGCTGGCATGGTACTTCTACCCTTGCTTTTCCTTTGATTTCAAACAGGTGAAGTGTTCCCTTGTCAGTATTGAAATTCAAACCTTCGAGCGATACGCTGACAGGTGTTCCGCTTCGTTTTATGCTAGCTGCGCCAATTGAAAATTTAGCGACAACCATTTCCTGACCCATGGCGCGTGAAAAGACCAGGATCAAAATAAAAACTATCAATTTATTTAATTTCATACAGTTATATTATTTTGGATGAATGATTCTCAATTCTGGAAATCCTTCACTGCAGAAATAAAGGCATTTAAATTTTCAGTCGAAACATTTTGGGGAATCCCGCCACCACATGACCAGATCATCCCGTTCATATCGGTTACCTCTCCCATCAT
>JBAXWR010000148.1:0-17704 GCA_037128295.1 Mariniphaga sp.
CTCATCAGGTCACGGGAATGGGACAATTCCACTTCAACTTTTTTACGTTCCGCAATGAAAATGGCATCAGCTTCTTTTTCCAAAAAATCTTTAGACTGGGAGTCGGTTTCATTGAGTTTTGGTTCCGAAATATTTGCCAGAATTGAACGCTGTCTGGCTTCATTATCCTTTACTGACATTTATACTTTATTCGTTTAGTTATCAATTAAACACGATACCGATTTACAATTTCAACAAGCTTCTCTCTTTTGATTGATTTTGGAAGGAAATCATCACATCCTGCCTGTATGGCTTTATCCTTTTCATTGGGTGTCGAATGGGCTGTCAGCACAATAATCGGAAGTTCAGGAAATTTTCTTTTCAATTCTATTGTTGCCTGAATTCCATCCATGACGGGCATTTTAACATCCATCAGAATCAGGTCATATTTGTTCTTCAGGGCCATATCAATTGCTTCCCTGCCATTTATTGCATGATTGATCTTTTTGGCCTCGCCTTTTAAAAAATAATTAAAATGCTCAAAATTAGGTACTTCATCATCGACAATCAATATATCCATTTTTACTGGATTTGAAGCGGATGGCGAAGAATCTGAATGAATGGATGGCACTTTTAAGGGAAGTTCAATAGGAATAGATAAATAAAATAGCGAACCCGGGCAATGGTCTGAGTTTACACCGATTTCAGCCCCCAACATATCTGAAAATTCTTTTGCTATCCTAAGCCCCAACCCCGAACCCCTGATTGCAGAGGATAGCGCATTCTGGCCGCGGTAAAAACTTTCAAAGATTTTTTGCTTTTCCTGTTCCTGAATTCCAATTCCGGTGTCCTGTACATAAAACTGCAAATTGCCATCATGAAAATCAAATCCCAATTCAACACTTCCTTCTTGTGTGAATTTTAATGCATTAGAAACCAGTTGAATAAGAATATTTTTTATTTTAAATTCGTCAGACTGAACCATAAGGTCCATGTAATGGGCGGGGATTGAAAGAAGAAAAGCTACATCTTTTTTGCTCCGGGTATTGTCAAATTTACGGTAAATATCTCTTATCAGTCGGGCTGGACTAAAATTCACATTCTCAATTGAAATATTCCCACTTTGAATACGCGAAAGAAGGATCATATTATCAATCATTTCCAGTAACTCGAAAGAGCTACTTAGTATAATGTCTGAAAAAACACTTATTTCGTTGGCATCTGCGTTTGCCATTAATCCGGCAAACCCAACTATTGCATTCATTGGGGTTCGTATCTCATGGCTTAGATTTGACAATAAGGCTGTTTTCAGGCGATTCGCTTCTTCCGCTTTTACTTTTGCCGCAAAAAGTTCTGTATTGATCCATTTACTTTCTGTAACATCGGTTTTGATGGCAACAAAATGGGTGATTTTTTGCCTATCGTTTTTTATTGGCGAAATAACTGCATTTTCCCAATAATATTCACCGTTTTTCTTGCGGTTATAAAACTCTCCACGCCACGTTTGACCCGATTTTATTGTACTCCACAGATTTGCATAGAACTCATCATTGTGATAATCGGACCTGAGAAAACTCTGGCTTTTCCCCATATACTCGGCTGGCAGGTAACCGCTTAGTTCCGAGAAGATGGGATTTGCATATTCAATATTCCCATCATAATCGGTTATGACAACCGAAACTTCAGAACTTTCAATTGCTTTCTGTAATTTCCTGATTTCATTTTGAACATTTATGATGTCGGTAGCATCGCTGATCAGGCAATAGGTAACAAATCCACGCTTGTCCTTTATCGAAAAATAAGAGGTTTTTACTGTTTTTATGCTCCCATTTTTACAGTGAATCTGTTCTTCATCACCCGATGAAAGAAATCCAAATACTCCTGTTTTTAAGCCACTTAAACACTCTTTTTTTATTTTGTCAAGATACTTTGAAGTTTTTTTGCTTTTGGGCAATTGATTGTAATATACATCCCACAAGGTATGGCCTACTATTTCGTGATGACCAAATCCCGTAATTATTTTCAATTGATTGTTTTCATCAATTACAATTCCGTTGCTATTGACAATCCGTATTCCGATATCGGAGTTGTCAAATATTCCCCGAAAACGTGCTTCGCTCTCCCGCAGCTTCTCTTCTGCAATTTTGCGCACTGTAATATCCGATATAATGCCATGCCAAAGTGTGCTGCCATCTTCCATCCTTTCCGGTTTAGCATCGCACAAAAGCCAGCAAACTCCCTTTCCCCATATTTTGACCTGAAACTCAAGGTGAAAAAGTGACAGAGAATCGGCAGATGCTGTTACTGTTTCCATAAATAACTGATAATCATCTCTTTGTAGCAAAGAAAATACAGGAGATGCATCTTCTTTGACATCTTCCGGATTTACCCCAAAATCGAATGCTCCTGGGCTTGCGTAGGGAAAACAGGAATGACCATCAGGAAATAACCTGAATTGAAACACAACACCTGGTACCTGATCGGTAAGTTTAACAAGTAATTCGTGACTTTTATTGAGTGCTTCTTCTTTTATTTTATGATCGGTGATATCCTGACAGGAAACAAGGACCCTTGAAAGCGAGCTAGTAAAATCGTTTGGGACGACCAATGCCAATTTAAATATCCGTTTTTGTCCGGATAATGTCTTGGCAGGGATTTCGCACTCAAAATGCATTTTACCAGATTCAAGCGCGATCATCTCCTCCTTGAAAACGACCATTGATTCGTCGGTAAAGAAGTCTTTGAGGCCAAGTGAAAACTGCTCCCTGGTTTCACACCCCATCATTTTAATTGTGACATCGTTGACATTCAAGATCCTGACCAACGAGGCAAGGTAATCGGTTTCCTGTGGGTTGGCATCAAGGTAACCCCTGAAATCGGTAATGCCTGTTGAACGCAGAAAATCGAAGCGTTGTTTGACTTCTGAAAAATCTTCGTCCCATATGCCAATAGGTGAATTGATAAAGATATCATGGTATTTAGCCTCGCTCTCCTTTAATGCCTCCTCTGCTTGTTTACTTTTTGTTATATCTTTAAATATCAAACTGATACCCACTACATTATTTTCTTTATCCTGAACACGGACAATCACAATTTCAATCCATTTGGTGCCATTTGGGGAGTATGATTTTTCTTCATATTTCTGTGGATTTTTCAGTTTGATTGCTTTTTTTATCCGTTTCATGTAAATCGAAGCTTGCTTTTCCGGATAAAGTTCATAAAATGACTTTCCGATAAAGTCTTCTGGTTTGCCGCCCATGAAAGAAGCAGCAATCTTGTTCATCGAAACAACAATTCCATCAGTGGAAAAATAACTGATGCCCATACTGGAAGCTTCGAATAGAAGCCGATATTTTTGTTCGCTTTCTTCCAGTTCGTGGGTCCTTTCGGCCACCAGCAATTCAAGCCGTTTGTTTTCAAACAGCTTTCGGCTTATTGACGCTTTGATCTTAACCATTGCCCTGATCTGGGCTGTAAGTTCAATTTCATCGAATGGTTTGGAAAGGAATGCTTCTGCACCTGCTTCAAGTGCCTTGATCCGGTTTTCACGAATGTCGGATATAGAAGTCAGAAATATCACGGGAATATCTGCAACACTGTTATCCTGTTTCAAAATCTGGCAAACTTCAAATCCATCCATGTCTGGCATTATGATATCCAACAGGATCACATCCGGATCGTTGGCTATTGCGAGTTCAATTCCTGATTTTCCATCCATGGCAGATATAAACAACGAACCGGGGAAGGCATCTTTAATAATTGTCTCCAGGCAGTTCAGGTTGTCGTCGATGTCATCAATAGCAAGAATTTTAATCATTTTTCGGGAATTTAAATATTCCAAACTTATTAATTAGGCCAATTTTCTTTCCGGAATCATTGTTTTAAGAATCTGTTTTATTTCATCTATCTGATTGTATCTATTGGCCGTTCTGTGTATTACATTAAGCTGCCCAATGGACCCAGGTTAATGTTCAGGTCCTCATCCGATAGGTTGAAAATCTGCTTTAATTCTTCCATTTTAGTTTCCAATTTCATCAATGTTTCTCCCAACCTTTCGATCTCCTCGTCAGAGAGAGAACCTCCCTCAACTCTCCTGATTGCCTGTTTTTCAACAAGTTTACGGATAAGCTCGATCAATGTAAGCACTAGTTGAGCCAACCCATGATCGGCATTTTCAGGAGTAGCATTTATTCTTGAAGCTGCTGCGTTTTCTATCGATTCGATTGATTCTTTGAATTCTTCGATAGGAACGGAATTCAGGAGGATTTTATTTTCACTCATTTATTCTCTTTATTAAAAGCTTTGATCAATTTCAACAAAACTATAGGGTGGCCATGGACCTGTAAGCAAAAGGTGCAAATCGTTGTGTTGTTGCTTTAATGCCCCAATAGCCTGGATAAATTCATCCTTTTTATCCTTTTCTATTAAAAAGACACCATCAAGGATTAGGCTGTTTGAGACCATTTTTTTGAATTTGCACTCAGGGTTAATTTCTGCCAGAAACCCACTGATCTCCTCAATCAACTTTTCAACATGTCGTAACAAAGCATCTTCCAATTTGTGCTTCTTGATTTTTTCAAGCAAATAGTTGGTATGTACAGTGTTTTTTGAAAAATAGGTGTCCGACTTAACTACCTCTTTTTCTGACTCTTCCTTTATTTTCTCACTACCTTTCGCATAATCCCATATCACTTTCAACCCAAATTCGTCTTTATCCCATACTTTGATAAGATTGTTATAGAAGGAATCGTAGTGATCGGTCAATAATTTGAGGATATCTTCATCCGATTTCAGGAAGGTGCCAAACCTCACAGGCAAGAGGGTCAGCTTTTGGGATAGTTGTTCGATGATCCTGGCAAAATCGATGGCCATTTCTTTATCGACAACGAATTTTGAAGATGAAAAATCGCTTACTGTTATCGAAATATTTTTAAAGGAAAGGGCATACAAGGATGAACCTGATATGCCCGAAATACCTTTTACAAGGCTGTTTAACTCTTCCTGAGAGCAATTGTTGCCCGTTACGGCGTAAATAATCTTGTCCACAACATTGTTATTTTTGGGGATGATTTGGTTTTACAACGCTGAGATGCCGTTGCTGCATGGTTTCAACAGAAGTCAAAATTAACTTCAACCCCAAATATACCAGATCAATATTCGCAACCGAGATTACAATATCACCGGTTATGACGACGCCTTTGTTCAACACCCTATCCAATATTTCAAGAATGGTGATGTCTTTTGATTGATCAATAACATTTTCCTGCATTACTTCTCCTTTAGTGAAATGAAACTAAATGGTGGCCAGGGGCCTGCTGACTCAATATCAAACCCTACTTCCTTATACTTTTCCTGCGATTGATCTATTATTGCGAGAAATTCACTGACCTTTTCTGCCAAAACGAAAAACGAAGCATTTAAGATCATATCGTCTGTACGTTCTGTAACTTCTTTAGGTAGAAGGTTATTGACACGGGTGGTCGCGCTCAGCGCGTAAAGCTGATCATAACATGTCTGGCCGTAGTTGCATATTGCAACCTGGACTTCTTTTTCCACAAGATCGGCTTTCTTGCGTTTTAAAATGAATGCTTTTCCGGGCATGCTCTTTTGTATTTCCAGTTCAAGGTCGTGCACCTGCTGGCTGATTTCCCCGATTTGAGAATTTAATTTGGTCTTGTCGCAATAAATTTTCACCGACCATTCCTCTTTCCCTTTTAAATGCTGAAGGTTCTCGTTTAACGAGAGGGCATAGTCGTCAATAAAATTGCCCAGCCGTTCATCTGAAATGAAAATTGTCCCGAATTTAAATGGGATCACTGTGGTAGTTTTCATCACCTCAACGATTACCCTGATATGGTCTCTCGCATGAGTTTCTATCCAGGCTAGGTCAGCAAAGTTCTTTTTAAGGTTTTCTTCCGAAAATTCGTCAGGTGAAACTTCTTTGACAATTGCATACAACCCACCAAACGCCAAACATCTCAGAGTCTCATTGGTAGAAATACCTTCTGTTTTGGGCGGGCTATCAGAAATGCAATAAACATAAATCAGCTCGGCATCCATTCAAAAATACAAATTGTTTATTATAAATGAATGCTACTGAGCATATTCCGAAATCCGTTCAAATGCTATCACTTCCAGCATTTCATTGACTTTAACTGAATAATAGACCCGGGTAAGTTTTGGGGGTAAATTCATCGATTTCAGGAACGAATCGTCTGTATAGATTTCAGCGATTGCCTCCCAAGCATCAACTACATTATCAAGCTTAATTACAGTTATTTCATTTGTTTGAAGGGTTTCCTTCAGAAATTCAATAACAGCCATCCTCACATCAAATATTTTACTCATTACAATTGTTCTCCTTTATAAATTATTAAAATAAATCGTTAATCATTCACGTTGTTTTGTTTTTGTGGCTACTGGCTTTTTCATGTTATGTCCACATTGTGGGCAAAACTTGTTTTCGAACATAAAACGCCAGGTTTCACCACATTCAGGACATATTATATTCAAGGAGTGACCACAGTCTTTACAAAATTTTTCGTTTCCTCCGGTTGTCTTTCCGCAGCCAGGACATTTAAATGTATTCATACTGATTTATTTTTGATTGTTTTCTTTGTTTACCCTTATCCTTTCGATCATTTCAAGAAGTTCCTCTTCCTGCTTGTCATATTCCTCTATGGTGATTTCATCCATTTCAAACTTTAATTGCAATGCCATGAGACGTTCCTTAATCCTTCCTTCATCGGATACTTCTTTCTGTATCAGTTCATCAATCTTTTCAGCGATGAAGATGATCCCTTTGAAAGGTGCAAGAACAATGTCGTCGAGTAAAAACATATTATGCCTCCAGCGTATTAATTACCAGGTTTACAAAATTATATGGCGGAAGGCTTCCTACATATTTGAACGATAGCAAATTGCCATATTGACTATCGAAAGCCAGTATCGCTTTGTCAAATTCTGACTCATTTTCATCTTTAATCAGAAAAGCTGCATTCAGGATCATCCGCTCGCCAAATTTATCATTTATTTTCACCTCTTCAGACAAAGGGGTCAACATACTTATAATATTATCACTAAAAGATGAATTTTCCTTTACCAAGGCCTTCTCTACCATCTCGCCAATTTTCATTAATTGGTAATGCGCTTTGTCTGGATCGAGTTTAGCCAGTTTTTCTTTCAAGAGCCTGATGTCATCGTATTTTTCTAAAATGTATTTAAAGATGGGTTCCTCGATTGCCATAACTTTTAACCCCAACTCCTTTTTACCATTCATTTTATCTAACAAGTCCGAAAATTTGTCATACTCTTTTTCAAGGATTGTTAAAATCTTCGATTCATCGTAGGATCCGGAAATGGTTGAAAATCTGATCGGAAGAATCGAGAATTGCTTCATCACTTCCTCCAGCACCAATTGATGTGCAGTCAGGTTTACCCGTCTTGCTTCGTATCTCATTGATCCTGACTTACTAACAACCATACTTATATCCTTGAAGTTGATCGTGTAAACCATATCTGCACGGTTTCCAATGCCCATTGGCCCAAAATCAATTGCCCTGGAATTCCTGATTATACAATATAAATAAATGCCTTCTTTATCCTTTGCTGCTTCCATTCTTTTTTCTTTTTCTGATTCATAATTTCTCTACCGGCCAGTTCTACTATGTTTCCCATCGCTCAGGAAAGATCTTTAGATCGATAAAATTAAAGATGGGCAGAGGGCTTGTATAACTAAAATCAACGCGGTCTTTGTACTTTTCCCCAAGATCGGTCATAATATTGTCAATCTCTTTTTCCCTGCCGCTATTGATCAAAAATGCCGTATTAAAAAACATAGCTTCACCATGGGTTTTATTCTGTTTATATTCAAAAATAGCTTTTTTAAATTCAACCAGCATCTGATCGGCCTCTTTTTCTTTTTTCTCTTTCAATGCTTTTTCGACCATTTTACCGGCTTCGGCCATCTTCTCTTTTTGCTTGATGGGGTCGTGCTCTTTTTTAACCTCCTGTTTTATTCTTTTGAAGGCAACATTCTCCTCATTGATCTCCTTGTAGATCATATCCATGTTTTTCCACGTGCACTTGACATTTACCTCTACCTTATTTTCGAACATATGGAGCAACTCTGTAAATTCACGGTACCTACGGCTGAGAAGGTTCCGGATCTCATCGGGTGTGGCAGCAACTATCCCAAAACGTAATGGTAGGATGCTGTCGAATTCTTTCATTACCTCTTCGATCACTTTCTGGTGGGCAAGGATATTTTCCGGGTTCACCACAAATTTGTTTAATTGATGATCACTTACGACCATACACAAACCGTCGTAGCCGATTGTAGTGACCAGATCCCCACGCCCGCCGACCCCAATGTGCCCAAAATTACAATCGTAGTTGGAGGAAATAATGCAATAAATGTACTTACCGTCGCGCTGCATATTATTCTTTTAATTTTAGAAAAAATGAATTATCAGTTAAGGAATCAATCGACAGCGAAAATAAATCCTCGCGTGATGACGGTTTAACGGATTGCAAATAATCATTCATAATTTGATAGGCTTTGTTAATCCTGTTAAATTTAAGAGAACCTTCATCACCTGTATTAGTGTCTGGATGAAATAACCTGGCCTTTTCCAGGTAAGCTTGTTTTATTAATTTTTCTGAAGTAGAACTAGCCAATCCCAGTTCATTTTTTGCCGCTTCTACATCATCAAAACTTATCTCTTTTACTTCGATGGTGTAAAAGCTGTAGCAGGGCAGTGGACCAACCATTTTGAAATTCAATTCTCCATCTAAACTTTCATCCAGCTTGTCAAGTGTCTTCTCAAGTAACCCTGCTTGTAGTTGGTTCATCAGCAATGCGGTATTCGTAACCATTTCGTCATTTAGAAGCTGATGTTGTTTTATCCCTGTACAGAACGCAGTAAAAGCAGCAGTTATCGTATTTGCTGCCTTGATATTCTTTTCATCTACAAGACTTTTGACAAGTAACCCCATGGCCATTTGATCGGCTTGCGTGATTGCATCCCCACTATTTTCCAATTTTTCCTTTAGCTCTAAAACCTTGGGAGAGGATGCCACTTGCGTGATAGTCTTCCCAAAATCGGCCCAGGTTGCCACAATATCATATTCGACCAGATTAGAAGCCTTCTGCAACGTATTGATAATCAAATCATATCCCTTATCCAGGATTTTAATGACATCAGTTGTGTTTGTAGCGAAAGTACCGAGCCGCATTGGAAGGATAGTCGAAAAACCCATATTCATGACACTTTCAATTGTCGTTTGGTGGTCGACCAATAATTTTGCAAGTGATTCGGTACCCAATTGTTTGTAATCTATTACTTCTTTTTTTGATACGAAAGCTGAGATTTTTTGGAAGGGAATGTTAAAGACACCGATATTGCCCAATTTCCTGAATTGTTCTGCTTCATAATGGTTTGGTACGATTCCGTAAATGTAGAATCCTTGTATATGTGTGCCGATATCCATTTTTATTTTTTTATCGCGTTTTGTTTTTTGACAAGTTCAATCACCTCATCAAAGTGTTTTTCTTTGATCAAAATTTTAAGTTCCGAATCCTCTTCCTGGCCTTTCAAATCTTCGATTATTTCGCGTATGGCAATCATAGAGGCTTTCCTGCAAATAAATTCAATGTCGGCACCAACCATATCTTCGGAATCGTGAGCCAGTTTTTTAAGGCTGACACCCTCATCCAATTTTTTGTTGCTGGTGTGGATTTCAAAAATCTGTTCCCTTGTTTTTTCATCAGGTGCCGGAAGTTCGAACATCAGGTCAAACCTTCCACTTCTTAATAAAGCAGGGTCTATCAGGTCGATACGGTTGGTTGCCGCTAATACAACAACACCCTTGAGATCTTCGATCCCATCCATTTCTGTAAGAAACTGGCTGATCACCCGGTCAGTAACATTAGATCCGGAACTATCGCTGGTACGGCGTGGTACAAGACTATCGATCTCGTCGAGAAAAAGGATCGTTGGGGCTGCCTGTTTGGCTTTCTTAAACAATTCCCTTACCCCTTTTTCCGATTCTCCGATGTATTTGCTCATGATCTGTGGGCCTTTGACCGAGATAAAATTCACACCACTTTCACTAGCCACCGCTTTGGCGAGGTATGTTTTACCTGTACCTGGGCGTCCGTACAAGATAATCCCCTTTGGAGGGTTTGTATTGGCTTTCCGGAACAAACCTGCATACTTTAACGGCCACTCTACAGCCTCTTTTAAAGCGTCCTTAATTTCGGTAAGACCTCCCACATCTTTCCATTTGACATCAGGAACCTCCACAAAAACTTCACGGATTGCCGATGGTTCCACCTCCTTCATGGCATCCAGAAAATTATCCATGGAGACTTCGAGGTTCATCAACAATTCGTACGGTATTTGAGCCAGTTCGTAGTCGATCATTGGCAATATTTTGCGTAGAGCTGTCATTGCAGCTTCACGGCCCAGTGCTTCAAGGTCTGCACCAACAAAACCATGGGTTATTGCAGCGAGTTTTTCAAGGCTAACATCCATTGCAAGTGGCATTCCACGGGTATGGATCTCAAGTATTTCAAGCCTTCCCTTTTTATCGGGTATCGAGACTGAGAGTTCCCGGTCAAAACGCCCGGGCCTTCTTAATGCAGGATCAATTGTATTTGGGATGTTCGTGGCTCCGATAACGATCACCTTTCCACGCGAAGCCAAACCATCCATTAACGATAAAAGCTGGGCAACTACCCGCTTTTCAACTTGTTTTTCACCTCCAAGATCCTCTCTCTTGGGAGCAATTGCATCAATTTCATCGATAAAAATAATGGCTGGTGCATGGGCTTGGGCTTCGGCAAATACTTTACGTAACCTTTCTTCACTTTCCCCATAAAACTTTCCCATGATTTCGGGACCGGATATATGAAGGAAATATGCATCTGTCTCATTTGCTACTGCCCTAACTATCAGTGTTTTACCAGTACCAGGGGGGCCATATAGGAAAACTCCTTTTGGAGGATCGATTCCCAGCCTCTCGAATACTTCAGGGTATTTTAATGGCAATTCGATCATTTCACGGATTCGTTGGACCTGATTGCCAAGACCGCCAATATCTTCATATGATACTTTTGACGATTTTTTCTCACCTTGTTTGGGGAGGTTCAAATCTATTTTTGTATTGGGATTGATCAGAACGACGCCTGAAGGATTGGTATCCACAACAATATAATCGACGGATCTTGATCCAAAAAGGTTTGCCCTTACTTTGTCCCCTTTTGATACAGGAAGGCCATCTATCAGTGAACCAATGTACTTGGCATCATTGCCCTTATAATGTGCCCCGGTATCAGAATCTGGTTGTAGCCTGATTTTAATCGCAGGTTTACATGCTACAACCTCAATTTTCACTTTTTCATCTATTCCTGCCTGTGCATTTTCTCTGGTAATTCCATCGATCTGGAGGATTTGCTTTCCACGGTCATCGCCATAGCATGGCATTACCTTGACAGGCGTTTGACGTTTCCCTTCAATGAGAATGATATCGCCTGGCTCAAGTCCGATGCTCTTCATGTCCTTTGGATCCATGCGGGCCAAAGCCCTACCTGCATCTTTACCAAGTGCCTCTTTTACTTTGAGTGTAACTATATTCTGAGAAGATTTCATTTTTTTAATCAAATAACAAATGCAAATTTTTGGATTGGCAAATGTAACAATAAGATTTCCATTGGAAATAAAAATCCCAATTTTTTTCTTGGTCTATTATTAATTGCAGTATTTAGGCTCACTGGCCTTTAAAAATTCTGTTCGCCAAAAAGAATAGCCCTCAATCCGCGCAATCTTTCCAACCCGACAATTTCACTTGGAAACAAAGGGATAATAATTTTGTTCATATCAGTATAAATCGAATTGACTTGCTCCAAATATTTTTGCTGAGATAGTTTTCGTTCCTGGCAAAAAGTGCACCCATCTGATAGCAATACATTGTTCACGATCAGTTGACGTACCGTAAGGCCGGAATGATGAAGTCTTGATATAAGACGGCCCGTTTCCAAAACCGACATCGATTCGGGGATGCAAATAGGGATAAACTCACATTGGGCTGAATTGCGGAACAAGTTTTCAATTCTTTTAACCGTCTTCTTTAGGTTCAGCAACATAGTATCTGTTGGGTCAAGTTTATAGGTACCTGAAAAACTTGTAATCATATAACGATATTTCCACCTCATCTTGGATGCGACTTTAATCCATTGGTCAAGCATGGCTGGTGATGAAATCAACTGCAATGCATGTCCTGACGGTGCCATATCAACAACGAATTTTTCATACTTTCCCTCTTCGATCAGATCGGTGATGGTTTTAAGGCTCATCATTTCATCGATACCAGGAATTGATAATCTTAAAATATCGTCAATATCTTCCCTGTCAAGGCTGGTAGAGGTTTTAAAAAGTTCTTTTAACTCTTGTTCGTGTGATTTTTTGAAATCGGCATAAACCTGTTCTGCGAGTATTTCTGTTGCAAAAAGATTATCAACACCTACAACAGCATGGATTCCGTTTCCGATTTGCTGCCCTAAACAATCGGAAACGGAATGGGCAGGATCGGTCGAAATGAGCAATGTTTTGTGCGTTTTAGACAACTCAACGGCAGTGGCCGTTGCGCAACTGGTTTTGCCAACACCACCTTTCCCTCCAAACAGAATGAGTTTAAGATCAACGTTATTTAAACCAGTAAGTGCCATATTCCTTATTTGATTATCCTGACCTCAAGAACCCCGTTGTTATATTTAATTTTCATGTTCTCCTTTTCTACTTTCAAGGGCAGCAAAAGTTCCTTGTGATATTTCCTTGTATTCCTTGTAGCTGAAATATCGAGGATATCTTCGTTCAATTCGATAATTAAATCACTTTCTTCTATACCCGGCATTTCTGCAATGATCACAATTTCATCATTTTCGTCGAACATATCGGTCATTGGCTCACGCTCTTCCCCAACTTTTGGTCCTTCAGCAGTTTTTTTGATATTACCGAATGTTTCCACGGTAGGGCTTCCACCGCCGGTAGCTGATTTGATCGTAAAACCATAAACCCCTTTCATCCCTTTTTTAAGGTGCTCAAGGTTGATTTCGCCCTCCTTACTGATCCCACCCTGTTCGTTTTGAAGTTTGCCTGCCAGGTCAACTAATTTTTCGATCCCTTTAAACAATCCGCCCAATCCGAGAATCCCGAAATCTGCTTCATTCTCTGTATTGTTCTTTTTCTTTTCCATGTTATATAGTATTAAATGACACCATTAAGATTATGATATCAGAAATTTATTGCATTGTCACAAATAGCAGCCAAGCCTTTAATGCTCTTCGCATTAAAGGCTTGGCTGTTGCAAATGACGCCATTGCCGCCGAAATGATAAAAATAAAGGCACTCCATGCAGAAACAACCAAGGCAGAAGCGAATAAGCCAGAAGTTATTAATATTGAGATAGTTAAGCTCAAAATATTAGTTCCTAACATGGAGAAGTCTTTTAATCCTATTTTCTTCATATTAATAGCTTTGCTCTAAACTATTTGATTGATGCCTCCAACTTTTCTAAACGTTCAAGGAGTTTATCATTTTGCTGCTTTAATTCTGTCTCCTGGGCTTTCGATGATAAGAAAACATCGTCTTGCCACCAATTGATTCCCATTTCCATTGCTTTATCCACAGAAGCCACCAAAAGACGAATCTTTATGGTGAGCAAGTCAATATCGGCAATTTGAATTTTAATATCACCCGCAATGACCACTCCTTTATCCAGTACCCTTTCGAGTATATCGGCGAGATTGGTCGAATTGACGGAATGTGAAATATTTTCAGCCATGATATCGTCTTATATTAATAATTAATCCCAACAGTTTTCCATTCGATCTTCTCCTCATCCTGTTCACTGTTTTGAATATCTTTTGAACAGTTAGCAACTGTGGGCCCTAAAGTGTCGACATAATATGCATCAATTTCTTTGAGTCTTGCTTCGATTGGCTCAAGCCTGAGCAACAGGCGAGTGCGTTCACTACGAAGGCGTGTCCGTTCTTTTTCAAGCATATACATTTTTAAAAAATCCGGTCCTTGCTGGCTGTTTGTTTCCGAATCTTTTTTTAAGCTCTGCATCGTTTTGATGCTATGACTACCTTTTAAAGAATTAGTACCTTTCATAATATTTTGTTTTTTTTAATAATCCTTTTGTACAAAGTTAGTAATATTGTTGGATTAATTCATTAACAATGATCCTAACGCGCTCCTGATTGGTTTTCGAACCGATCCGGCTGGTTTCGGAGGTAAGGATATCCTGGCAAATTTTTGAAAATAATTCTGGTGATTGCGACGGAGTTGTAGCAAGTGTACTCATTGTTTTGGCTATCATGATAGACCCCCTTACTGTTGGGTCAAATTCTGTTTTACCTGAATCCCTTAGGCCTCTTACTATCTTAACGATTTTTTCAGCATCTTCAAACAAAAGTTCAGATTTTGCCATTACAATTTTAAGCTCAGTTTCGTAATCAAAATGATCAACGTCGATAGTGATCATTCTGTCACGAAGTGCGTCCTGTGTCCTGTTAACTCCCGCATATTCTTCGGGATTTGATGTAAAGATGGCACAGAAATCTGGGTGCGCCTTGATATAAGTTTCTTCCCCTTTTGTGGACTGGGTTGTCATCATCCGTTCCTGAAGGATAGGAAGCAGGATATTATTTGCTTCGGGACGTGAACGTGTAAACTCATCATAGATCAATGTAAAACCGTTTTTCACGGCCAAGGTCAGTCGGTTGCTTGACCATTGTTTCGACATATCCTCTTCGTATTTATGCACCGAATGGATAAATTTGTCGTCCAGTTTTCTAATCCTGTAACCATTCTCACCACCTACAAGATCCGATGTTTTAAATTCAGCATCACCGTGTATCATCACAACCGGCCTTCCAAGCTTGGTTGCAAGATGAAGAGCGATTGTTGTTTTTCCGGTTCCGGAAGGACCTCTGAAGTGTACAGGAAAGCCAGCTTTAATATAAGTTCTTGCACGGTTGGTAATATCCGCGATATATTCTGTTTCAACAAAACCAGGCAGTGGCGAGGGAGCCAGAACCGCATTACGTTCGTTACTCATTGTTATTTCAATTTTAAATTTGCTTTTTTTTTATTTAAAGCAAAAGGGTGAATTTATTAATACTGTAGGGATAAAGACAATTGTTTTTGTTGTCTTTATCCCCCAGCTACTACCTGAAGCTTCAGCCTTTGAGCATGCAGGTAATAAAATTTATACTAAGAATACAAATTTCCAACCAGACGAAGGGAATTAATTATATCCTGTTCCTTTGCAAACTGTGCAGGGCAATCCATCAACTGCCCTGCCTGTTCCAATACATTTTGCGCAAATTTCGTCGCTGGTGATAACATTATTACCTTTTCCTTTGCAGACAATACATGGAACCCTTGCTCCAAGCGGATTTTTGCCTGTTCCGGAACAAAACACACACACTCTGAAGGGCACATCTATTTCTACAGCTCCCAGCCCGTTGCATACCTGGCATTGTGAAGTCTTTGAAAGCAAATTAAAGGGATCTTTTCCAATACCCCCACAAAAGGGACACTTGATTTTTGTGCTCATCGTTTTTTTTTAAGCTAACGGATAATAAAGATTCTCAACCTTTTGAACTTTTCCTTCTTCCAATAATTTCTTGGTAATGAAGCCAATCCTCATCCTGGTTTCACCAAGCGGTGCTTCCATGTCTGATATTTTGATTCCGCTTTTATGCCCGCTAAGGTAATTTAATACTTTTTCTTCAAGTGTCAATTCCTTTTGTGGTTCTGCTGCGGCTGGAGCCTCAGCTGCTCCTGCTGGTTCATCAACAATTGGCTCGGCGGCTACTTTTACTACTCCTGCTGGTTCATCAACAATTGGCTCAGCGACAACGTTAACTGCTGCTCCTGCTGGTTCATCAACAATTGGCTCAGCGTCGATGGATACAGATGTTTTTCCAATATTTGCAATCGCTTCTGCTAGTTTTTCCCATGTTGCAGCAGCCTGTTTCCTGTCGGTAGAGAATTCGTCGATAAAGTTGTTCACGTATTTCTGAATTTCCTGAACCCTGTTTTGGAGACCGGTAAAGACGACATTGAAATTATTCAAACGCTCTGCGTCGCTTTGTGAAAGTTCTTCACGCGATTTCTGAAGATCAAGTCTGAGAGCTTTGGCCATTTCCTGATTTTCCTTGCTCATTTGTGCAAGTTTATTATTGAACTGGAGCAACAGGTTTTTGGTATATTCCGCTCTTTCATTGAGGTTTGCTTTAAGATCAGCCCTCATTGCGGCAGACATATCATTATGAGAAGTAGAAAATTTCTTAAGCAGACTGTCGGTATAACTGAACACATCGCTAACTTCCTTCTGAATCTGTGCAATTTCCTGGTTGATGTTTGCCATCATTGAATCGAAATTCTTTAATCTTCCGGTATTCCAGTTTTGACGGTTGGTGTTATCCAGATTCAAGTCATTCTGGAGTTTTGTTGCCATTTCATTGTGAGCGACGGAAAAGTCCTTCAGCATGTTGATTGTAGCAACTTTGATACCTTCAACTTCATTCTGAATCTGAGTGATCGATGCATGGATTCCATCCATTAATTGCTGGAAGCCTGCAATTCGGTCTTTTTGCTCCTGCGCGAGGTTCGAGCGTAAAGTAGCAGCATTTGCACGTAAGGTAGCGGCCATTTCCATATGGTCGTTACGGAAACCATCCAATGTTTTCTGAACTTCTTTTACGACGTCAGCATTGTCTTTAAGTCTCTGCTGAAATTCAGCCGCTCTCTGTTTGTACGAAGCCAAAATCTCTTCGGAGAGATTTTTCATTTCACTTGCCATTCCCATTTTGTTGTTCTCCTAATTTATTAAAGGTTGTATATTCAGACTAATTCTTCCAAGAAATGTTTTTTTACTTTTTTTATGTCCTTACAGAATAGATTGACATCCTGATTAAGCAATTGTTGAAAATTGTCGGTAATTTTTTTGTGGATATTCTGAAATTCGAGGAATTTTTGAATAGCGCTTTCTTTTCTTTGTTGTTGTGTTTTTAAAATGGTTTCTAATTCCATTTTGAACGCTTCAATTTTCTTTTGGTTGTTGTCCAGTCCAGTATTTTTTATTTCCAATATTCCCTGCCGCAAAAACCGGACCATTGCTTTTTGATCCTCTACATAACTGTAAAACTGTTCTTCTGCTTCTTTTTCTTTTCGATCCAATTGAAGGAATATTTCATCCATCAGAATATCGTAATCATTTTTACGAAGTGACCCCCCCCTGGCAAGATTGTCACGCAGCTTGGAATTTAATGACATTCTCTCTTTCCTGAACTCTTGCATCGAATGTTGGAAATCATTCATTAGGGCTAGAGAAGACTCGTTAACGGATTCAGAGGTAATAAACACATTCTCTATCTTTTGTATGCGAGCCTCAAAAGAGGTAAAAAGGGTCTCAATAAAATCGACATTTTCGGTTGGGTTGACTTGATCCATTGCAGACATTCAGTTATTTAATTTTCAAAACGTGGTTCAACTTTTTAAAAGAGTATCCCTGGCAAATCATGCTTTTACGCCTTAACATAAAAGGATGGCATGGCAGGAGAACCCAATTTAACTGCTTAAAAAAGCTTATGCTGCTTTTGCGGTCAAACCAATAGCTTCTGCATATTTCAGGTATGTTTCAACCGATG
>JBAXWR010000149.1:0-17661 GCA_037128295.1 Mariniphaga sp.
ATTTACTGACAACCACTAGTGCCATTTTTTTGATCCCACCGATTTCGACATCCACAACTTTTGCCTTGTCACCGGTTTTCATTTCACCGCTGCTCCAGATTACCTTCTGATCGCCCAGCACAAAGAACTCGATGGTTGGCATCATTCTTGGCACACCTCCCGGCATCGCACCTCCCGGAGCACCTCCACCTGGCATTGCACCACCAGGTATTCCCGGGCCGCCCGGAGCAGATCCTGCAGGACGAGGCCGAAATTTCCGGTCGCACGCCCCAACTTCGGCATAAAAACGTGAACCTGTACTGTTCAGATCGATCAGGTATTTGGCAGGAACCCCCACACCAACACCATTCTGAAAAATTGTCCCGGCAATAATGATCGTATCGCCCCTTGTTGTCTGGTTCTTCATAGCCTGTCCCGTCTCAAGATCGAACAGGGATAGATCCATGTCGCCCAACCAAATCGTTTTTTCCTCCCCTGCCGTAAAACTACAGAGAAGAATTACACTCCAAATAAAGACCAAATGTTTCATACATCCTTTATTAATTGTTAATTATCAAATAAATACCCTATTTTCAGTAAACATTCTGAATTATCTTGTAGAATTGACATTCTTTTAATCGTCGTTTTAAATTAAACCTAAGGATCTTTATTACTCAAGTAAATTAGAAAAATTGTTCTTTTTTACCGACAGACGATGGTTTTTTAAGAATATTTTTAGTTGCTAACAATTTTACCATATGACTAATCAAAATAAGAAAGGATTATTTTATTCCCCGTAATTGGAATAAACTTTTGAATAATAAAGCCATTTTTGCAACTTTGCGCCTCGAAAAATTTAATAGACATTAATTATGGCTCTGATCAAATCTATTTCCGGAATACGTGGAACAATAGGTGGCAATCCTGGTGAAGGATTAAGCCCACTTGATATTGTAAAATTTACAGCCGCCTATCTGACCTGCATCAAAGAAGGTAAAAGTGGCGACAGTAAACTCAAAATTGTGGTCGGTCGCGATGCCCGCATTTCGGGTGAAATGGTCAATGCATTGGTTACTGGCACTTTAATTGGGATGGGTGCCGATGTGGTCAATATAGGTCTTGCTTCAACACCGACTACCGAACTTGCAGTAGTTGCTGAAAACGCCGACGGTGGGATTATCCTTACTGCAAGCCACAACCCGAAACAATGGAATGCCTTAAAATTACTCAACGAAAAAGGGGAATTCCTGAATGACAAAGAGGGCAAAAAAGTGCTTGAAATCGCAGATAACGAAAGTTTTGTTTTCGCAAAAGTTGACGACCTGGGGCAAATTTCAGAAAAGGATTTTACAGATGAGCATATTCAGCATGTACTTGATCTTGAGTTAGTTGATGTTGAGGCAATTACAAATGCAAAATTCAGGGTAGCTGTCGATGCAGTTAATTCTGTTGGTGGGACTATCGTTCCCAGGATCCTTAAAGCACTTGGCGTAGTTGAGGTGGTGGAAATCAACTGTGAACCTACCGGCCATTTTGCCCATACGCCTGAGCCAATTCCTGAGAATCTTATTGAAACTGCTGCTATTGTCCGCTTTTCAAATGTAGATGTATGTTTCGTTGTTGATCCTGATGTGGATAGGTTGGCCATTATCAATGAAGACGGTACTATGTTTAATGAAGAATATACACTTGTGGCTGTTGCCGATTATGTATTGTCGCATACCCCGGGAAATTCAGTATCGAACCTTTCATCTTCGAGGGCTTTACGCGATGTTACCGAAATGCACGGTGGAACTTATACAGCGTCGGCAGTAGGGGAAGTAAACGTGACCACGATGATGAAAGCTACAAATGCTGTGATTGGTGGTGAAGGAAACGGCGGGGTCATCTATCCTGCAAGTCATTACGGACGCGACTCAATGGTAGGGATCGGGCTTTTCCTTTCACACCTGGCCCATTCGGGACTTAAATGTTCAGAACTTCGTGCAAAATATCCCGAATATACCATCTCAAAGAATAAGATCGAGCTGACCCCTGATATTGATGTGGATGGTATCTTATTGAAAATGAAAGAAAAATACAAGAACGAACAAGTGAACGATATTGACGGAGTTAGAATTGATTTCGACAAAGAGTGGGTACATCTTCGCAAATCGAACACCGAACCAATCATCCGTATTTATTCCGAAAGCCAATCAGCGGAAAGAGCCAATGCATTGGCAGAAAAAATCATAGCTGATATTAAAGGTTTTTGTTAAAGTCCTAGTCATCTGCAATTTATTAAGATTGTGGCGTAGGCACTGAATATAGGTAGAAAAGCATATGGTGAAAACATATTCCGTCCCGGATGGGACGGCACATTGTATTTCAATCTGCTCTCTACCTATATTCGATCCTTAACAGGATTAAAACCTATTTTCAAAAATAGTCACTTGGCTTTTACCAATTGAAATCCAAAAATATTTTCTTAATAAGGAAAATACTTTTGGATTTCGTTTCTTTATTTTACTTTTACTCCTGATAGTTGGAGGATACAAAACATGTATCCTATGGTTTTAAGATTGACAAACTAAATCAGGATAAAAATGATCAGCCACCGCAGGATTTTTTTAAAGAATTTTTTGGCGACAACTTCGGGTATCTTTCTGTGCAACCAAATGTCAGAGGCCAATGAACCGGACAGTAAACAAACTTCAGCTGAGAACAATCAGGGCCCTAAGAGCTTAGTAATTAAATCTATAGATTTTAATGGCGAGATAAATATCGATAAGGCAGAGAAATTGCTTGAGGAAAATACTGAATTTCAATTGATTGATACCCTAAACTGGAGTACATTTTCCTACAAACCGGAGGTGAAATTCAAAATGGCTTATTGCAACGAATCAATTTTCCTCAAATTTTATGTTTCGGAGGAAAATATCCTTGCAAATGTCACAAAAATCAATGGAGACGTTTGTACCGATAGTTGTGTCGAATTTTTTATTTCCCTGGGACGGGACAAGACCTATTACAATTTTGAACTGAATTGTGTCGGCGTACCGCATGTTGAATATGGGCAGAAAGGTAAACGGATTCAAATGGATCCTGAGATTGTTAAACTGATCAAAGTAAGATCTTCGTTGGGTACACAGCCATTCGCCGAAAAAAGGGGAGGACATCGGTGGGAATTGATGATCGTTATCCCCAAAGCATGTTTTTGTTATGACAAGGATTTGTCATTCAAAGGATTAAAAGCAAATGCCAATTTTTACAAGTGTGGCGATAAAACTTCTGTTCCCCATTATGTGACCTGGAGTCCTGTTAACACTCCAGGGCCAGATTTTCATCAACCCGATTTTTACGGACATTTGTTTTTTGAATAATATAATACATTAATATACAGATAATTATGAAACATTTCAAAAAGAATCTCTTCATTATTATTGCACTTGTTTTTATGATGGCTGGCAATGCTGCAATAGCCCAGAGTTTTGATGATTATAAATTCAATGGTTTGTTTCAGCCGGAAGGGAATGCTGTAAAAACTGATTTTCAGTTTAATGGCTATACCAATTACTGGCACGATACCTTTAAGGACTGGACACGGTATGGCAATTTATTCAAGGTGGCAGTACCTAAGGTTGATTACATGATCGCCCAGAGTAAGGTGGACATAGCCGAAGACCTGAAAATCCCAGGGCTGTCGCTTCAGGAAGGGTTTATGAACGGTTTGATCAGTGAAAAATATGAACTGCTCGATCAGCCTTCTCCCCAACAACTAATTGATGCAGTTGGGAAAAGCAATGTGCTTGTTATGACCGATCCAGATTCAGAATTGGGCAAAAAACTGCTTGTAAAGCTTCCCAAGGAAAATGAATGGAAAGCAAAGTTGAAGAGCCATCAATTGGGTGCAAAAGACTTTACGGAAGTCAATGCATTTTATCTTGAAAATGGGAAACAGAAAATATTTGTCATCTCTTCAAAAAAGATAGAATTAAGAAATAAAGTTAATAATCTCATTAATAGCACGAAAGACTTATTGGCTAAATATGATCTGAAACGTGGTTGGTTCGGTGCAGAGACTCTATTAAAAAGTGTGACCTGCACACCAGGCCATCCACTTGATGTGATCGGGAAAGGGATGAATGAAGGGAATTCGTGGTTTACCTTTAGTGGTTATATGGATTTCCTGGCAAAGAAGGAACTTGACGAATGGCTCGCAAAAGTAAAGTTGCCAGTCATCGCCGATGTGGGTTTTGGATCGATCTATGGGTGCAAAAATTACGATGGTTTGCAGGTTCAAAGCATGTTTACCCTCGACTCATGGATCAAATATGCCCACGAGAAGGATGGTTATGTGTTCAGGCAGGTATTTGATACTGCCGCGGCAAACTTTCATTATGATGGTTATTTTGCAACCGAAGGGAACAAGGAACAGATAGACCGTGACAATGTGCCATTCGTGACAAACACCGGAAACCTCGAAGGCGATGCCATTCCATGTATGGTATTGTTTGTCAACAAAGGGGCGCAGCTAACCAAACCTTTGATGTGGGAGGCAATCATGGATCGGCGCGAAGTTGCAGTGTTGAACAATGGGATCATGATGGGTCCGGCACTCTATCGCAATACACTTCAAATGTTGCTTTTGGACCGTGTCTTTCTGGAAGAATATTTTGGTGACAGGATCAATCTGGAGGCGCATATGGAAGGTTATCAGGTAAATGTTACGGTATCAAATACTTATCAACATGCAGTTTCCGGGAACGTTGAGGTGGTGGTTCCTACCGAATTAAAAATTTCAGGTGATCTGAAGGTTCAGGTCAACCTGCCTGCAAAGAGTTCCAAAACACTTCAATTCAAGGTTCAGCTACAGCCTGAAGCGATGAACAGGACAAATCCGATAGCTGTCCATTACAATTGGGATACAAACCGGAAAAGCACGCTCACAATAATGGAGATGCCTCCTGCAATTTCGGTACAGCAACTTCTTTACGGACATGCACCCACAGTTACCTATCCGGTTACCATCCATAATTTTACCTTTAAGGAAACCTTTCCTGTTAAATTAGAGGTCCTTGACAGGGCCAATCCTAAAAAAGTTGTTTACACTGCAACAAAAACCTGTACCACTGCAACGGGCACTTTTAAAGATGTTCCGTTTGAACTTGAAGTTCCGGCAGGCAGTTATCAGGTGAAAGTTTCAGCGTTGGGTGTGGAGAACCTAAGTCAATTGGGTGTTGGCAAAAATTCCGGGAAACCATATTTGTACGAAGTTGACCAGAACAGTGATGGGGTTATGGAATACCGCATGGAAAATGACAGTGTTCAGGTGACTCTTTTGGCTACCGGAGCAAGGGTTATCGAGTACATCGTTAAGTCCCGCAATGATAACCTGTTATTCAAGCTTTGGCCTGATAAAGCCATTGACGAAAGCCGTGCATTTCGTAAAAGAGGATATTATCCTTATGGAGGATTTGAAGATTTCCTTGGTCAGGGAAGTATGGAAACCCATCAGCTTTACAATGTGGAAGTTTTGAAAAAGGAGGGCGATTATGTACGGGTGAAGATGACTGCCGATTATTTTGGGAACAAGTTGGAGAAAATATTTACGTTGTATGGCAATTCCCCATTGCTGGAAGTGCAGTTTGCCCTTACTTTCAAAAATCCGGAAGCGAATGTAATTGGGCCTCAACCTATTCTTGAATTGGGAAAAACCCATGGCACTGAAGATGTTTTCACTGTACCTGAAAAGGATGGGTTGCATGAATATCGGATGAAGCCCGAAAAATATTACGGGCGTCTGTTTTTCCTGAAAGAGGGTTGGAATGCGGGATATGATACAAAGCAGGACATCACCTTTGTTGGTGCTTTCCCGGTAACCCGGCCATTGTTCCTTCACATGTGGATGAACCATCCTGTCAATACAGAGGCTCATTATTATTACACCGAATTTCAACCCTGGACACCCATTTTCCAGAAAAGTACAATGTATTTTTCGTATTACCTCTGGGGTGCAGGGGGACCATGGCAAAACGGTGTAAAAGAATTGCGCGATAGGAACCTAATAACAGAACAATAGAATTAAACAATTGATTATGAATAAGATAAAGTCATTTATGTTGATTATTATTGCCATTTTAGTTGCAACTTTAATCAATACGACTACTGCAAATGCTCAGAAACCAAAGGAAGACAAAGCATTGACAATTAGCAAAATTGAATTGGGTTATCCCGATCCCGGAATTCCATTTTACCATTTTAAGGCGAGCCTCGAATTGCCGCAATCGTCTATTATTGAAGTGGAAGCTGCTGTTGATGGGAAAGTTTTAAGGGCCACCGATCTTAAACGCGAAGACGAGCTTGAGGACCTTCATCGCCCACCACTTTCAGAGCGGCCACCTTCCGGTTATAGCCTTTCGCAGGATGGGACGCATTATAAAAACCTCACTGTCGTGGGATGGGTGAAATGGCAACCAGGAAAAGATTACAACATCAGGATAACTGTAAGGTTGAAAAAAGCCACCAAAGCTGCTGCCGATGACCAGTTTATAACAGCTACCCGGACGGTAAAAGCCCCTTCAGGTGTAAACGTATTTGATCCGGCCTGGAAAAGCTATAAATCGGTTGTACTTAGCGAAACAGCCGGGATCAATCGTACCAACGAAGCCACAGAGGTGCTGCTCCCTTTTTATCCTGATGAAGCACAACAGCTTACCCGTGATATCCGTGTGGTAGCTGTTGATCCGAAAACCCATTCGCTCACAGAAGTTCCTTCTCAGGTCTATGATGTACAGGAATATCTGAAGGAAGACAATCTGGCTCCCGATGCAAAAGGGGTTCCTTCACGCAATGTTCCGCTATGGTTGCCAACAGTTTCTGCAAGGGTCGCTTTTTTGGCTGACGTGCCCGCTAAGTCAAGCCGAGTATTCCTTGTTTATTACAACAATCCGGATGCTATGGTCAAATTGTACAAAACCGACCTGACTGTTCAGGGTGAAGCTCCAGGTTTGCAAATAGATAACAATAAAATTTCTGTAGTTTTGCATGCTAACTCCGGCCACCTTGATCAAATGACATTGAAAAGCAAACCTGAATATCCACTTTTCCACCGGTTGGAGACAAATGGCGCAGTACATTGGAATCCAGATATATATGTTCCACCAATGGCCTGGACTCATTCTGCCGACTGGAAAAATCCCAAGGGGAACAAAACTGTTTCGGGTTCTGTGATTGCAAAAAGTGAAGTTTGGGATAATTTAAGGGGAGTACCTGAAGTGGATGCCTCCGTCAGGTATGAGTTTTATCCTGGCGTTCCCTATTTTATCAGTTCAACCGCTATGAGGATCAACGAAACTGTAAATGCCCTTGCTCTTCGGAATGCAGAAATGGTCTTCAGGCGTGAGCTGATTACCCATGCGGCATGGTACGATATCATCAGGGATACAGTGATTGTTTATGACGTACAAAACATGCCAGATCTTACCGATTTGAAAATGGAAGCTGATGTTCCATGGATCGTATTTTTTAATAAGGAAAAAGGGATTGGCTTTGCCGGGATTCAGCTCGATTATTCAAATTCCGGGATCGAATCACCCACAAGGCTGCTTAACCCGTTTTTCTACATTACAGGCGGACCCTGGATCTATTGGGCCCGAGGTTTGTCGCACACCTTCCTTTCCTCGAATATGCAACAAGTCGTACCGGTATTGAAAGGCAATGTCTTCGCTGAAAAATGGGCTTACCTGATGTATGATTTTGATAAAGACACGCTACCTTATGCTGCCGCAATTTCCTGGCAAAAGCGGCTTACACATCCATTGAGGATTCAGTTGGTTGAGGAAGTTGATGCCAGAGTTTCAAAAACTTTGCAGGAGGTGTTTATGGATAAAGGCAAAAGTGGTTGGGAAGGTCGAGATACCCATAAGTAAAGCCATTATTGGTATTTATGAAATCATTAGATATTTAAATAATTAAATATCTAAATATCAGCGATATATATTAAATATAAATTTTGAATTAAGTATTCTTTAAAAATGTTAAGTATTTGTTAAGTGTGATGAATCATTTTTTTTATCCTTTCAAACTACTTAGATTTGCACAGTTTTTAAAGCAATAATTTTTGGTTTATCAGGAATATCTAATTCAATTATTTTACATATGAAAGTTACAGTAGTAGGGGCAGGAAATGTAGGAGCAACATGTGCTGATGTTTTGGCACAGCGAGAAGTTGCCAACGAGGTGATATTGTTGGATATCAAGGATGGGATAGCCGAAGGTAAGGCACTTGATATCTGGCAGAAAGCTCCGATTATTGGATATGATACCCGTACTGTTGGTGTCACCAATGATTATTCACGTACTGCTGGTTCCGATGTCGTGGTAATTACATCGGGTTTGCCACGCAAACCGGGCATGAGCCGTGATGATTTGATCGGTATCAACGCAGGGATCGTAAAATCAGTAACCGAAAATATTGTAAAATATTCTCCGGAAGCCATCATTATAATTGTTTCAAATCCTTTGGATGTGATGACCTATCAGGCACACCTCACGTCTAAATTTCCGAGGACCAAAATTTTGGGTATGGCAGGGATTCTTGATACAGCCCGTTACCGTGCGTTCATTTCCGATGCATTGAACGTTTCTCAGAAAGAGATTCAGGGTATGCTTTTGGGTGGTCACGGTGATACTATGGTTCCCTTGGTACGTTATACAACGGTAGGTGGTATTCCGGTTTCCGAGTTACTTGATGCAGAAACATTGGCTGCTATCGTTGAGCGTACAAAAGGTGGAGGTGGTGAATTGGTGAAATTGATGGGAACTTCAGCATGGTATGCTCCGGGTGCCGCTGCAGCGCAGATGGTTGAGGCGATTGTAAAAGATCAGCGTCGTATTTTCCCTGTTTGTGTTCAACTTCAGGGCGAGTACGGCATCGACAATTGCTATCTTGGTGTTCCTGTTGTTCTTGGTAAAAATGGGATTGAGAAAATTGTTGAACTTAATTTGAACGAAGAGGAGATGGCAATGATGAAATCGAGTGAAGGACATGTCCGCGAAGTTATGAACGTACTTGACGAATTGAACAGCAAGAAACAATGATTTTTTCTATAATGCCAAAAAAGGGGTTTAGGCCCCTTTTTTTGTATCCGTAAAAATCAAAAAGGATTAAAAAAACTATTTATGTTTTTTGGATTAATTAATATTGGTGTTATGACGACCCATAAAATTGCAGTTGAGATTGTCGAGCTTGAGCCGAATACTTATCATCCACTAATAAAAGCTGATTTTCAGGGTCTTGACAACTATTGGTGGGTGATAGATTCAGGAGCCACCAAAAGTGTTTTCGATATTATGATGGCTGAAAGCTACATTTCCGAACAGGCTGAGGCGGTGATGGCTACAGGTTTGGGGAAGGAGGTTGTCGAAACCAGCTCAGGGAAGATTATCTCATTAAAGTTGGGTGGTCACAACTTTGGGAACCTGAACATTGCACTTGTCGATTTTAGTCATATAAACCTCGAATATGCCAAATTTACCGATAAAAAGATCATTGGACTCATAGGTTCCGATTTTCTTTATTCCCGGAAAGCCATACTTGACTATGGGAAAGGTGTCCTGAAATTGCGATAAAAAGATTTTTTTTATTTGATCTTCGAATAAAAAAAAGCTTTTGCTTATGGGTTTGAATGAGTTTTTATTCTGGAAAAAATAAATATCTTTGCCCCCTAAGTTTTTAAAGTATTAATTATAATTCAATACAGATAATTAAACCGTTTATCCAATGCAGAATAGAGGACTGATTCGGCTTTTAGCCATCTCGTTAGCCTTAGTGTGTATTTACCAGCTTTATTTTACTTTTAAGACCTATATGGTTGAAAGGGATGCTAAGGCTTTTGGTGTAACACAGGCAAAACTTAAAAATCCAGGTGCTACTCCTTTACAGTTAGAGTCACTTGCCCAGAAAAGTGAAAACATTTATCTTGACTCGATTGCAAGTCAACCTGTTTACAATTTCCTTGGATTGCGCAAATACACTTACCGTGAAGTAGGTGAATATGCTATTCCACTTGGGCTTGACCTTAAGGGGGGTATGAACGTGACTCTTGAGATATCGGTTGTCGATTTGATCAGGGCAATGTCGGGTTATAGTACGGATTCAACATTCAGGAAGGCGATTGACCTTGCGATTAAAAATGAGCGAACCAATGGACAAGATGATTTTGTCACTTTATTTGGCGATGCTTTTAAAACTGTTGACCCAAATGCAAAACTCGCGGCTATTTTCAATACCCTTGATTTGAGGGATAAGGTAAACTTTAACTCAACTAACGACGATGTTATTAAAGTTATCCGCAAACAAACCAATGATGCCATTGATAATTCATTTCAGATCCTCCGTACGCGTATCGACCGTTTTGGGGTAGCTCAGCCTAATATCCAGCAACTTCAGACCAAGGGGCGGATTCTGGTTGAACTTCCTGGCGTAAAGGATCCAAAGCGTGTCAGGAAACTTTTACAGGGAACTGCAAAACTGGAGTTCTGGGAAACCCATGAAAATAGTGATGTATATCCATACATGCTCGAAGCCAATAAACGACTTCGTGAAATAAATGAACTGACAAAATCGACATCTGCAAGTTCAGTTACTACTGTTGCTGATGCTGCGAAGAAAGCCGGTGTTGCCGATACAACCAAGTCTAACGATCTTTTAAGTGAAGTCAAAAAGCAATCCAAAGACTCACTCGCTGCAGGATCATCCGAAGAGATGGCAAAGAATTTCCCTCTTTTTGCTGTTTTGTCTCCTAGTACTTCAAGGGATGGACAGCTTTTCCGTGGTCCTATTGTAGGATATGCACACAGCCGGGACACTGCAACGGTAAGTGAATACCTCAACATGCCTAAGATCAAATCGATTTTCCCGAGAACCATGTTATTCAGATGGGCTGCACAACCTACTGAAAAAGAGGGCAATTTCTTTCAGTTGATCGCTTTAAAAGTCACAAACCGTGATGGTAAAGCTCCTCTTGATGGAGGTGTCGTTGTGGATGCTCGTCAGGACTTTGGTCAGAATAAGGCCGCCAGTGTTGTCGATATGACGATGAATAATGAGGGGGCAAAAATCTGGCAGCGTATGACCCGCGAGAATGTCCAAAAATCGGTAGCTGTTGTTCTTGATAATTATGTCCAGTCATTCCCTACTGTTCAGGGTGAAATTCCTAACGGACGTACGGAGATTTCAGGTAATTTCACTGTAGAAGAGGCAAAGGACCTTGCTAACATGTTGAAATCCGGTGCAATGCCGGCTTCTGCCAGGATTGTTCAGGAAGAGATTGTTGGACCAACCCTTGGACAAGAGTCTATCGTAAGTGGTTCAATTTCGTTTATTGTGGCCTTTATACTTGTATTGTCCTATATGTTAGTATTTTACAGTACACGAGCAGGGTTCGCTGCCAATATGGCGCTTCTTGTGAACCTCTTCCTTGTTGTAGGGTTCTTAGCTTGTCTTGGAGCTGTATTGACACTTCCTGGTATAGCGGGTATCGTATTAACTATGGGTATGGCTGTTGATGCCAACGTTTTAATCTATGAACGTTGCGAGGAGGAAGTCAGAGCAGGAAAAAGTCCCCGACTGGCAGTAAAGGATGGATTCTGGCATGCTTATTCAGCGATTATCGATGGTCACGTTACTTCCTTATTAACTGGTATCGTTTTATATATTTTTGGTACTGGCCCAATTAAAGGTTTTGCGACCACATTGTGTATTGGTATCATTGTATCTCTTTTCACTGCAATCTTTATTACCCGATTAATCTTCGAACGTTGGCTTGATAAGAACACGAAAATCACTTTTATAACCGAATGGTCTAAGGAATGGTTACGACATACTGCTGTACCTTTTATCCAAAGCCGTAAAATTTTCTATTACTTTTCGGGTACATTGATCCTTATTTCAATTTTATCTTTGACTTTTAAAGGATTGAATTATTCAATCGACTTTAAAGGTGGAAGGACTTATGTTGTCCGTTTTGATCGTGATGTAAAAGTGGAGTCGATCTCAAATGCGCTGGCAGTTGATTTTGGTACGGCACCTGAAGTAAAAACGTATGGCGGAAATAATCAGGTGAGGATCACTACTGATTACAAAATAACCGAAGATGGTGAAGCCATTGATTCACAAATTGAAGGTCTTTTGTATAAAGGTCTGAAACCTTTTATGAAAGAGGATGTTACAGAAGAGAAGTTTCTGTCTGACTATCAGCTTAGTTCACAGAAAGTAGGTCCCACGATTTCTGATGATATCAAGAGACAGGCGGTTCTGGCTGTAATCTTCGCATTGTTGATTATCTTCCTTTACATTGCTTTCAGGTTTAGAAATTGGGCCTGCGGTATCGGAGGTTTGGTTTCCTTAGCTCATGATGCGATTATTTTGTTGGGGACTTATTCCCTTTTGGACGGATATTTGTCTTTCTCGCTTTCTGTCGATCAATCGTTTATTGCTGCGATCCTGACTGTTTTGGGTTACTCTATCAACGATACGGTTGTTGTTTATGACAGGCTTCGTGAATACCTTCATTTACATCCGAAACAGGCTACAATTAAAACTTATAACGATGCAATGAACAGTACCTTGCGTAGGACTTTCAGTACCTCACTTACAGTATTGATCGTTTTGGTTGCTATTTTCCTTTTTGGTGGCACATCGATTAAAGGTTTTATCTTCGCCATGTTATTTGGTATTTTTGTCGGGACTTATTCTTCTGTCTTCGTAGCAACACCAATTGCTTTCGACGCTTTGCCAAAAAACAAAAGAATCGAATCTTAAGAATAATATCAATTCATATACAGAAAGCCCGGACTGAAAAGTTCCGGGTTTTTTGTATATGAAATATGTCGCAAATAAAAACAGGTTGCCTTTTGGGGCAACCTGTTCTCAGGATGGAACTAAATCCGATCTACTCTTTTGGAGCTTCCTTTTTGTTGATAATTGCTTTTGGGGTTTCTTTAAGAGGCTCTTCAGAAATTGCATCTTCCTCTTTAATTGCCTTCTTAAAATCTTTCATCCCTTTACCTATTCCCCCCATTAATTCAGGAATCTTTTTACCGCCAAAAAGAAGGAGCATTGCAATCACAAGGATCGTAATATGTGCCCCGGAAATTACTAATATTGTCATTATTCCAAGTTTAAAATTAAGCCACAAATATAGTATAAGCGTTATTCAAATTTATATACCTGTCTCTTTTTTTTTCGTATGATGGACACATTCCCAATCAATCGGTTTCCTTTTCCCTTTTTCCATTTCCTCTTCTCACACCAAGTCCCCTCGTCTCTCCCTCACCGCATCAATTCACCCATCACCGATACCCTCATCCCCAACTACCCATACAAGCCCCACGCTCCATGCTCCATGCTCCATGCTAAAAAACTCCTTATTATTTTCTGGCCCGATTGGCTTATTCCTGCTTCAAAATTGTATCTTTGCCAAAAAGTAAATCAAAATGGAACGTATTCTACTCTTTATCCCCAGTGGGGGAGAAATAATGGTGATTGTTTTTTTCGCGTTGCTTTTTTTTGGAGCCGACGCTATTCCTGGTTTGGCACGTACGGTTGGCAAAGGAATGCGGGAATTCAAAAAGGCAACTGATGATATCAAAATGGAATTTGAGAATCACACTTCAGATATTAAACAGGAGCTTACTAAAATGACCGATAATATCGAAAAAAAAGGATTGGATGTCAAACGTAAAATTGATGAAGAGTTAAAGGATTGATCCTAATCAGTTTTAATTACTTATTTTACTTTTTCATTAAATGCTTAAAGCTGAGCTACTTGTAAAATCATTTGGAGACCTTAAGGTTTTAAAAGGGATTTCGCTTCAAGTTGCAAAGAGTGAAATCGTAACAATTGTTGGTGCGAGCGGTGCCGGAAAAACAACCTTACTTCAGATTTTGGGTACATTAGGTAAACCAGATTCTGGGAAAGTTTGGATCAATCAGAAAGATGTATTCGCCTATAATGAAGCTGAACTTTCCCGTTTTAGGAATAAGGAAGTTGGTTTTGTGTTTCAGTTTCACCATTTGCTGCCGGAATTTTCAGCCTTTGAAAATGTTTGTATCCCGGGATATATCGCAAGGAGAGGTAGAAAAGAGGTAGAATCACGAGCCAATGAATTGCTCTCAATCCTTGAACTCAGTGACCGTATATACCATAAACCTTCCCAACTTTCGGGTGGCGAAAAACAACGTGTAGCTGTTGCCAGGGCTTTGATCAACAATCCGGCGATTATTCTTGCCGACGAACCATCCGGAAATCTGGATTCCCACAATCAGGAAGAGTTATACCGGTTATTTTTCAACCTAAGAGAAAAATTCGGTCAAACCTTTATCATCGTTACCCACGACGAACATTTTGCCGGAATGTCGGACAGGACGATTCATATAAAAGATGGGGTTGTAGTATTGTAATCTGTTGAATATTACCAAAATAAGATATATAATTGGTCGAAAATTTCAATATCCAAATATTCATAGTCTTCAATTTATTTCTTACCCATGCTCCTTAGTGAACTAAAAGCCTTCCTTGATGAAAAATACTCCCAATACAATTGTGTCAGTTTTATTGAAACAGACCCTATCTCCATTCCACGACTTTTTTCACGGAAAGAAGATATTGAGATTGCAGGATTCCTTTCGGCGACCATTGCCTGGGGACAACGGATCACCATTATCCGTAATGCCAACAAGCTGGTTGAACTCATGGATGGACAACCTTATGAATATTTGACAAATAGCTCATTTGGAGATTTGAAACGGTTCGGGACTTTTGTTCACCGTACCTTTAATGGGGTCGATTGCAGCTATTTTATTCTGGCACTTTCCGAAATTTACAAGGAAAAAGGTGGACTTGAAAAACTTTTTTCAGATGGATTGGCTATTGATGGGACCATTAAGACAGCGATTACCTGTTTTAGGGAAGGTTTCCTTTCTTATGTGCCACCACCCCGTACCGGAAAACACATCGCTAATCCTTCGACAGGTTCATCTACCAAAAGGATCAACATGTTTCTGCGTTGGATGGTCAGGCCGGCCAAATGCGGTGTGGATTTTGGCCTCTGGAATTCGATACCTACATCGGCCTTGATGATGCCCCTTGATGTCCATTCAGGCAATGTAGCTCGTAAACTTGGTTTGCTTCATCGTACACAGAACGACTGGCAGGCAGTTGAAGAATTAACAGCTAACCTGAGGTTATTTGACCCTGCTGATCCAGTGAAATACGATTTTGCCTTATTCGGACTTGGGGCGTTCGAGAAATTCTGATTTATAGACTTCATTGAACTCCGATACGATCATCGCAGTTGCGCCCCAAATAAATAAATTGTCGATATAAAAACCGGGAACTTCCATTTGTCCGTAAATCGTGTTTACACTTTGAAGATGGGGTGAAGTATGATCGACAAATTTGCTGACAGGAATTATATAGAGTTCTTCAACCTCTTGATTATCCGTTTTAAATATTGGAACAATATCGCACCAACCTATAAAGGGGTGAATCGTGAAATTACTGACCTGAACATAAAGTGGTGAAAGTTCTCCGATCAATTCTATTTTATTCCGATCTGTTCCTATCTCCTCAAAGGATTCGCGTAATGCGGTCTGTTGTAGGGTAATATCCGATGGTTCAAAACGTCCACCAGGAAATGCCACCTGACCACCATGATTTCTCATCGTTGTCGGTCTGCGGATCATGCAAGTATTTAGGCTACCGTTCTCAGGAAACAATAACATCAAAACACTGCTTTGCAAGATAGTGGTGGATTCGACAATTGGTTGCAATTCTCGTCCTTTAGGCAACATCAAACGATGGGCGTTTTCACCGGGAAGCTGATTTGTAAGTGCCTTTTTTAAACGGGCAATATGATTTGTTAATTCTGAATACAAAACTTTAAGATTATTTGAATTGCTTTATATATTCCAGAAAAGCTTTGGCTGTTTTATCCAGATTTTCGATTGAACCACCACCTTTAAGGACTTCGCACATTTCATAAGTTATATACCCTTGATATCCAATCTCTTTCAAGGTATTGATCCAGGTCTTATAGTCGAGATATCCTTCTCCCATCGGAACTGCCTTGTTTTGGGGGACTAATGGGACATAATTCGTCTGCTGTAACTCATATTTAAAACGTGGATGCTTTTCATAGTCGGCAACAATTGTGTGAACGATATAGGGTTTCATTGTGTAGATCGCTTTTTTAAGTTCCTGAGAGGAAAGCCCTTCTAAAGTTGGTGTCCAACAGTCGAAAGATGCTTTCACATTGGGCAGGTTGACCTCATCAAGCAGCCATTTCATTGCATCGTGGTGAAGTGCTATGTCGTGATGGTTTTGAATGATAAGGGTCACACCATATTTAGCGGCTAGTTTTCCAGCCATCTGTAGCCCTTCGACCACTAAACTATATTGTTTGTCGTAGGGAACATCTGGCCTTTCATACCCTGTGTAAATGCGTACCATATTTGTTCCAAGGTCCCTTGCAAGTTTGGCCAATTCTCCCACATACGATGCTTGAATTTCAACATTCGGAATCCCTGCCCTGTCAACACCTGCAGTGAAATCGGTATAACCTGCCAGGCAAACCAACTCCAGTTTAAGATCTTTAATTCTGTTTTTGAGTTTTTCCCTTGCAGTATCGTCATAATCGATAATAGACACATGTGGGCGTTTGGCCACAAGCATGACCCCATCAAAACCAAGAGCCTTGGCTTTGTCTAGAAATTGGTCAACTGTAAGAAAGGCCTGTCCCCTCCACAAACCACTATAACTAATGGAATGGAGGCATGTCTTAACTTTAAAATCAGCAGGATTGCCTGTAGGTGTTTTTTGAGCCTTTAACTGCATCGTCAAGAAAGCTAATCCTAAGATGAAAAATGCTAAAGATTTCATATACAAATAATTGTAATGTTTGTATTGTATGTTCGATAATGCTAAAACTTGAAGGTATCAGTGCAGAAAATCAAATTCGTCTAATCTTGATTTTATATCCCTGATATTTAGTTGCATCGAAGTTTTTCCCCGGTATTCGTTTTCTGTTACAGTATAACATATATCGAAAGGCATCGATTTTTTGATCATATCGAATTGATCAGATTGTGAGAATGCAATTCCGGAAAAAACAGAAGACGAACGATTGGCCTCCATCAAATCAAGTTTCAGGTGCTCGTTGTTTTTACCGACAGGCCTGCTAGTGCCATAATCCAAAACATTTTCGGTCAGAAAAGTCGGGATCATATTGTGTGGGCCGCATGGTTCAAATTGGTTTAATAACCTTAGAAATTTTGGGGTGAGGTCAGATAGTGAAACTCTTGCGTCAATATCGATACTTTGCTTCATCTGATCCTCTGAAATAGAATCCCTTACGATCTGTTCAAATCTTCGTGAGAATTCTGCGACATTATCGAGTTTCATAGATAAGCCAGCAGCATACATGTGTCCCCCATACGATTCGAGCAAATCGGCACACGCACCGATTGCTTCGTATAGGTCGAATTCGCCAACCGAGCGGGCTGAACCTGTTGCCAGTCCGTTCGATTCGGTCAGGACTACTGTTGGCCGATAGTAATATTCTGTCAATCTGGAAGCTACAATTCCAACTACCCCTTTATGCCAGTCGCGGTTATAAATTACAGTCGATTTACGCCCT
>JBAXWR010000015.1:0-54499 GCA_037128295.1 Mariniphaga sp.
CGGCGGGAACTTGGGAAATAGCCAATCCGGATGCAGGGTCGATTACATCCAACATAGCGTCTCCTTTACTTTCAACCCATTGTCCGTTGATGTAATTTCTTAAAGCTTTTGACATAATTATCAAATTTTAATTTTTGTCCATTAAGATCTGCAGCTAGCGACTAGCAACTGGCGACTGGCTGGGATCGTATAAACAATTTCAATTGTATTTCAAATATTTCAATTCTGTTTCAATTGTATTTCAATTTATTTCAATTGTATTTCAACTATTTCCATTAAAGAAAGTACCGTTGCTTCTTTTTGTGTTCAACATATTCAGAATAAGCTTTCTGGACTGTATCAATTTCGGAAACTTCGGCGATGGCGACTTCCCACCATGCAAAGCCTGGAACCCCTTTGGTTAAATTGGTCTCAATTGTAATTACGGTTGTCTCTGTTCGTGTTTTTGCCTCAGTCAACGCAGACTTAAATGATTCCATATCATGGGATTCAATCACATAAGCTCCGAGGCTACGCGCATTCTGGGCAAAATCAACAGGAAGAATATCTCCGGTTAACAAACCAGTCTCTTCATCACGGTAACGGTATTTGGTTCCAAATCGCTGTGATCCAATTGATTGGGATAATCCTCCAATGCTTGCAAATCCATTGTTGTTCAACAGAATGATCGTACATTTTATCCCTTCCTGAATGGCTGTGACGATTTCGTTGTTCATCATCAAATAATTACCGTCACCTACCATCACATAGATTTCGCGATCGGGACATGCCATTTTTGCACCAATACCGGCTGCAATTTCATAACCCATTGTTGAGTAGCCATATTCGAGATGGAAGCCTTTTGGATCGCTGGTTCTCCAAAGTTTATGAAGATCTCCTGGTAAACTGCCTGCAGCACAAAGTACGACATCGCGGGGACCAGAAAAATCGTTGACTGCACCAACAACTTCAGCCTGTTCAACGGGAGTATTACCAACAACTTTATAGAATTCACTGACCTGTTTGTCCCAGGTTTCACTAAATGTGGCGACCCTTTCAACATATTCATCAGCGACCCTGAAATCACCTAATTCTTCCAGAAGTTCCTCCAAAGTAACTTTTGCATCTCCGGTAACAGGCAAGGCACAATGTTTATAGGAGTCAAATTCGGCAATATTGATATTGATAAATTTAACGTTAGGATTCTGAAATGCTGTTTTAGAGGCAGTTGTGAAATCACTGTAGCGGGTACCAATTCCAATGATCAGATCGGCTTCACCTGCAATTTCATTGGCACCCGGAGTTCCGGTTGCTCCGGCAGCACCCAGGTTTGAAGGATGGTTGTATGGAAGCGCCCCTTTACCCGCAAATGTTTCTGCAACAGGAATTCCTGTCTTTTCGACCAGTTTCTGCAAAATTCCTGTCGCTTCACTGTAGATAACTCCACCACCTGATATAATTAAGGGTTTTTTGGAAGCTTTGATCAAAGCAACTGCTTCTTTTAAACTTGAAACATCGGGACGTGGCCTTGCAATTTTCCAAACCCTTTTCCTGAATAACTCTTCCGGGAAATCATAGGCTTCGGCCTGAACGTCTTGTGGAAGTGACAAAGTAACTGCTCCTGTATCGGCCGGCGAAGTAAGCACGCGCATCACTTCCGGTAACGAGGTAATCAGTTGTTCGGGTCTGTTGATCCGATCCCAATACCTGGAAACCGGTTTAAAACAGTCGTTTACCGAGATGTCCTGTGATCCGGGAGATTCAAGTTGTTGCAATACAGGGGCTACATTACGTCGTGCAAAAATATCTCCCGGAATAATCAGTACAGGAATACGGTTGATGGTTGCACAGGCCGCGCCTGTGATCATATTTGTGGCACCAGGTCCTATTGATGAAATACAGGCAAAAGTACCCATCCGGTTTTTCATTTTGGCATAAGCTGTGGCGATGTGGACAGATGATTGCTCATTGCGTGTCATAAAATAGCGGAAATCAGGGTTTTGTGTTAGTCCTTGCCCTACACCTGCAATGATCCCATGTCCGAAAATACCAAGACAACCAGCAAAAAATGGATTTTCGATCCCATCACGTTCTACATACTGGTTCTTCAAAAATTTTACAACAGCCTGTCCTACTGTTAGTTGAATTGTTTTCATTGATAAAGTATTTAGAATGAAGCTTTTACAAATACAGGGTTATGATCCGACAGGTAGATGTTATCGAGCCGGTCGGCAATGACCGATAATTTTTCAACCTGAATGATATTTTTTACGAATATGAAATCAATAATACTCCGCCTTTCCAATGGCACATGGCCAAATCCGTGAAATGTCCAGGAGGGACCGTAAATGAAAGGAGCTAGGGAACGTGAATCAGTCAAATGGTTTGGTCTGTTTTTATCTGTAAGAATTGTAATCACTTCCGAATCAGGTGTGGCATTGAAATCACCGGTCACAAAAAGTGGGAGCCCTTTGGCGATCTCATCAACTTTCGAAAGCAAAAGTTTTGAACTTTCACGGCGGGCGACCTGACCCATATGATCGAAGTGTGTATTGACAAAAGCGAACTTTTTGCCGGAATTTTTCTCCTGAAGTATTACCCAGGTGACAATGCGTTCGCAGACAGCATCCCATCCTTTAACGCCAACAGCAGATGGATTTTCGCTAAGCCAGAAGTTGCCGCTGTCCAATAACTTGAATTTTTCCTTTTTATAAAATACCGCGCTGTATTCGCCCTGAGTTTTTCCATCCAAACGGCCAACACCAACTGAACTGAACTGCGGCAAGGACAATAAAATATCATTTAATTGATTATTAAGGACTTCCTGAGTACCGAAAACATCAACATCATAATTCTGGATCATCTTGGCAGCAAATGCTTTACGGTACTTCCAGTTGTCGAGACTATCGCCTGGATTGTCGTAGCGGATATTGAAGGTCATTACGTTCATCTGTAATTTTTGGGAATAGGACGCAAATGAAATTAGAAATAAAGAAATAAGTAGAAATGTGGCTTTCATATATTAAAATGTAATGTGATTTTGATTTGATTTCTTAAGATGAGCGGCTGGCAACTGGCTGTTTGATACAAGGTGCAAGTTGCCAGTAGCCAGTTGCTAGCTGCCAGTTGCTGCTTTTAAAATCCACCTTTTTCTTCGATGAATGCCATCACCTCATCATAAGTTGGGTTGAAATTGGAACAGCCAGGTTTTGTGACCAGGATTGCGCCACAGGCATTTCCCATCCTACAGCAATTAAACCAGTTCCAACCGTTCAGATAGCCATAGATAAACCCACTGGCAAAAGCATCACCAGCACCAAGTACGTTCATCACTTCAACAGGGAAACCCGGCACATCGATAAAAGCACCACCTTTCAGAAAAACCGTTGATCCTTTTTCACCACGTTTTACGATCAAAGCTTCCAGACCCAAAGCCATAATCTGCTGAATGGCAGCATCCACGTTCCCACGGATTTCGGGAGCGGAAATCTGTTGGTTGGTGATTTTTATCTGATTGGGATCGCTCAGCATAGTTGCAAGTATCTCTTCCTCAGTTCCTAAAGCAATTGTACAACTTCTCAGATATGCTCTGGTAGTGACACCAAAAGATCGGGGGTCGTGCCACTGATCGGCGCGAAAATCAAGGTCGATCAAAATGGGTACATTGTTTTTAACGGCCTCTTCAGCAGCAAAAAAAGCCGACGATCGTGAAGGTTCGACATTTAGTGCTGTGGCGGAGATCTCAAATAAACGACTTGCGCCGATATTGGCAAAAATCACATCATCGATGGTTACCTTTGAGTCTGCACAATTTTCACGGTAATAAACCAATGGGAAATTATCGGGTGGTTGAATTCCCAGGATCACTGCACTTGTTCTAAAACCTGGTTTACGCGGAATAAACTTTGTTTCTACCCCTTCCTTGTTCAAAAAATTAAGCAGAAAATCACCAATCTGATCCTGGCCAATTCCGGTCAGCAAGGCAGATTTCAATCCCAGACGTTTGGATCCGACCGCAATATTGAGAGGTGAGCCACCAACATAAGCGTTAAAAGCTTGTATGTCAACAAAATCAGCTCCAATATTGGCTGAATATAAATCAATGGAGGAGCGCCCATAGGTAATGACATCATAGATTTTTTCTACCGGAGGCTGGAGACCGGAGACCGGAGTAGGAAGACTGGAGACTGGAGGCAGTGAACCGGAGTCATTCAAATTTTGATTTTCTTTCATCTTGATTCGGTTTTGTGTTTTTTATATTGAACTTAAGTTGTTTAACTATCATTGATCGAACTCGTTATAATGATCTCTATTTAAATTCCGGGTTTCCCTTCTTCGTTGTCCGGTCTCCCTTCTTCGGTCTCCCTTCTCCGTTTTAACCATTCATCTCCCTGGTTACCATTGGAATCCGTGGATCCAACCCTTTCCAAGTCCCATAAATCCATTTGTGGTCAGGGTCATCACTTGCCATCAGGCTTTGATCACTTCCTGCAAGGAAATTAAGGTAGTAACAGTTGTAACCATGTCCGGCAATTACGGGATGGTACCCTTCGGGAATCAAGACAACATCATTGTGGTGAGCTTCCGCAATTTCATCGAGGCTACGAGAATCTGTGTAAACTTTCTGAATAGCAAAACCTTGAGGCTTATCGATCTTGAAAAAATAAATCTCTTCAAGGTCAGCCTCAAGTAGTTTCCCCGTTTCATGATCAACTTTTCGTGTATCGTGCTTATGGGCAGGAAAGGAACTCCAGTTACCTGAAGGAGTATAAACTTCGACACAAACCAGACGATGGCAGGCTGAGCCGGGGGGAAGTATCCTATTGATCTGGCGGCTGGCATTGTCGCCACCCCTGAATTCTATTTCCATTTTAACAACATCGTCAGGGGTGACAAATCTGGGAGGAAAGAGTTGATCGGCAGCACACCAGCTACAAGCGATATCCAACAATACGCTTTCTGCAGTTAAAGTAAAAGAGGTATTTGGTGGAAGGTACAATCCATGTGGCAAACCGCCAAAAACATCTTTGCGGCCATTCACTGTTTCCCAGCGATTTGACCCGGATGTGACTGCGAAATTGCCACCCATCAAAACAATCAATAATTCATTAGTTCCTGTATGGGACGACCATTTCTCGCCTTGTTTCATTGTACGGGCTTCAAAATTAAGGTATTCCCATCCGGCTTCCCGGTTTGTAAAGCTCTGGTAGATGGCTTCATTATTATTCGCCTTTGATATCAAGGGACATCTCATATCTTTTATCATGATCGTTGATGATTGTTGAATTTTAAAAATTTGCATTTTTCAGCAACAAAAGATTCAAGTACCGACATATACTCCCTTCCGGGTACCACCATGTCGAATTGATCAGGCAAATTTTTGAAAAATTCACGATGGATACGCGTCCAGATCAACCTCATATCTGTCGCAATGTTGACTTTGCACACTCCTAATTGAATGGCTTCAAGTAACTCCTTGTCATTGACACCTTTAGCATCCTCCCTGATTTTCCCACCTGCAGCATTAATCCTTTCGACTTCTTTGATTGGGACTGTTGAGGCACCATGCAAAACCAATGGAAATCCGGGTATCAATCTTTGAATTTCAGCCAGAATGTCCAATTGTAAACCTTGTCCACCTGAAAACTTATACGCTCCATGGCTTGTACCAACCGCTACTGCCAGACTATCGCATCCTGTATGCAGAATAAACTCCTTAGCCTGTTGCGGATCTGTATAAAATGAATGTTTTTCGTCAATTGAGAGGTTGTCTTCCACTCCACTTAAAACCCCAAGTTCAGCTTCTACTGCAATTCCTTTGGAATGAGCCATTTCGACAATATGCCTGGTTATTTGAACGTTATAACTATAAGGTTCATGAGAAGCATCAATCATAATCGAATTGTAAAATCCTGATTCAATTGCACTTATACAATGGTCAAAATTTCCATGGTCAAGATGAACTGTAAAAGTAACGTCAGGGTAAATTTCCTGAGCGGCAGAAATAATGCCTTCCAACATTTCGGGTTGAAGATAATTACGAGCAACCGGAGTAAGTTGGATAATAACAGGAGCAGCAGCTTTTGAGGCTCCCCGGAATACGCCATGGATTTGTTCGGCATTGAAAACATTAAATGCCCCAATGCCAAAATTACCATATGCATGCCTGTACATTTCCTTGATGGAAACTCTCATTTTTGAAAATATTAGTCCATTATTAATTGAGCTACTTGCGGCTGGCAACTTGCATCTAGCTGCAAGCACTCTGTAAATAAATCAGTATTCCCGATATTGAATACTTCGTTTCCGTTTTCCGGTCTCCCCTCTTCGGTATACCATGCTCCATGCTCTTGCCCCATGTTATACGTTCCCTGCCCCATGCTCCAAGCCCCATGCCATTACCAGAACAGATAATACAACGTAGCCAGGATCCCGCAAATCCCAACTGCTGCAATATTGAAAGGCATAGAGGTTTTGTAAAGATTGCTGTTTGTGATGATCCCTTTGGCGTTCATTGTTTTACTGGAAACGTTGAAGACCATGATCATACCAACAAGCAAGAACCCTGCAACCAATACGTAAACTGCCTCGGGCGCAAAAGTGTGATAAGGGACTACAAAGAATGCTGCAACAATCCCAACTACGGCAGAAATTGTCATGATGGTCCAGCCTGTTTTTAAAGTCTTTTTCTTTGTAACCATATCTGCTTCAACATTGTCAATCAGATTTGATTTATCCATCAGACTAAGCCCAACCATTACAATTGACAAAATCATAAATACATATCCGATTCTAAGGATGAAAGGCATTTCAGGACTAAAGATCTTAAATACTATCCCTGTAGGAATTGTTAAAATCACAGTCCAGAAAGCTGCGTTGGCAGATGCCTTACGCCAGAATAGCCCGCAAAAGAATACAAGGAACGATCCTGGATAGATAAATCCGGTATATTCCTGAATGTATTGATAAGCTTGATCCAACGTGCGCAATTGCGGAGCTACAGAGGTAGAAATGATCAAAGCGACCAGAGCCACAATACGACCAACTTTCACCATTTGTTTATCTGTGGCTTGTTTGTTCATATAGCCCTTGTAAATGTCGATTGTAAAAATCGTTGAAACACTGTTGACAATCGAGCTTAGGGCAGAAACCGCTGCTGCGGCAATGGCAGAGAAAGAGAGTCCGGTCAATCCGATAGGTACGATATTGTTCAGCAACCAGGGGTAAGCTTCGTCTGATCTACCCAATTTTGCACCTAAAGCAAAAGCTGCAATCCCCGGGATAACTACAAGCAAGGGCATCAATAATTTCAGGTAGCCGGCAAATACGACCCCAAGTTGTGCCTCTTTCAATGTTTTTCCTGCGAGACCGCGTTGAATGATGAACTGGTTAAATCCCCAGAATCCAATGTTGGTCAGCCACATGGAACCCATAATTACGCCAAGTCCAGGCAAGTCCAGAAATGCATCTTTCTTACCTCCTGCACCATCAGGGACAAACAAAGTCCCTTTTTCGATGATCATATGGAATTTCTCGGGTACCTTATCGATGAGCTGCAACATCCCTGCGACGATTCCATGGCCGTCGCTAATGGCGTTCAACGATAGAAAAGTAGTTACCAACCCTCCAAAAATCAAAATTGTTACAGTGATCACGTCTGTCCACGCTACAGCTTTCATTCCACCCCATATTGAATACAAAGCCGAGAAGGAAGCAAACCCGATGATGCCATAGATTAACGGTACTCCCAGTATCCTTTCCATTGCAAGAGCCCCGAGGTAGGAAACGGCAGTCATGTTTACAAAAACATAAACAAGCAACCAGAAAACTGCCAGACTGGAACTTACCCGCTTGTCGTAGCGTTGGGTCAAAAACTGGGGCATTGTAAAAATCCCCTTTTCAATAAAAATTGGAAGAAAGTATTTTGCTACAAGGATCAGAACTACTGCAGCAATCCATTCGTAAGCCGCTATTGCCAAGCCAATTGCATAACCTGACCCCGACATTGCAATAAAATGTTCGGCTGAAATATTGGATGCAAGTAACGCTGCACCGATGGCCCACCAGGGCAAAGAACGACTTGCGAGAAAATAATCGTTGGCCGTTTTTTGCTCACCCTTCTTCGTCCTGGATACCCAAAGACCGACCGACAGAATCAAAACTGCGTACCCCACAAATACTATCCAGTCTATGGTAGTGAATTCTTTCATGTAGTTAGTTTTTTACATATGTTGATAAAGCAAACATAGTAAGATTTTTTTCATCCTACTTTTGCTTTATTATCCACATATAATGCTATTTTAGCATTTTATATTTGGAAATATTATTTTCTGCTAATACTCTAATATTATGAAGCCTTTCTTTCAAAAACTTGCGGCTTTACCGACTGAGTCTGTCATTGTTTATGACGAAGAGATCCCCCATTTTACGGTTCCATGGCATTTTCACCCTGAGATTGAAATCCTTTATGTTGTGAAAAGTTCAGGAACCAGCTATGTCGGAGATGGCATCCATCGGTTTATGGAAGGAGAAATCAGTATTATTGGCGAGAATGTACCCCACTGGTGGAAAAGTGACCTGAAGTATTCCGATGGACAGGATACCACGGGCATTAAAGCATTAATTATCCAGTTTAAGAAGGATATTTTTAACGAGAATTTTATAAACCTTCCCGAGATGAACACGATAAAGGATTTGTTAGCCAAATCTCAAAGGGGTATTCAATATATCGGGAAAAACAGGAAGAAGCTTGGAGATCAGATTGAGAAAATATTTAAAGTTACAGGAATCCAACGAATTACTGAATTGATCCTTTTATTGGAAATGATGGCCAATACCAAAGAATATAAATACCATGCAAGCATTGGTTATTCCAAATCCATTAATACCTACGATTTTTACAGGTTTAATAAAATACATGAGCATATTCTGCTCAACTTTACCAACCCAATCAAACTCGAAGATGTAGCCAACAAGGTAAATGTTTGTCCAACAGCTTTTTGCAGGTATTTTAAAAAACATACAGGAAAAACGTTCCTCTCATTCCTCAATGAAATCAGGATTGGTAATGCCTGTAAATTAATGGTTGAAGATCACATCACGATCTCTATGGCAAGTATGGCGAGTGGTTTCAACAATTTAAGCCATTTCAATGATCAGTTTAAAAGAGTCATGAAATTGACACCGTCGGAATACCTTTCAGCCTATAAAAAAGATAACAGAGTGAATATCAGGGAAACCTAAAGTGTGAAAGATGTAACTTATTGGTATTTCTGAAAACCAGGATTTAAACCAAAATGATTTTGTAAAAGAAGAGATAGTACCCGACCTCGTACCTTACGATTTGGTGTTGGGTGATATTCCGGAGAATGCAGGTAGTGAAGACGAGGAGAATAATTATTATAGTTTAGGTGGCGATGACCACAATGATTTAGATGAGGATCAAGGTGACTGAGCAAGCAATCAACTAAAACCTGGATCATGTAATTATTAAAGTTGTGACCTCCAAAATACTACAGTTGCCCAAATATTTTCGAATGATGATTATTTCCAAAAGATTAGATTAATTTTGGAGATTGATTCCCATGTTAATAAAAGTAAGTCGTAATCATTAAATCGTAATCCTATGTTTATCATTATTTTAGGTATTGTAGTAATTTTCCTGGCTTCTGCTGTTTCAAAAGTTGAATCGCCATTCAGGGAACACACTGGCACGATCCGGATCGTTGGTATTTTAATTTTTATTGTTGGTCTCCTTTTCTCTTCCGTAAAGCAAATTGAACCAGGCGAGGTAGGGGTACAAAAGCTTTTTGGTAAGGTGAACACGAATTTCCTGGAAAGCGGACTGAATCTGATCAATCCATTGGTAGAGGTAGTTCCATTCGACGTGCGCACCCAGAATTATACGATGTCGGGTGTGCATGACGAAGGCGACAAGGTTGGTGATGATGCCATCCGGGTATTGTCGGCCGATGGACTTGAGGTCATTATTGACCTGACAGTTTTGTACAAAGTAATTCCAAAGGAAGCACCGCGTATCCTGAAGGAAATTGGAACTGACTATAGAAATACAATCGTCCGCCCTATCTGCAGGACCAAAATCAGGGACAATGCTGTCTATTACGATGCAGTTGCGCTTTATTCCTCAAAACGTGACGAATTCCAGGCAAGAATTTTTAAAACCATAGAAGACGATTTTAAAGGAAGGGGATTGCTTCTTGAACAACTTTTGGTACGGAACATTACTTTGCCCGCTTCCGTGAAGGCCACGATCGAATCGAAGATCAATGCAGAGCAGGACGCACAGAAAATGACTTTTGTCCTTCAGAAAGAGAAGCAGGAAGCTGAACGCAAAAGGGTTGAGGCCCAGGGTATTGCAGATTATCAGCAGATCTTGAGTACTGGCCTTAGTGACAAGCAGTTACAATATGAAATGATCAAGGCAATTGCTACATCACCCAATGCCAAATTGATTATACTCGACAGCAAACGGAATGCACCAATAATCATTGATGGGAAATAGATTATCTGGAATTGTACAGTAAAAAAGCTGCTTCATTCTTGTAATGGAGCAGCTTTTTTTATCAATGAAAACCAGTGTCTCAATTTATTTCAGCGGCAAACTAACTGACGCATATTTCTTTGCACCACAGAACCCATTTTTCATGGAATAAGTTTTGCTGAAATCTGCCTTTTTAACACGGATCTGGGTAACTTTTCCACCTGGGAATACCATGTCCTCTCCATCTGCGCTCAGGATAAAAGTAATATCTGATGTATTCGTCACATTAAACACCGTTTCCTCTTTTATTTCAGTGATTTTCTGAACCTTCAACGATTGATCAAATACTGCAATGATGTATTCGGCTTTTCCTGCAAGTAGGTTATTACTATAGGCGAGTGACCGTCCGGCAAGAAGTGCCTCCTTTATCCCATCCAATGTAGCCTCTTTGGCAAAGACAAGGGTCATGGGGCGTTTCACCACATTCAAATCGTATTGATATCCGATAGCCGGATGAACATCTGAGCAACCAACCGGAGCAAGCTGGTTATCCAGACAGAAGTCTATGGTCTGAGGATAAAACTCCATTTCATTAAAAACTTCAATCGCCCCGATTTTCTTTTGTGCAATGAACTTTTTCTGGAAATCCGACAAGTCGCTGTTTTTATCAGGCCAGCCTGGATGATTGTAAATCACAAAAGCCCCTTTAGACGCGGCCAGTTCAACCGCAGCTTCCGGTTCGATCTTTTGTCTGGCATATTGGTTGGCATCGTCGATAAACAGAAAATTCATGTGGCCAACTTCATTTTTGTCGGTGTACTCAATTGCCCTGATTAGCAACAAACCAGTTTCGTCCGCCTTTCTTTTGGCAAGGAAATACGATTTATTGAGGTCTGCATTGCTTTGATCGTCTTTGATTTTGTTGTGCTCAGTGATCGCTATGGCATCAAGCCCTTCTGACCATGCTTCCTTGATCCTCATGGAGGGTGTGACCTCGCCATCGGAGAAATAGGTATGCATGTGAAAATCACATTTCATAGTAATATAACCCTGAATATTAGGTATTTGGATTGGATTTCTTACTTCGGGACGGGTGAGGTGATCAAATTTCTGGTATTGGATGTTGTAATCCTGACTGAAAACCATTAAAAAACTGAAAGTAAATAACAAGGAAACTAAAAGCTTTTTCATGAATAATGTTTTTGAAATAAATGGAAATGTGTTGAAATATTTAGAAATACATTGAAATATACTGAAATATTTGGAAATGTATTGAAATACAGATAATTGCATATTATTTTGTTGGTAATGGGGGATTGGGATAATTAAATTTGAATTGGGTTCCGGATTTGGTCCTGATCCAGGTATCGAAACTGAATTTGCCTTCATGGAGTTCGATGATACGGGATCCGCGTTCCAGTTGTCCATATCCATCGGCACCGGTTACCTCGCCAAAAGCAAGGGCAATGTTGTGTTCAATTCCTATGTAATTGTCGTTGTGACTATGTCCGACAAAGACACCCATAATGTCCATTTTCTCAACCATTGAAGCAAATAATCCGGAATTTAAGTCGGATGTTGAAACGGCTTCCTTGTTTTCGCCAACCAGATTACCTTTAGCCGCCATATCCTTGTATTCGATCAACGGGATATGAAAAAATGCGAGGGAAGGAACCTGCAAACCGTTGTTGGATGCTTTGAACTGATCGCTGGTACTACGATACCACGCCACCTGATCAAACTTGATCCAGTCATAATTGCTGATCTTCCGGTCTTTAGGATAATCGTTTGAATCGATGCAATAAATCACCGCTGCAATTGCTTTTCCATCATATGCTTTCACCGGCAAGGCATAGTTTCCGCAACCTGACAATTCAGGACCTTTAGTTCCAACAAACCAGGGCAACGTCACAAGCAACTCAAAAACCTGATCACGCGTAATTCCAGGTTCGCCATCATGGTTTCCCAAAGTAACTGCCCAGGGTGTTTTGGCATTTTCAAAAACCTTGGCAAGAGCCAACCATCCATCTTTTGCGGGTACGGCTACAACGACATCACCGGTCAGGATTGCCAGGTCAGGTTTTTCGGTTTCCAGCACATTTTTAATTGTTCCAAGGGTCAAAGAAAGCTTTGGCGAATGGATATTAACATGAAGATCAGTAAATTGTGCAATGCTAAAAGTCTTATCCTTTCGGAATTCTAGTTGAGTTTTGGGTTGTGCCATCAATGATTGAAAGGAAACGGAGAGGATGACAAGGATAAACCCTGAAATCAGAAATTTACGCAAGCGGATCTTTTTATTCATAAATACAATTTTAGTCTGAGAAATTTCAAGTAGCATGGTAATTTGATTGTTTGTAAAAATAGGAATTAATGTTCAAACAGAAAATAATATGCTGGCACAATTTGAAACATGAGCATGATATTGCGGTACGCTGTACCTTTTTCGTTAATATATTAAAATTCGGCTACAAATATTGTGGTACACCAATTTGTTTTTGATTTCATTTTAACTAAGTTTACACGGTAAAATTCCATTTTCGCCAGGTCATATCCATTTATAACAGAATTTTAGTCAATCTTCAGTCGTTGGTTTTTAATACTATATCTTATGAGGAAATTTAACGTTGGGATCATTGGTTACAGTTGGGTTGCGGAAGCCCATATCGCAGCAATCAACAACACTTCTTACGCACAGGTTACGGCACTGTGTTCCTCACGGAATCACGATTCAGCAGAAATAAGTGCAAAGCATGGAGGGATTATTCAATGTTACACCGATCTTGCACAGATGCTGGCCGATCCGGAACTTCACGTCGTATCCATCTGCAGCTATCCAGCCGATCATGCGACCCAGGCCATTATGGCGGCAAGGGCGGGCAAACACCTGATCATCGAAAAGCCGATCGCTTTGTCCTGGGAAGAATGTCTTGCAGTAGAGGCTGCCGTACAGGAAGCTGGTGTAAAAGCTTGCGTCTGTTTTGAATGTCGGTTTTCAAGTCAATTGATGACCATCAAATCGGTGATTGATCAGGGACTGCTGGGCAAAATACACTATGCCGAAGTCGATTATTACCATGGCATCGGTCCATGGTATGGGCAGTTCCGCTGGAATACAAAGAAAGCCATGGCTGGAAGCAGCCTCCTTTCTGCAGGATGCCATGCGATGGATGCCCTGCTGTTGTGCATGGACAGCGAATTCGAGTCAGTTAGCAGTTATGCCGCTTATTCCCAAAACGAGGATTTTGCAAAATACGAATATCCAACAAGCTCTGTATCAATCATTAAATTCAAAAATGGATCGATAGGTAAAGTCGCCTCTGTGATTGATTGTTTGCAACCTTATTATTTCCACTTTCACCTTGTCGGAAGCGAAGGGAGCCTGTTGGACAATAAGTATTACTCTTCAAAAGTGGAGGGACAGAACAAGAACAAATGGACCGAACTTTCGATGAAATTGCTCGATTCTGGCGATGTTTCCGACCACCCCTACCAGATCCAATTCGAAGCTTTCTTTAAAGCTCTTGACGAAGATAGGGAAATGCCTCTGACCAATCTGGCTGAGGCACTTAAGACCCATCAATTGATTTTTGCTGCTGATAAATCTGCTGAAGGAAATTAAGATGAAAACAGTTTTAGGAATTTTTGCGCATCCCGACGATGCTGAATTGATGTGCGCAGGTACAATGTCTTTATTGAAAAAAGCCGGGTGGTCGGTTCATATTGCGACTTTTACTCCCGGCGACAAAGGTTCTGCCGAACTTACTCGTGAAGAGATAAGCCAGATTCGAAAATCTGAAGCTGCAGATTCTGCGGCAATGCTCGACGGAACTTACCACTGTCTCGAATGTGACGACGTGTATATCTTGTACGAACGTGAAACAATCAACAAAGCAACTGCATTGATCCGCAAAGTGCGCCCGGATATCGTATTTACGGCTAGTCCAAGTGATTATATGGTTGATCATGAGATGAGCAGCAAGATTGTCCAGACTGCCTGTTTCGCTGCGGGAATAAAAAACATGGAGGTAGCGGAAGAACCTTATGAGCATGTGTCTCATTTGTACTACGTTGATGCACTCGAAGGTAAAGACAAGTTTGGTAGTCCGGTACAACCATCGATTTATGTTGATATTTCAACCGAAATTGGAATCAAGGAGGAGATGCTTGGATGTCATAAAAGCCAGCGCGAATGGCTGAAGAAACACCATAAAATGGATGAATACATCCTGGCGATGAAACGGTTCGCCGAACTAAGGGGAAAAGAGATCAACACCCAATATGCCGAAGGTTTCAGGCAGCATTTGGGACATGGGTATCCTCATACGAATATCCTTAAAGAGCTGCTTGGCGAGCTGGTTGTACTAAAATGAAATTCAAACAATATTAAAAATAAATTCCTATGCCACGAAAATTAAGTATGTTGGCTCCCGAATGGTGGGACTTTACAACATTGGAAGACGATTTATTGATGGATGCTGCAAGGCTTGCGCCAAACGATCTGCTCCAACTATCAAGGGAAGGTTTCAAAGTTGTTTTTTACGATACCCTTGAAGATTTTTATCTTGCAGAAGCTTTGGAATACATAACTTCCTGGAAACAGTCAACCGAGAGTAATCCTGTAGGTATTTGCGGACCGATTGGCCCAACGGAGCAGTTGCCACTTGTTGCAAGGCTTGTTAACGAATTGCAAATCAATCTTGCGAATTCCCATTTCTGGGGAATGGATGAATGGTATGTGGATGGTAAGGAATTGGCGGCAGACCATCCGATTTCGTTTGAAAAAGCTGACAGGGATCTTTGTTTCAATAGGATCGATCCAAAACTCAGAATGCCGGATGCCAATCTCCATTTTCCGAAAGCCGATCTGGCAACTTACATCAATAGTTGGGAAAGTGGTATTCGTTGTGCTGTGATGCAGGGAGGACAAGGCGACACCAAGCACTGGGCCTTTAACGACCCCTTCAAAAGGGAAGGCAAATACAAAGATGCACCACCTACACCAATGGAATTCAGGGAATTGACCGCACGTGTAGTTGATCTCCATCCCATTACCTGTATGCAGAACGCACGTACGAGTGCAGGTGGTGTTGTTACGGGTATTCCCAGACAGGCATTATCTGTTGGCCCGGTTCAAACCTGGAAAGCAGATAAAGTATCGATCTGGCAGGCGGGAACGCATGACAATCCTTTCGGACAGCGGTTGACTGCTTTAATGATCGGAAAGAAAATAATGGACAGTGCCGTTCCGATGTCTTTGCTGGCAGATCATCCCAATGTACAGTTCAACTATTTCAGGGGAGGATTGGGAGTGTGTGAAACGGAGATGCATTAATTTAACGAAGAAGAAAAAGTTATAAGAGTTTTTGACAACCACATACAAATAGAAAAAGAGTAACTGTAAAACAGATTTCTATCAATGATGTTGATAATATCTTAATAATCAATCATTTGATCCGTTTTCAATGTTTTAGGAGAATTGGAAAGATATTTTGGTGCGCTGTACCTACTGGCTTCTCAATTTTGGAACCTTTCGCAAATATTTCTGTATCCCATACCTATGGTGTTTGAATTAATCTCCTGATACAATAAAATGTTTTTCTAAAAATTCAATTATTTGTTCCACTGAAGGTGCAGTTGCACTTGTACCTGAACTATAAAGAAACTCTCCATTTCTATAAGTCTTTGTAACTTTTGTTGATGGAGGTCCACCAAACAATTCTCCTTTGCCTAGTACTTTATTATTTGCTAAATCAATCAGAAAAATTTCATAATTTCCTTCTTCTGCAGATCTGCCATCATTATATTGCCCGACAATTGTACTCATAAAGTGAAAATGCATGATATATCTTGATTTCGCAAGCTCGTTGGAAAAATATTTGTTACCATTGTCGATATCAAAATTTTTTAATTTCGAATTAGATAGATCAAAGTCAAAGTCAAGTGAAAATGAATTCTTTAGTGTATGGGTAATATAAATTGAATTTTTTTTTATTAAAATTTTTTCTTCAGGTAATGGACTAAAATATGTATTTGCTATGTTGACATAATTAAATATTGAAGTCAATTGTTCTCTTGTTTTGGTTCTTTCAATTTTCCTAATTTCATCTTCTTGCTTTCTAATTTCATCTTCTTGTTTGTCTTTAATTTTAATATAATCATTTAATTTTACCGCACTAAAGACTAATAGCAGAACGATTAAGAACCAACCGATTAAATATATTGTTTTAAATTGTTTTGTTTTTTTTGTGAATGAAGGATGAATTATATCTTCTTTATTAAAGGAAATAAGTTGAAATATAAGGAGAAGAATCATTACAACAGCAGCAGAAATACAGACCCATTTAATCACAATTGAAAAGTATATGTAAAGGATTGGTAAAAAAGGAACACAAATAAATAATAATCCAAAATTCCAAAACCCATTTTCATTATTTATTTCTTCGTTTTCTTTCATAGAATATTCTGTTATTAAATGAATTAATCTTGTATTAAGGTAAATAATAAAAACCTTTATATTGAAGCAAAAATATAATAATACCTTTTCATTTTACTTTTGATCGATCTGATCTGAAATAATGTAAAGATTCATTTCGTTACATATACAAAAATATTAAGTAACTTTTGATTTCCAAATACCTAAATATAAAATCCGCATTTAATTGCATTATTAGTATCTAACAAATTAATCAACTAATAGTTCTGCTTAGAATTTAATACTGCTTACAACCTTTTGGTTTAAGTAAAGAAACGTGTAATCCTTTTCAAATACCTTATTTTTAATTAGTTTGAATATATTTTCCTAGAAGGTGTAACATTGAAAAGTGCTCTTCTTATAGAAGCACTAAATTTCTTGTAACTATGGTATAATAATTTTTAGTAGCCACTAAATAATCAATATGTCTTTATTAATACTATTACTTCTTCAATTTCAACAATTTAACAATCTTATTGAACACCTCCGTATTTTCATAAATCCCTGTGAAATTTTGAGATCCGGGACCATAGGCATAAACGGGGACCAGTATGCCCGAATGTCCTTTGGTTGAGAAATTGCCGGATACCTTTCCGGTTTTGATGTCCCCATCCAACAAGGTAAATCCGCCTGTTTCATGGTCGGCCAGGACTATCACAAGGGTTTGTCCGTCTTTTTCGGCCCATTGCAGCACCTTTCCAATGGTCTGGTCGAAATCGAATACCTCTTCCATCAATCGTGGAAGATCATTTTCATGACCACAATCGTCTATCCGGGAACCTTCGAGCATCGCAAAAAAACCTTTCTTGTTCCGGTTCAGCAAGCCGATTGCATGAAAACAAGCTTTTCCAAAAAGATCACCACGTTCATTGGCAAGGGGCAACTGTCCCTCTTCAGGTACTGAAAAAACTTTGCCCTGTTTTATTTTACTGGTTGCGTCCCATGTTGTACAGACCTGGTATCCTTTCTTTTGCATCTCCTTGAGAAGGTCCCGCCTGTCGGCACGTTTGTTGAACCTTTCGCGGCCCGCCCCAAAAATATAATCGACATTGCAGTTCAGGTAATCTGCGGCAATGGCTTCCTCCTTGTTGCGGTCGATATTGTTGGCACAAAATACAGATGGTGTCGCATCAGGAAGGTTGCAGGTGACCACTATTCCGGTTTTTAATCCACCCTTATTGGCCAGGTCAGTCAACGACTCCAATGGTTTACCCTGTGTATCTACAGAAATGCAATGATAGTTGGTTTTCTGGCCGGTAGCCATCGCTGTCCCTGCTGCACCTGAATCGGTAATCAGTTTGTCTGCACACCATGTCCTTGAAAATCCCGTGTAGGTACAATTGTCAAGATTCAACTTTCCCCGATTTGCCACCCACGCCGCCGAAACCTGAACCAATCCCATTCCGTCACCGATCATAAGGATCACATTTTTTACAATATTTCCCTTGACAGGATTAACCTTGACGGTTTCGTAAGGCTTGGTATTTGTGAAGCTGTTTTTATCAGAACTCTCTTTTCCAGTATTCTGTCCAGAAACGCTCGTACAAAATAGTATGATCAAAAAAACCAGTAATGCATTTTTCATTCAACTCTATATATTATTTATATTCAATTAATTACATCATGCTTGGAACATTGGTTATATTTAAAACCCTTCCATTGCCAACAATTTCTTTGCTGAAGCTACGATGATGATTTTGATGGTTTGGAATTTGTTATTTGCAACATATTGCTCCAATTGTGAGGTAGCAGCTTTTAACGCCTGTTTTACAGCAACCTCTTCCTTAGCTGGGGTTTCAATTTCCTCTGCCTTTAGGTATTTCAGCTCAATAATATAATCGTATTTTACGAACTCAATAAATCTCCTGTCGGGTTCGAGGCAAATATCAGCATAGCCTTTATTTCTTTCCTTTTCACTGACCACATCATAGACGTTTGTCAGGTTTAACCAGGCCAAAAGGAAGGTTTTCAAGCCCTCTTCGTGGAAAGTAAAATCACGGACCGAGACGGCTTCATAAAATTTGTCAACAATGTATTGAAGGGCAGGTTTCCATTCTCCGGTTTTCGCCATTTTCTCGAAAGCCCTAATCAGAAAATTACTACTGATTTTTAAAGCAAAAGTATCAACCAGGGCTTTCTGCATATACTCCCATAATAACCTACGAATCAATTTATTCGGTATAGTAAAGGTAAAGTCGTTTAGTGGTGAAATGTCTTTAATTGTTAACAGTCCAAGATAAAACAACAATGAAACAAATTTCTCTTCAACAATAAGTTCATTTTGGGCAAAACTTCTTACCAGAATACTTATAGTTTGATTTGTTTCGACAATTTCTTTCAGGATATTAAAATTGCCATTTAGTTTCTCTCCCTGAATAATCAGGAAACGCAGTTTGCCATAATCTGTACGCAAATTCTCATCAATCAAATTGGATGGAAGACGCTTCAGTGCCAAATTTTCCTTCAAAAAATACAGAATTGAAATTGAATTGAAAATGTGGTTTTCAACCAGATTTTCATCGAAACAGTAATTGTCGTACCACTCAGATAATAAAGGGAATAGGGTTTCATACTGTCCTGGAATATAATGATCAACAAGTCCTTTAAGTTCTTCCCTGTTAAAACCCACCATTGAGGCAAAATCGGGCCAGAGCGAAATATTGTCTCCAATGTTGAACCCGCTTGTCACATCGGCCATAACCAAAGGGGATACCCCACAGATAAAGAGACGGTCTATTTCCCTGTTGTCTGTCAAACCTTTGATCAGGGTGAAAAAATTGCGAAGAAAACCCCCTGCATGGGTAATTTTGCGATAAATTTCTTCGTTGTGCTCGATCAGGACATTGTTTGCAAAATTATCGTATTCGTCAATGATCATGTAAAATGAAACATGTTTTGCCCTCATTTCGCCGTGAAAAGTTAGCAACATATCACCCGGATCGGTTTGACTTTCAATTTTTCTCAACACTTGTTCATCCAGACCGTACCTTGTCTTGTACTTCAGGATGAAACATTTCAACTCGACCCAGACATTCAGGCAAAAGCCATGTTTAAGTTGCTCGACTGTCCCCTGTGTTTTAACCATCGAAAAATTAAACCTCAACACAGGATATGAATTTCTTAGTGGTGTGGGATTTTGGCCAATGTAAGTATCGCCAAACAACCTGTCGAATTGATCTGCCCGATCTATATCGTAATAGTGTTCAAGCATTGAAATGAGCAGGCTTTTCCCGAAACGGCGGGGACGAAGGAAAAACAAATACCTGCCACCCAAATTTTCCATCCTTTCGATGTACTTCGTTTTATCGACAAAATAGTAATTTTCAGTTTTTATTGTTTCAAAACTACTAATCCCGTAAGGTATTTTTTTCATCTCTTTTGCATTAACAACCTACAAATATAAGGAAAGAATTTTGAAAAAGGGCAATTCATCAACGCCAACTGCCTGTAGCCAGCCGCCAGTTACACTTCTTATATTGATGGATTTATCTGAATTGTCTCAGACCCGCCATCCCAACTTAAAAGCAATTTCAGTTCGATATTTGATTTTACCTCAATCGTTGGACGTTGTTTAGCAGAACTTCTTGCCGCACATTTGAACGACAACATGCCATCCGGTCCGATCGGATAACGATCGATGCCATGTTCTGCCGTAAGGTTAACATGCCATTCAACTGTTTTTTTCAGATAGTTGGAATTGATCCCGAAGATGGATTCAAAAAGAATCGAAACCGGTACAAGCCCGGTCCACCCAATAAATTCGGGCCGTGCCAACAAACCGGGTTCGGCCGACTCTGGTGCATAATATTCGTAAAACGTATTCGTTGTCTTAAATACTTCACCCACCTGTTCATGGTGCCTCGATGCCAGGTCAAATGCCAGCTTATGGAAACCATTCTGTTGAAGTCCTTTGATCACCATATAGTTGGTTGGCGCCCACACCCCGCCTTGCCAGTACCTTCCATCAGCCTGGTATTTTTCGTGATTTGCAGGAATCGATGGAATCGGATGCTTCCGGTTGAACGTTTTTGGATCGGAGAGATGGTTTACAAAGGCGGTCATTTCCTCTTTGTTCAGAATATCGGACCATAGTGCCCAGTATGCACCAATACTTTTTAAAGTTCCGATACTGCCATCTGCATACCTGTCATAGAAAAATGAGGTTTTTGGATCCCAAAGTTTCTCTTTGATCAATTTCTTCAACGACTTGGTTTCATCTTCAATCTCTTCGATCTCCTGCCACCTTTCAACATAAAAGCCAAACTCCACAAGCAATTTACCGATGAAGAGCTGTTGAAGACAGGTGTCGAGCCACGTCATATGGCCATGAGAAAAAATAGGATTGTAACTTTTCGGGACGCGAGGCATGTTGTCCATTCCTGTTCCCCATCCGCTCGACCAATACGACCCATCCTGCCAGGTGCGGTTCAATTTAAGCCATTGGTAATAAGCACATAATACAGGGAATATTTTGTGAACCCGTTCCCATTCACCAAAGTGTTTGAAATATTCCATTTCACTCCAGGGGATCAGGTTCGGCCCTGTGCTTGTAGGGTCGTAACGGTGGAAACAATCTTCACCAGAATTTCCCCAGATTTCGCGACAGATAAAACCATCGGGGTGCTGCTTGGCATAGAAATTATCCAATGTTCTTTGAAACGGATAAGCCCTTGATCCATAACGTGCAAACAGGGTGATAAAATTGGAGTCCCACATAAAGATATTGCCGTTGTAGGCGGTGTCGATATAGGAGGTGATAAACCCCGATTCCTTTGCCGGGTTCTTGATGTTTTTGAAAGCGATTTCCCAGGTTTTCCAGTACATGTCAATGGCTGTTTCGTTACCTTTCCAGTAAGGAACGGGTAGAATTTCCTTTGCTTTCAGGAATCCCGGCGAAACAGTGATATTCGGTTTTGCGTTACGGTAATCGTTTTCCGTCACAAACACATTTTTGACATAGGTATTTTTGAAGGGTAACTTGCCGGTAGTTGTTGCAGTAGTCTGGACAGGGTCATCTGCCAAAACCTTTACGACCGGCATTGCTGCTACCCCAGCCAACAGGGCAGATTTGCGGAAAAAATCACGTCTTGAATTCATATGTAATTGAATTATAGAAAATTAAAAATATTCTGAAACATCTTTGCGTAACTCCGCGTACTTTGCGAGACATAAAAAAAACAAAAATTTCGCGCAAAGCACGCCAAGATCGCAAAGGGTTCAATAAACGTGTCTTTGCGTAACTCTGCGTTCTTTGCGAGACATAAAAAAACAAAAATTTCGCGCAAAGCACGCCAAGATCGCAAAGGTTCTAACAAAAATATTTTGAGTAACAGTTCAATATTTCCTATTTCTTGTTTAAATAATCTGCAAGTTCCTGGATATGATCGGTATTAATATAATCGACCTTCAGTTTCTTCAACTGGTTCCAGGCATTTTCGGTGTCAGGGGCATTCCAGAACCTCACCTTGTTATTGATACTATGCACTGAATCAATAACTTGCTTTAATCTTGCTTCATCCTTTTCTTTCATCGCCTCTTTGCCGTTCCATGACGTAAAGACCCTAAGGTTCTCGCTGTAAAGGGCTATCCGTTTCAATTGTTGTGCATCGTATTTCAGGTTAAAATGACCATCAAAAAAGATAAAAGATGGATATTTATTAAAATCGACAGGTTCGGGACGGTTACCAGTAATTACTACGTGGATTGCATTCTTATTGACAGAAGGATCAAAAACCGTTGGGTATTTCTTTAACAAATCGATCAATAGAGGAAGTGTGGGGATAACCTCCGTTTTCAGATCGATCAACAACTGAAAAGAGCCATCGTGATCGCCCCAGGCTTTTCCACTGTTTGCCTTGAAATATTTCACAATCGGCTGAATGTAAAGTGAATCCAATGTCCTTTCCGGGGTGATCGCTGTCCGGTTGTGCGATACAAACAATCCACCATCGATTGCCCATATATCTGCTTCAATGGATCCGAAATGTGCATTATAGGCCAGAAAGAACGGTGTTTTCTGTGAATAATCGTTGTGAGAATGGGCATTCAAAGTTGTGTACTGTGCTTGAGCTGCAATACAAAGTCCTAAAATCAAAAGCGTTGAAGACAGTAATTTTCGCATGTTCTTGTTTCTATTTTAAGAGTTAAAATTATTAAAGTTTATTGATACGGAATTGGTTTGTTTTTCTCCATTTCCATCTTAACCTGTGAGGCCGTCAAAGGTTCTACAAAGAGCTTAAATGAAATGATATTCCCATGAAAGAACCGTTGTTCGGGAAATTCCTCGTTGCGGCCGATCATCAGTTTGGCTGTTGTCGAAAGATTGACAGGCGCATTGATGACCTGATTTCCTGATTCTACACCATCAATGTAAATTTTCAGGTTACCTCCTTCGCTTACACCCGTAATATGGTGCCAGTTGTTGAACCACTTCTCAGGCAAGGGTGCTGAGCAACTTCCTCTCCCCCACCCTCCTGCAAAAAAGGAGAGGTTTTTGCCATCGGTCTGAAAATTAATGAAATCCCCTTTGGTGATAATGTCAGCAAGTTTGCTCCTTCCATTTTGAACAGGAAAAACCCACGCCATCAGGGTGATGCTTTCGCCCAAACGGTCAATACTTTCCGAATGGTTAAATTCGATGTAGTGGTTTTCATCGGTTTTCAGGTTTCCGGATGAAGTAGCACCTAAGCCATTCGTTTTGATAAAACCATCATTGTTTAAGCTGGATTGATCAAGGATTGTATCATTTTTGATAACACCTTCTAAGTTTAGGTCAACTACCTTTGAATCAATTAGATCTGAATAGATCTTAATCGTTTTTGACAAATTCCCAATTTTAAGATGATGTAGCCCTTTGTTATTCAATACAAATTGAAAGATGGCTTTTTGTTTTTCCCCTGGATTTAAGGTAAGGAACGTGCTTTGAGTAACCTTCTCATCCACAAAAATCAGGATCGTATCCTTCTGTTGAAAACCGCTCTTGTTCTGAACAAAGCAGGTAAGGTCGATTTGTTTCCCCTTTTCAAAAATTGATCCGCAGTTCAATTCCGAAATTTCGAATTTGGAAAGGTTGTTTTTTTCAGTCCGTTTACCTTCGATTGTGAGCGGCGCTGAATGGGGAATTCTGACAGATCGTTGCCCAAATTCATAAAGTCTGCAATCAATTGAATCATTGATAGTTCCATTTTCATCGACAAAAACGGCTTTTTTACCGGTTTCCTTTCCATCCACATAAAGTGTGATCATTTTGGTTCCCCTGCTGCCCTGATTTTTAAGGGTATAATGAACCCGGAATAGTTGATCAGGGATAACCTGTTTATCGGAAGAATGGACATTGGAAAGTTTGAAGTCTGGAACTTTCATTGTTTCTGAAGGCGGAACAATTTCCAAATCGGTTGAAACCAACAGTTGCTGTGCGTTTGTCATTTTAAATGAAAGCACGCCACCTTTCGCAAGGGAAGAATGGTCGATATAAAGCTTATTGTAATCCAATCCATTCAATGACAATGATTTAAAATATACATTCTTCTCCCCGTTGTTTTCAGTGGTAACGGTGAATTTCTTACCGCCTTTCAAATTCAGGGTCAACTTTTTAAAGATGGGTGACCCAAAATCGTAGATTGGCCTTCCGGGACAAACCGGGAAAAATCCCATTGCGCTAAAAACATACCAACTCGACATGGAACCAAGGTCATCATTTCCGGGTAAACCATCGGGCGTTGATTTGTAATGCGATTGCATAAAGTTCCTGACCCAAAATTGTGTTTTTTCAGGATGCCTGGCAGAATTAAAAAGGTAGGGAACATGAAGGACCGGTTCGTTGTCAAACGGAATAATTTGATTTGCAAGACCTGAATCAAGATGTGCCGTAAATTCAGCATCGCCTCCCATTAAATTGATCAGGTCGCGGTTGTTGTGGGGAACAAAAAGGGAATAGCTCCATTTGTCCCCTTCCTTGTAACCAAAGTTGGCTGGTTCAGTATTCCAATTTTCACCATTCCGTGGTAGAATATATAACTCTTTATAATTAAATAGGTTACGATAATTCTGGCTTCTTTCAATCAATTGTTTGTAATCGTTGGCAGCACCCATTATTTTTAGGGAAAATTGCGCCAAGGCCCAGTCGTCATAGGCATATTCTACGGTTTGGGTCACCGATTCCGAAAAGGTGGATGGAACGTATCCCATTGTGATATAGGACTTAAAGTCTTTTGAATTATTTGTCTCGGAAAGAGTGCTTTTCATCGCTTTAAATGCCAAAATGCTGTCGTAGTTGCAGATTCCTTTCAGGTAAGCGTCAACGATAATAGGTATTGTATGATTTCCGGTCATGGGTCCTTTTGGCAACTTACCAGTTTGTGTATAACTGTCGAGTAAGGAGCAGATCATATCGTTCTGGCGATCCGGAGCAATCAGCGTAAGCAAGGGATGCAGCGACCGGAATGTATCCCATGGTGAAAAATGACCATATTGATTTTTACCTTTTGATTGATGGGTCATTCCGTCGGCCCCCTTATATTGGCCTTTCACATCGGAAATAATCCATGGAAGCAATTGGGAATGGTAAAGTGCTGTATAGAAGATCGTCTTGTTCTCTTTCGATGGATCTTCAACTTCAATGACTGAAAAAGCTTCTACCCACTTTTGCTGGTTTTTGGCTTTGAATTGGTCAAAGTTCCATGTCTCGGCTTCTGTTTGAAGGTTTGCTATTGAACTTTCTAGATTTATATGCGATGTGCTTAATTTTAAAACGATTACAGTTTCCTTATTTGAATCGGAAGGAAAAGTAAAAATGCAGCCTCCCGGAATATCTTCCTTATCAGAAAAGTCTGAATTAAAAACCATCTTTACGTGGTATTTGGAACCTTCGATTTCGTGATTCGATTTGGCTTCAATTCTTCCAATGTCACCTAAAAAAACTTTAGGTCGTACCCCTGAAGGAAAAACGAAGCGGAACATTCCTGTATGTTCCGATGCGCTCACCTCTGCCAATGTCCCATTGTCCCTAAAGCGAACGCTATAGTAGCCCGGGGTTGCTTTTTCATCCAGATGCGAAAACTGACGCGAGTATTGACCTGCCTCAAATTTCTTGTCCGGTTCGACAGGCATCACGAAAACATTCCCAGCAGAACCTTCCGGGTAACCACTTGCATGGTTGATGCAACTGAAATAGAAAATCGACTTGTCGGCATAGTTATATCCCTTTGTATCGGTCACCCTGGTTTCCGGGGAAAGTTGAACGAACCCAAACGGCGCAACTGCACCCGGATAGGTACCGCCATCAACACCCCATTGGGAAGCAATTCTTGTTTTTGCGGTTCCAATAAATGGGTTCACATAGTTCAAAACCACCTTTTCCTGCGAAAAGAGTTCCAAACAGTTAAGTAACAATGAGATGGTAATAATAATACGCAAAACCATATCTTATTGATATATAGATTAATACACAACGACCACTAAAAAGACGGCCACAAAGTCACCGAGGCACTAAGGAACACAAAGTCATAACAAATAATATCGAAGGTCAATTTATTTCCATTGTATTTCCAAATATTTCAATCCAAAGTATTTCAATGCGTTAGAATAACTCTGGATAATATCTCGCAATCAATTCTTTGTCCTCTTTTTTCAAGTCAGCCAGTAAAACCGGTTTGTCCTGTGGGCGTAACCCTTTCTGGTTCATCCGGTTCATCAGACTCCAGTCCTTGTTCGGCTTTTCGGGACTTGGGTCCACCGGTTCCTTAGCGGGAAGGTCGTATCGGGTAAAGTCATACACAAGTTCGGGTGTTTTTTGCTGCCAGTTTTTCACCATGGCTAAACGGAAACTCTTGTTCATGAACCAGCGGATGTCCTCATCTCCCCACGAATTGCCAATCCCGAGGCCACGCTCTTCAAATTTGTAATTCCATTTCTCATTGTCGTTGTAATGGTTTCGCCAGATTTCGCCGAACTCCCCGAAAGGGATAAATTTGACATCAGGCCATTTCTGCTTTGTTTCACCTATCCATTTCACCATTGCTGACAGGCAAAACAATTCGCCCCAATCTTTTCTCTCGGGTTTTTTGACGAGGGTCGCCTCCCAAATATTGGGAATCCAGCCGAAACCGTTCAATGCAAATCCACGGTCAAAATGGAGCGACTGCGTATGCATCACCCCCAACTGACCAATTTCCAATCCCCATTCGCAATAGGTCTCGATTGGCCCCACGCCACGACGACTTGAAGCGCTGTTAAATGGGGTAGTACCGTTAATTCCGCCACTGACCCTGGCACATTGAAAATCGACACTCCAACCATCAAGGTTCACACAATCAATGAAATCAGATTTCGATTGTGCCGGTTTGCAAAAATGTTCTTTAGAAGGATAATACGGATAAGATGGTGAACCATCGGCCCCGCCACCATCAACAGCATGTTGGCTCCAGATGACACCATGGGCCACATGGATGTTCTCCTTTTCGGAAAGATGCCTCATGTTATCAGCCGAAAGGAATCCACCGATAATACATTTTGGCCGGTATCCGCCACCTACGATTGTCGAAATGATCTGTATTGCTTCGCTGATTTCGCGGTTTACTCTTTCCCTTGGAAGGTACAAGGCAGGAAAATATCCTGGGAAATAGGTCACCTCATCGCTATATTTCTGCTGACATTCAACAATATACTTCCTGATATCCACATAATTTGGCCTTTTGTCTTCGAGGGCATTCAACGTAAATCCCCAGGTTAGGCGACCGTCCGGATTGTTCATGGCAAAAGCTTCGCGAAGGTCTCGAACCACCTTCAACGTATGAAATTTGGATTCTTCCTGTTTATTCAGTTTTACATCCCTCGAAACTTCCCAGGGAGTAGTCCTGATCATGATGCACAGGGTCAGGAACCTGTTTCCTAACAAAGGAGTAACTTGTTCTTTGTTTGCTGCATGTGCTGAAAAAGATGAAAATGAAGATGCTCCAACAAGTCCGGCACCTCCGATCGCGGTATTCCTGATAAAAGTACGTCGTTCCATTTTGTGTATGCTAATGTGATTAATTTACTTTAATATTTTCGATAATTGATTGTCAGTAAATATATTGTGAATATTTCTGCGAAAATACTTCAACAGAAGCAAATGTTCCTAATCCTCAATATTGTATTTGTTTTCCAGTTTCCACTGAACATGCTTCTGAACCGGAAACAGGTGTTTTATGTCAAAACATGTGTCAACCAGAAATCTAATATCTTGATATTTAGTTATTAAATTCATAGTATAGAGCTTTTTTGATGCTGCAATTCGCAGGATTTCTATATTTTCATTGCCTTGTCAATAATCTTTTGGACCTTATCAATGTCTTTTATAAAATTCAACAATTCAGGGTCAATCCAATTTAATATCTTCATAATAGATTGGTGAACCCCTAATGTTGCACTAAAATCAATATTGTTTCCACTAAAGCAAACCTGCTCATTATGGTTGATCCTATTTCTGAAACGTCTAATTTTACCGAGTTCATCGCTTACTTCTTTACGTCCATAGCCAGAAGGAAGAGCATTGAATATTTGTATTGGTTTGCCTCGTAAAAGTCTGTAATGATGAACTTCAAGCAGGTCTGTCCAGAATCCAAAAGTTTGTTCGGCTACGATTTTGCCGCTTGTGATAGGTATTTTTGTCTTACGGAGTCTTTTTTCAGCCTTAATTATTTCTTGTTTTAGGAAATCATTCGTCCTTTGTTGCCCTGTTTTTTTATAAGTGAATGTTAATGCCGGATCAGACATAAAACCTGTTTTTTGGTTTATGATCCAATCTGGATCTTCAAAATGTGCTGAAAGAATATCGTTTAACCGATTTCTGAATACAACTTCTAATACGCCAATTATGGGATGAAATGACTGAGAAACTTTTAAATTTGCCTTATAAAGCTTTACAGTTTTAATTTGCGAGTTTCCAGTTGCAGCTAAGTACCTGTTAATACGCGCAGATGAAAAATATTTTCTAAAACTCTGAAACTTCATTTTTTATTTTGTAATTTCTACAAATGTACTTACTTTTGTACCGTGATGCTTGGTAAAGCCTCTTATTTTCGGATAAAGTAACCAAGTTTAAGAATTAGGACCCGTCAGAAATGATGGGTCTTTTTTTTATCATTCGAATTCTTTTTTTACTGCATGTAATGATATTTCTCCCCCCAGACCAACTGTACCCATGGAAAAGTTTTCCCATCGCCAAGCCGGACTGGATTAAGCCAATACGGTTCCCGATGGTCGATCGTATGTCCCATCTCATTTTCATGGCCAGGTATGATCAGTTTGGGGCGGAATCCACGATAAAGCCTCATGTCGGGATAGACGGCCCAACTGTTGGCCATCACCACATCCACCTTGAAAGTATCCCCAACCTTGTCGATCCATTCAAAATCTTTTTCGTTCGATTGGTCGCCCGTCTGGGCAAAGGTAAGCCCTTCGGGAGTCGTGATCAGGTAAACATTGTTCAGGATCGTTTCCCCCTGATGCCCGGGATTTACGACTAAATTGAGGTTGATTCCCCTAACCGGAAGGTTGATCTTTTGAACTTCGTTTGCTTTTCTATCGGGATGAAGGATCTTCCCATAAAATGATTTATCTGCCCAAAGATCGGGTGGCGAGACAACCGGTTTGTTCTGGGCAAGCAATGTTTCTGCGATCCATTCGTCTGTATGGTCGCCATGGTAATGCGATATGAAAAGAACATCCACCTGATCAATAACCTGTTGCATCAATTCCTTATCAAGCACCGGACCCTCTGAAGTCCTGAAACCCCGTTGAATATCGAAGCCAATCGTAACGGACTTCGTTTTAACGACATACGAATGGTTGTAAAGTTTCCAGATCATTGCCCCTTTGGTGACTTTCGTGGTTTTGATCTCCGCAATGGCACTTTTTATCCTGTTTACAAGAAATTCCTGAACAGCAGGGCGTGTTGCTGCCTTCTCCTCGTGCAATACATTGTCAATCATTAACAAAGCCATCTTTCGTGTCAATCCCATTTCTAACGAAGGTGGATTGTTCTTTATGGCATCTTCCACAAGTTTCAGTGTTTCATTATCCTGTCGATTGATATACCCATCGATGTCGCCCCAGTAATCTGTTTTAACTTCAGGTAACGACTTGACCTGATTCTGGCCAATGAGGTTACAATGAAAAGAGATGATAAATGCTGCAAGATAAATTTCTTTCATAACGTTCAACCTTTGAGCAACAATATTACAAATTATATGGCTTTATAACAAGAGCCGGGGAATCCGGCTCTTGTCTATTTATGTTTGGTGGCAATGAGGAAGAAGTTTTAATAATTCCTCATTACTAATTTATTACGTAATCATGACTATTTCGATTACCAACCAGGATTCTGCTTGTATGCACCGTTTGAACGTGATATCTCATCCGGATTATATGGCCATGCGATGGACTTTGAAGCATCATAAGTCCTGGCTTTCCAAACTTCTACAACCGTATAAGGGGAATCAGGATTGGTTTTATCGGCATGGTTACGACCATGCAGTGCCATTTGAATATTGGCCACATCGCCCCATCGTTTTAAATCCTGAAAACGGTCAGTCCATTCGCAACCCAATTCGCACCTGCGTTCATGTTTCAGATTTGCAATTGTTGGGACTGCTACAGGCGAAAGGCCTACACGGGCCCTAACTTCATTAAGTGGTACGGCTGCTTCTGATGCTTTATTCAGGTTCAGCAAAGCTTCTGCTTTAAATAGAAGGATTTCTGAATAGCGCATCAACGGAAGGTTAAGGCTGGTTGTAGGATAGTCGCCGTTTTGGTTGATAAAAGCGTTGGTCCCAGAATTTCCACCTGTTCCGTAGCTGTAGGGTTCCATATATTTGTTGATCTGGAAACCTGAAAGGCTATTTGTCGAATAATATTTCATGGTTTGGCCCATAAAATTGAAGGTATCCCCAAATTTGAGGATGGTAACCTCGCGGCGCGGATCGTTGGCTTCATATTCTTTATACAACTCCTCTGTTGGTTGGAAATAACCCCAGCCATTGTACTTTCCCCAACCTTTATTTTCAAGGACCACTCCCGGAAATTCACTTCCTCCCTGAGTTCCAGAAGTAACAGACCAAATGTACTCAGATCCCCAGTTTTGAGCGATTGTAAATACTGAACGGTAGCTCTCTTTTGGGTTACCTGCGACTGTGACCAACGCACGTTTTCCTTCGTTTTTGATTTTGTCACATAAGTCGGGGATCAATGCCCATTTCGTATTGTCGAAAGCTGCCCAATAGGCATAAGCTTTCACCATGTAACCATAAGCTGCGGCTTTGTGTGCACGACCCTGATCGGCTGGACCATAAGTTTCAAACAAAGGAAGCAATTCGGCGGCCTTTGTCATATCGGCAACGACTTGCGCATAATTGTCTTTTACCGAAGCGAGTTGGGGTGGGATTCTTTTTTGGTATTCTGCATTTTCAGGACCATCATATGGGACACCTTGATCTGCACGGCCCCACAAATAGGCTGCCCAGAAATGGACAAACCCACGAACAAAGTAAGCTTCACCTTTAGCCCGTTTTTTCACTGCATCGCTGACATTCGTCGAGTTGTCAATATTGGCGATCACCTGATTGGCCTTGTCCATCATCCAGTATAAATCACTCCACCCACCTGTCATGTAACTTTCACGCCCGGAACAGATAAAATTTTTGATGTTCTCGGCGTCAGCTTTTGAACGTCCTACGATCAGGTCATCACTGGAGACCTGGACCCAGAACAGGTTACGTCCCCAGGTTGATTCGTAACGCATGGCAACATACATTGCTGCCACAGCCTTGTTAATATCTTCCTCACTCTGCCAGAAATAGGCTGTAGTTGGTAATCCATATGGCTTGGTATCAACCCATTCCTTCGCACAGGAAGTTGAGAGGACCAAGGTTATTAAGACGATATATATCTTTTTCATTTTTCTGATTTTTTAGAATTAGAAATTAATTTTGGCTCCAAAAGAGAGTACTCTCGATACAGGATATTGTCCCCCATCAAGACCAACACCACCAACTTCAGGATCCATACCTGAGTATTTTGTGATAGTCAACAGGTTTTCCCCACTAAAGTACAATCTTAGCGTGCCATCCCATGGGATCTTTTTAAAGGTATAACCGATCAAAAGGTTTTTCAAACGTAGATAGTCACCTTTTTCGAGGTACCAATCGGAAATTGTCCCGAAATTTTTATTGGCATCGCTTGAGCTGATTCTTGGGATCGTTGATCCTGTGTTAGTTGGAGACCATGCATCCAGAATTTTGTCCCAACGGTTGTAACCTTGTTCTGAAGCATTCAATGTAGATTCTTTAAAGGCATTGAATAGTTTTACTCCGCTAACTCCTTGCAAAAAGAAACTCAAATCCCAGTTTTTCCAGTTTACATTGGCAGTAAAACCATAGGTTACCTTTGGAAAGGCATTTCCCATAAATGTGCGGTCTAAATCACTGATCTTTCCATCACCATTCATGTCCACAAACTTAAGGTCTCCTGCTACTGCATTTGGTTGAATTTTTGTCCCGTTTAAAGTATAAGCTGCAACTTCTGCAGCAGATTGGAAGATCCCATCATTCTTGATTAACCAATAGGAATAATAAGGTTGGCCAACTACTGAACGGAATGGAGAAAGAATTCCCCTCCAGGCATCGCCATGCGCCCAGTAAGAAGTTGGGTTTTCATCAATATAGGTCACTTCATTTTTCAATGTGGCAAAGTTAAAACCGATATTGTATTGAAAATCACCAGCTTTATCTGCATAATTTGCAGAAAACTCAAATCCTTTATTGGAGATTTCACCTTCGTTGATCAATGGGGCACTTACGCCATAGGTATTCGTCCATTTTGTATCCTGCTGTTTGATAAGGTCATATGTTTTCTTTTCGAAATAATCTGCGGTGATGCTCAATTTTTTATTTAACAAAAGAAGATCAAGACCAAGGTCAGTCTGTTCCGAAGTTTCCCACGAAAGGCTCGAATTGTAAGCACTTCCAACATAGGCTGCCGGAGTGTAAGGTGCTGCATTTCCAACCTGATAAGTATAATCACCTGAAAGACTTGGGTAGCCATAGTACATTCCTATAGACCCAAGGTTGCCGATCCGTCCCCAACTTGCACGTATCTTCAGCAAATCGATTGCTTTAAAATTGAACCAAGGCTCGGAAGTAATTTTCCATGCGCCGGTTACACCAGGATAATCCTTTGAACGATTTTCAACGGCTAACCTTCCGGCGATATCCCGCCGATAACTGCCAGTAAAGAAGTAGCGGTCGGCATAACTATAAGAGGCACGGCCAACATACGAAAGGTTACGGTCTTCATATTGCCCATCGTAAGGCCGGTCGTCCTTAAAGGTCTGTGCATTAACAAGATATTGTGCCCAATCGTCCTCACGCGTAAAATCGCGGGCTGTCAGTCCAAAACTTCTGCTACCGTCTTCTTTTGAAGTTGTTGAAACCATCAATCCAATGTTGTGTTTATCAATGATCCTACTGTAATTAACAGTGTTTTCCCAAATCCAATGATAATCCCTGCCCGTGGAATAATCCAATCCATTTCGATTATTTGGTTTTCCGGGTTCAGGGCGCAAATACTGAAAGTTTTTGTAAAACGAATTGTAAGAACGGTAAGAGAACCTGGAAGTAAATTCCAATCCTTTAATAATGTCGGTAATGTTAAACTGAGAAGTGGAAAGGAGGTCGCTCCTGCGGACAAAGCTTTGGTTTCTCAGCAAGGATGCAACCGGGTTGACTACGTCACCATGGATACCAAGATATGGCGAATCGACGGGGCCAACACCCCCAAATTTCCCATTGGCATAATAAGGTGTGGCGGCACGCGGCATATAAATTGCAGAAAGAATCGTTCCTGTGTAACCACTTTGGGTATCTGTTCCCCTGTTGTCGTTGTTGTTCCAGAAAAGTTCTTCCCTGATTTTGAGGTACTTATTGATTTTATAGGTAGAGTTGAAGCGGAGTGAAGTATTTTTACTGTAAGTATTGATCAGTGTTCCATCCTCATTTTCATACCTTGCCTGAAAAAGTGTGGTTAAATTTTCGGAACCTCCGTTGATGGAGATGTTGTGACGCTGAACGGCAGCAGTGCGGAAAATCTCGCCCATCCAATCGGTACGGGTCACCTGATCATTTGGATTCTTGGCGATATCCCACCCTGAAAGCGGTGTTTGCCCTGCATTGGTATAAGCAAGGTTTGAAACTTTCGCCTCATCTGTAGCCGACAAAGACTGTGGTAATTTCCATGCTGTTTTTACACCATAGAAACCGCTATATTCAACAGAAGGTTTTCCAGCTTTTGACTGACGCGTTGTAATCAGGATTACTCCAGCGGCACCTGCATGGGCCCCATAAATTGCAGCAGAAGCCGCATCTTTAAGAATTGTAATCGACTCAACATCTTCAGGGTTAAAAGGGGCATCTGGTACACCGTTCACTACATACAAAACACTTTCATATTTTGAACCTGTTCCACGGATCGTTACCGAGGCCCCTGCACCGGGCTGACCACCCTGATTAACAATGGTTACCCCAGGAACACGTCCCTGGATCATTGATGCCGTACTTAAAACCGGACGTTCCTTGAGTTTGTCCATATCCTGAACAACAGCCACAGCGGCAGATAAATCTTGCTTCTTCGTTGTTCCATACCCAATTGCTACAACTTCGTTTAAACCAATAGATTCTTCAATCAGAGTAGCATCAATTGTTGATTTGTTGCCAATCGTAACTTCAACGGTCTTCATCCCAACAAAGGAAATCACCAGGGTTTCACCTTTTTCGGGAATTTTCAACAAATATTTACCTTCAACATTGGTCACGACACCTACGGTCGACCCTTTTACAAGTATCGTTGCCCCTGGAATTGGCAATCCTTTTTCGTCTTTAACGGTTCCTGAGACGTTCTTTGCCTGCTGTGATGTACTTTCACCCATTGATTTTGGTGCCAGAACAATTTGCCGATCCAGAATAGTCGGGACAATTTCTGTTCCAGCAAACATATTGTCAAGTATCTTACTGATCTTTTCACCGTTTACGTTGACATCAACTTTACGTTCAACATCGACGATCTTGCTGCTGTATAGGAAATAGAATTCTGACTGGTCCTCTATCTGATTCAATACCTGCTTAATACTTGTATTTTTCAAGTTCAGGGAAAGAGTTGTCGTTTGGGAATAGCTATTAACTGCAATTACTTGACCAACAGCTAATAACAAAAATAACAAAATGTTTTTCATGATCATACACAATTTTGAATTCCACATATCATAGAAATGCGGAATCCTTATTCGGATTTTTTTCATAGATTTGAATCGAATTTTAATAAATAATAGAAACAATTATTTAGCCGTGAGGATGTACCACCATCCTTGCGGTTTTTTTTACCTTTTCGAGATTAAAATGAGTTGCTTTGTATAGGTTCCATCCTCCTTTCTTTTTCTATTGGATATTTTGTATTTAATAGGTGTTGCAAAGGATAGCAGTTCCATGGCCTGGGATAGTTTTTCCTCCTGAAATGTCGCTGTAATCAATATATTCTTCAATTCCGGGGAATCGATAACGATATCGGCATTGTACCAGCGTTCAAGCTTTCGCATCGCCTCGTCCATCGGTGCATCGCGAAACAACAATTTACCATTGATCCATGAATTGTACGTTTCGGCATCGACTTTTTTAGCTTGAAATTCTCCTGTTTGAGTGTTTAAACAGATTTGTTCCCCAGGTTTCATGGGTATTTTATGGGTTGCCTTTGCACCAATTTTCGGAATTTCCAATTCTATAACACCTGTATTGAGCGTAGTTTCAAACATTCGATCATCAGGATATGCCCTGAAATTGAAGGAGGTGCCAGTTACTTTTACTATTGCACTTTTGTTTTTTACAATAAATGGCAACTTATCATTTTTGGCTACCTTGAAAAATGCTTCCCCTTCCAGAAAAACTTCACGTTGGTTACCGGTAAAATGGGTGGGATATTTTATCTTACTCCCATCATTCAGCCAAACTTTGCTTCCATCGGGAAGTTCAAAACTCATCTTTGCCCCCATTGGTGTGACTAGCTCCACCCATGTTACCTTTCCGGACTCAATTGTTGATACCGGACGGGAAAGTGACCAGATTGTGGTGATCAAAAGCGGTAAGAATAGGATTGCCGCAGCTTTTGAAATATATTGCATCGTTTTAAGGAAAGAAGACTTTTTATTTCTGCCGATCTCAGTGGGATACGATAAATCGACCCGTTGGTGGATTTTATTCAGAACAGAATCAAAATCAATACTTTCATTCGTGATCCGAATATCGTTATTCTGCCAGATCGCACCTAAAATGCTCCTGATTTCCGATTCATCATCTTTCTGGTTAAAAAAGCGAATAACCTCTTCAGATTCCTCGGGGGTGCTTTTGTTCTGCAAAAAGTTTAATATTTTTCTTTCAATTATTCCCATTCTTTTTTTCCTGTCTATGTGTTAATACGTTTAACCTCGATGTATCCCCCAATGCCCATAAAAGAAAACCGGAGTTCATTTATTTCTTTTTACAATGGATCAAAATGGTATTGCCAATAGAAGAGCAATCAACAAGTAATCACCTAATTCGGCCCGTAAGGTTTTTAATGATAATCCCAAATGATTTTCGACTGTTTTTATCGAGAGGTTTAATCTGGCAGCAATTTCACTATGCGATAAACCTTCATATCGGCTCAACTTAAAGATAGTTTTTCTTTGCGGAGGCATTGCATCGACAATCTGGTCAATCTTCTCATACAACATCCGATATTCCACTTCTAGGTCAGGAGTATTTGGCGATTCAGGTGATTTTAGATCGATGTATTCAATGTATTTATCTTTAGAAGCATTTTTTCTGAATTCTGAAATAACCTGATGATAGGCTATTGAAAATAAAAAGCTTTTGAATGAGGAATATTCATTGAGTGATTGACGTCTTTCCCAGACTTTTACGAATACATCCTGGACAATCTCTTTTGAATCTTCAACATTTTTAAGAATACTATAGATAAAACCAAACAAGGGTTTCCCATATTTAGCGAACAGGTTATTAAAGGCAAAATAACTACCTTTTTTCAGCTCTTCAACCAGATTTTGATCTATAGAATTCACGTTTTTAGTAGATACCTTTTAATTTGATCAAAACTAAGTAAAATAAATTCATCTGGGTATGACAAGGTGTTACAAAAAAAATAAATTAAACGAAGCCGGGTCATTTCAAAATCCGTTATCAGGAATCCCATTGAACCATCTATCTTTATTGATTGAATGTTTCTATGTAAAGCTTATCTTTGCGCAAAATTTTAAGTGAACTGTACAATGAACTTTGTTGAAGAATTGACCTGGAGGGGTATGATCCATGATGTGATGCCCGGGCTTGAAGAGCAATTGAAGAAAGAGGTAACCGCTGCCTATGTAGGGATTGACCCAACAGCCGACTCGCTGCATATCGGGCATTTGGTCGGAGTGATGATGTTGAAACATTTTCAGCTTTGCGGACACAAACCCATTGTTTTGGTGGGTGGTGCCACGGGGATGATCGGCGACCCATCGGGCAAGTCACAGGAGCGTAATCTGTTGGATGAGCCAACTCTACGCCACAATCAGGAATGTCTGAAAGTTCAGTTGGCCAAATTTCTCGATTTCGATTCGGAAGGTGAGTCCTCTGCCGAAATGGTGAACAATTACGATTGGATGAAGGAATTCAGTTTCCTAGGATTTATCCGCGATATTGGGAAGCACATCACAGTCAATTACATGATGGCCAAAGATTCTGTCAAAAAAAGACTCGACCCCGAAAGTGGTATGGCTGGTATGTCGTTTACAGAATTTACTTATCAATTGGTACAGGGAACAGATTTTCTCCATTTGTACGAAACGAAAAACTGCAAACTACAGATGGGCGGTTCCGACCAATGGGGGAATATCACCACTGGAACTGAACTGATACGCAGGAAAGCTGGTGGTGAAGCTTACGCATTAACCTGCCCATTGATCAAAAAAGCTGATGGTACAAAGTTCGGGAAAACAGAATCTGGTAACGTGTGGCTCGATCCGGTCCGGACATCGCCTTACCAGTTTTACCAGTTCTGGTTGAATACATCGGATGTTGATGCGGAAAAATACATCAAGATCTTTACGGTTTTATCAAAAGAATCTATAGATCAACTCATTGAAGAACATCATGTTGCACCACACCTTCGTCATCTCCAGAAAGTACTGGCCAAAGAGGTGACTTGTATGGTCCATTCCGAAGCCGATTACAATCTGGCTGTAGAAGCTTCTGAAATTCTTTTCGGTAAAGGGACAGAAGAGACTTTACGCAAATTGGACGAAGCCACCTTTTTGTCTGTCTTTGAGGGAGTTCCACAATTCCCTGTTGCAAAGGTTGACCTGGAAGCAGGAATCAACATTATTGAACTATTGGCAGAGAAAACCACTGTGTTCCCATCTAAAGGCGAAGCACGCCGTACCATAGCAGGTGGTGGTGTAGCCGTGAATAAGGTGAAGGTCGAAGGCCCTGACGAAATAATAAGTCCGGTCAAATTGATCGGTGATAAATACTTATTGGTGCAAAAAGGGAAGAAGAACTATTTTTTGCTGGTTGTTCAGTAAGTTACTTATTTACAGATACATATTTGCATACTCAAAGGCAGGCTGAATTTATGTTCATCCTGTTTTTTGTTTATGATTAGGAAAATGAATGCAATGATTAAAAGAAATGCTTTTAACTTCAAAATTTAGTAAAGTGAAATATCTATTGTTGGCTTTGTGTCTATTCGGTTTTCAATCAACAAAGGCACAAAGATTGGGTATCCTGGGAGGTTTAAACATTTCCAAAGCCACCAATTCGGATGGCGATTATGCCAAGCCTTTACAAGCTTTCTACTTTGGTATTGTTGCCGAATTCCCAATGACTAAGAAATTCTTTTTTACCTCTGGCCTATCCTACTCAGTTAAGGGATATAAGATTACTCCCGGTATTGCTGTAACTCCTGATTTACCAAGTTATGGATCAGATTTTGGAACATTTGTAGAACCTGAATCGGTTCGGCAAAGCACAGGTTATCTGGAGATTCCTGCAAATCTGACCTATAAATTAGGTTTATCAAACAAAATGAATCTGTGTTTTCATGCCGGCCCAACTTTTGGGCTGGGTTTATACCGTAAAATAATCTGGTCAAGATCGACGTATAACAATTTCAAAACATTTGATTTATACCCAAAGGAACGGTTTGATTTTGGAATGAATGTAGGGTCTGCCATTGAGTTTAAAAATCTAAGTTTAGGAATCAATTACATTGAGGGATTAAAGGACATCAGCAATACAACCTACTATCAAATGAAAAATCATGTTTTTCAAATCTCGGCCACTTATTATTTGAAGAATAAGGGTAAAGGCTGATAAAAATAAATTAGTGATAGTCTCACTCGAAGTGAGGCTATCACTATTCACATAAAAGCGTTGAAAGAAGGTCAAATCCTAAATCAAATGGCTTACTTTTATCTTCTTGTATTTTTTCCCCATACCTAATGTAATGGCAGTTGGGTTTTTGATGATCAGTTCACCTTTCTGCAAACCGGAAATGGCTTGTTTGATTTCCTGAAATTCATTGCCTGAAACACCAAACAGGTCTTTAATGACCCCATCGTTAATGGATTGCTGTTTCATGATCAAGGGGTATTGTGCATTGGCATAAAAGTCAAAATACTCGCTCTTGTAACTGTCCATATTCTGGGTTGCAAGGATGATACTCAATCCTTTATTCCGGCCAACAGCAATCAGGTCACGAAGTGGTTTATTGTCGAAACCTAACATATAATGGGCTTCGTCGATAATCGTAAAGTGGCGAAGTTCGACACACGATTCATCGATGGCCTGTTTGGGAAGTTTTTCGTAGATCGTATTCAGCTTTGAGACAATGAAATAAACAATTGCCTTTGCGATAGGTCCATCTTTCGGGAATCCATCCATCTTTACAATGTAGCTGTCTTTGATCAAATCAATTTTATCTTCGCTTGCAAAAAGGTTGGTCCTGATAAGTTGCTTTAATACCGATTTGATGCTATCATCCCGCTCCCTCTCTTTTTCCGGTTGCATGACAATGTACTCCTTCAATATCAAATCAAAGGTAACAGCCTTATTTTGTGACCTTTTATAAGAATTGATAATAGCCTCTGATAAACGGTTGTTCATATTGGCGCTCATGCGGGCATTGTCGATGGCGATAATGGCATTAGCCAATTCCGTGGAGTAGAGGTTGATTTCGTTTTGAGCTTTTCCAACAAACTCTTTAAATGGATTGAAAGGGAGAGGCGCTGAAATCGGATCAAGAATGGCTGTTCGGTCAACTTCAAAAAGGTTAAGCCAACTGTTATTTGCCGGATCAGAAAACTCACCCTTGTAGTCAAATAGCAGAAAATTAACTGGATATTGGCTTTCAACCGATAAGGTCCTGATTTCGTTGAGCAGTACAGCCAACAAATTTGATTTCCCCGAACCGGTAGTTCCTGCTACAAGGATTTGGGTATTTGTAATGTCCCTTCCGTTTAGGTTTAGCATAGCCGGAATATTGTCCTCATAAGTGCCAATGTTCAGGTTCAGGAATGGGATCTTACCTGCTTTTGTATTGCCCCCTAAATTACTGGTATTCAATAACCATTCATCTAAAACACTTTCCTGAGACAGGATTTGGCTTCCACGGATAATTTCAGCGTTGATTATCTTGCTTTTGAGACTGGTATTTTCCCAATCAATCACAAAACCCTTATAACGTAATTTAAGCAATGCAGAATAAACTACGCCTAAATTATGAAGTGTGAAAAGGGTTTCAAATAATCTGTTACTGGTTTTTGACATTTGAATTTGCTCAATGGCTTCCAGATCGCGTTGTTCCTTGCTTGATAAACCCGCTAAAAGGCAAATTCTCATTACTTTATTTCCGTTGAGGGAAACACCTTTCTGGTTTTCGGAATATCTCGAAAGGTTGATGCGCTGTTCAATTGTCGTGCGGACTTCGTGTAAATCCTCCATTAAACCTTCCGCTTGACGGATATTTTGAAGATTGATAATGCTCATAGCTTAGTTGTTTAAAGTTTTTCCAAAATATCCGGGAATAATTTCTGTCAATTGCTTCTCCCTGTCCCTTAGCAATGTATAGGCTTGTGATACAAATGGTTCTATCTTTTCAAAATCGCTTCCCGGTCTTATTTCACTGTCAGAACTTAATAGAATAGTTTGGTGCGACAATTCCGGGAAGTAATTTTCCAAAACTGTTGCCCTGCTTTTTTCGTCCAAAACACCCATGACTGTGTCGATCATTACAGGTGGGTCGTAGTCGCCAAATTCGTGCAGCGATTTTAACAATACCTGGACAACTATCTGTTTTGATGCCGTATTGAGCTGGTTCAGGTAAATCTCGTTTCCGGCCTTATGGTAAATTTTAAAAGTAAGGTTGGTGAGATTTTCAGATAACTCGACCCTGTCGATCACGTCACGATAGGCAGTTAAGTTAATGTTCAGGTCTCGCTTCATCCGTTGCTCGATCTGTTGTTTCTTGGCTTTCAATAACTTATTCGCCACATCTTCAAAAAATCCCTTTAACCGTCCTAATGTGTCATACTTTGGATCTGGTTCCTGACTGATTTGAATATCGTACTGATGCAACTTTTTTGAGATTTTGCCTATTTCGGCATTGATCTCATTTATTTGTGTCCCAAATTTCACAATGTTGGCTTCATTGACTTTATAGGCATCTAGTAAGGCGTAGTCCCTTCCCATTAATTGCGCTCCCATTTGTTCGATCTGTACCTCCAACCCAGCTACCTGATTGAGCGAAAGGTTAAGCTCTACTTGTTGCTGGTTAAGTCCAGGAAAAGTGTTGATGCTCCGTTGGTTCAATAATTCCTCCAAAGCCTTGACTTCCGAAAAGTCCAAAAAATCGTATTCGTCTGACAGATTTGCATTATTGGTGGAAGCGATCACAAAATCCACCAAATCAGAAAGTTCAATCTCTTTTAACAGCAATTTTCTTCTGACCAGATATTGCAAAACAGATTTACTGATCACTTCAATCTGGTCGGGATTTACATTAAAGTTGCTTTGTTGCTGCTTCTCATTTTTGATCTTCAGAATCAACCCTATTTCGGATTTCACAGCTTCGATTAATTTTGGTACACAAACATTTACCTCAATGTCTTTCACAAAAGCATCCAACTCATTTTTGAAAAGGTCCTCCTTATCGTGGATGGCTTTTATCTGGTTTCTTGTTTGTTCAATCTTGTTTTTAATGGTAGTTTCCTGATTCAATCCATTTTTAAGGTTGTCATTTAACTCTTTGTTCGAAACCGAATACTGCAAAGCATCCTGAAGACTTAAATTAATATCTTTTAGTTCCTCCTCCTTCTTCTTTTTCTGCTCTACCAATTCCAGGTATTCCTTCTTTTCGTTGGCCAGTTGTAATCGTTGAGCGGTATATTCCTGGTACAGGTTCTCGGAAGTTTTGGCAAGCTGCATATATTTGTTGAACCCAATCACATTCTCTATATTTTCCTTGATGACCCTGTTCAACTGGTCCTCCTTCAAAAGGTTGCCAGCTTCCATTGCATCGAACAAAAAATAGCGGCTCAATTCCTGTGGCAAATTGGCTTTGATGATCTTGTTGACCTGCGCTTCCTGCTCGGCACGTTGTGCAGGTGGTGTGGCCGTTCCATATAAGAAAATCGTACCGTTCATGTTCAGCTTTACACTTTCCACGGGGTTTCCCGAAGGGTTGAGCCCATAGGTGCGGGTCAGAATGTATTGCTGCTCCTCGTTCAATACCCTGCCCAAAAAATGAAGTTCCAATACAATTTTTTCATCCTTTTTGCCCAAAGCACCTGCATTCAGCAGCTCCTTAAATTGTTTGGGTGTGTTGATTTTCAAGCCATATAGTGCACCATAAATGGATTCGAAAAGGGTGGTTTTCCCTCCACCGTTTGCACCGCCGATCAAAATAACCGGACGATCCTGATCGACAGAAATATCGAGGTCGAGATGGAGGTAAGTCTTGAAATTCCTCGCTTTTATTCGTTTGATGATCATGGCTTACTTTATTTTTTGAAGTGCTTTTTCGATAACTTTTTCGACAGACTTTTCATCGATTTCCTGGTTGCGGATTTTTCGCTCGTGGAACTCCTTGAGCAAATCTTCCTTCACCCAATCGAACTCCAAATTGTGCTCGATGCAAAGTGTCTCGATCATACTAATATCCTCTTTGCGGATACCATAATGCAGAAACGTGGTGTCTAATCCTTTTTTGGCCATGGTGGTTATTTTAATAGTTTTTTCCCTTTTTAATAAAATCAACAATTGCGATTAGCTTTATGAATAACTTAGTTACTTCTCCAGATGACTTAGTTACTTTTTCAGATGACTTAGTTACTGAATCGGTTATTACCCAATCGGAACGACATGGCAAAGTAACCAAAAATAAAGTTCTTTCTCTGTCGGTATAGAATAAAGGTTCAGGATTACCATTCTTTGCCATTCCGTCCCTCCATTCAACCACTTTGCCGTGTACCAATTCTAAACTATTTACCGGTAATGCCATTTTATAAAACTTATTTTAAATTGTACCTTTGCACGGTCAGACAAATACAAAACACATTGTTAAAAATATAAGTCGGCCGCGGCAGAACCGCTTGTTCCGTTGGGGTCGCAAAAAATCCTCGGTTGTTAAACCGGGGTTTTTTATTTTCGGACAAGTTTAGAGAGCAACGTTGCCCAACAGCCAGATCGACACTTTCATAAATACTTAATAAATACATAGCATTGAATATCAAACATTTGCTGGATTAAAGAATTCCCATCCCGTCAAATCTTTATCATTGGTTATACGGTTCACACAATACCGCCAACTTCCCTTGTGTTCAATGATAATACCTCCAATTGCCTTTTTGCCTTTCTGATTCAGCCCTTCGATGTAATCAATTAATGCATTGTGCTTTAACACACTTTCCGGATCGCTTTCAATGGTTTTTGGATCGAAAAGCCCCAAAACTCCATTCTTAAACATCACAACCATATCAACATAAAATAGCGATTGGCTCCCATCCTTCTTTAAGTAACTAACTGCAAAATCATCTTTACTGCTGCTTCCGTTTTTGTACCACCATTGAATGTACTGTTCGCACTCTATCAGCAAATCAATAAAACGGTGTTCGTTGGCACTGTCGAAAAGGAGATCTCTCCCCCTGTTCCGCGCAAACAATGGTTCCATCGCATGAATGGATGCCTCATAAGGAACATATTTGTCGTTGAAAATCTTAAACTCCGGTACCTCCCACGGATATTCTAAATCCTTGACCGTTGTCACTTTAGTTGGCCCTTTTGTTTTCATGATATTCCCATATATTTCACGGGCCAGGTTATACAAATCGGTAAAGCGCTTTTCGTTGTTCAAAGCGATTTTATAACCATCTGTACCAAAAATACTAAAATACTCTTGAAAAAGTAGTTCAGTGTGGTATTTTATACGTTCCCAGCTTGCATCTTTTTGATAATCACCACAACTTGCTAAGCAATATCGGATAAACAAATGGTCAATCTGATGTGTTGTTTTTGCAAAATGTTCGACATGTTCAGCTCTCGTGGCTCCAACCTGTGTAACATCAAGCTTTACATCAGTGGGAATTGCAATCTCAACATTATGAATATCCATGCAAATTCCAGCGTTCTCCATTTCCGTTTTATTCGCCAAATATGGCGTTTGAGGCGACCCTTCGTCTTTGGGTTTGATATGAAACAACTGTTCCGCTGCCTGAAACAGTGCTTCACGGAAATGCAAGCCGATCCGATTACGCTTAATATCATTTTGAAGGTAATTAGATTTAAGTGAGATATTCGTATAGATCTCATTTTTACGGTTTGCCCTGTTTTCGGTAATATAATCGGCTTCCTCTGGCAAAATCGTAATCAGGTCTTTGTTGAGGTTGGTGTAAACATATCCGTAATTAAGGGCTTCGTTGGCATAGTGTTTTTGTTCGGGCATTCGCAAAATCCTTCCCATGGTTTGTATGGTAAAGGTTTCGCTGCGCATCTCACGGTAAATCAGCAATACCGAAGCACGTGGACAATCCCAGCCTAAAGCAATGGCCTGCTTAAACAACAGGACTTCAACCATGTTGTCGGGTTTCGATATGTCTTCGAGGTTGGATTTTTCGCCGCTTAACCATACGGCAAGTTTCCCGTTTTGCTCTGTTGTATCAGGATAAGCAGAGAGGTAATCAACAACCATATTCCTGATTAGGGTATCTTCTGTCGTTATCTTCTGAGTATCGGACGGCAATTGGATCAAAAGCAAAGGGCGGATATTCTTTCCCTGTTCCTGATATAGCCTCTCAAGTTCTATCCGTTTCTCCAATGCTTTTTGTAGCAGTACAATATCTGCTTCGCGCCCTGCCTGCTCCTCAGCTTTCACTTTCGGATTAAGGTGTATACCTTTTTTGATCATCTGTGCTTTAACCACTTCGTCGCGCGGAATCAAAACCCTGAACGGCGAACGCATGCTCTTATCTGTAAGTGTGGCCGAAATCCTGATTTCGATCTTTGGCTGAATGTTGCGCAAAACCTGTTCTGCTTTTTCTGCGGTTTTGCCCCCTGCCATCAGATGCTCTTCGTCAATGATGACAACGATCTGTGTCCCGTTCCAATTGGTCTTGTTGATGATATTGTAAAAACTTCGGCCTTGCTCGTTTTCGCGCATGAAAATGGTATCGTCACGGTTAACGGTTTGCCAGTTCAGAAACAACATTTCGTTGGGCATCAGGCAATCACCATCGATATCGTCTATTCCAATTGTACGAATATCGCGTGTTTCACTATAAAAATGCGACAGGCTGCCATAGCTTTGCAGATGGAGCGTGTTGGGGGCAATCCAGATATAGGTAACTTCGCGTTCGGGCAACTCGTAATGGGTGGGCAATTCGTTTACGATGTCGCGGAGCAAACAGGCCATGGTCACCGTTTTACCGGAACCAGTTGGTGCCTGAAATGCCAATACGTGGCGTGAACCGTCCCTGTTGAGGAGCTTGAAAAAATGCGACTTTAACTGTTTCAACGCATCTTCGCGGTATTCTAAATGGAGTAACTTCATATACAGTTTTATTTCCAAAGTGGTTCATTTTTCCAATCAGTTGGGAAACCCATCTCCTTTTCCTGAAGCAAAGGGCAACGCCCCATTAATTGTAACAGGTTATTCTTGAACCCGTGCCCTGGACTTATGATATTAAGCAAATAAGTGATATTGGCTATGTATGCATATAATTTGTTGGGAAAAATTGATGAATTTTGGAGAAATGGGTAAAATGTCTTACGGGGCATCGTAATTTGGGGCAATCGTCTGTTCCACACCCTTCCATGATGGGCGCAAATATTCCTCAATATGCTGAGACAATACATCCAATTGCCCAGGACATCAACGTTCTTCAGTCCAAAATGTAAGGCAATATCGTCTTTGGTGCCATCCTTTTTAAGGTTGGCATATATCTTTGACAACAAACCCATACTGCTAACTTCCAGGCTCATCCAACAGGCCGGCTCCGCAGGATCGCTGTAGGTGTTGCGGTAATGTTTGATAAAAGCTTCTGTACTTCGATTGACCTCTCTTTGAAGAGCTATCGTATGTTCGGCAAAATACATCACATTATTAAAAAGGCCAGGAATGTGATGCCAATGGCTACCATACAGCAAAGAATATTGATAGATTATTTGGGTACGCAGTGCTACCTCTATTTTTTCGATGGCATTAAACAACAATAAGCGAAGCTGCCTGTCGAAAACATAGAGGTCAATAATCTGTTCGAATGTTACCGGCTTAATAAACTGATGATTATCAATGGCATTGTCTTGAAACGGATAGGTGTAAGCCCTTAACCTGTAATAGCTAATGTTTGAAAGGTAATGACCAGCCTGGGGTTCATTATCAAATTTCATCCCACGTTCTTTGAGACGTAAAATCTGTTCGGGGATTGTAAGAGGTGACTTCGTGTATTTCATGGCTGAATGAAAAGGTTACCTCTATAAAAATCGAAAACCTGCCAAAGTGCGCTGATCTTACGAGAAGCGTGGCAGGTATTATTGTGTGCAAAAGTACACAATTGTATAATATTTCCAAATTTTTGACCCATTATTTTATTGTTTTTAGGTGTCATGGATTATTAGTCAACAGGTTCATCTTCATTTATATCATCCCCGTCGATTCCTGTTGGCCTTTTATTTTTCGGCAACACGCTGCGGTATGCCTTGTAAATGGCATCGGGAAGGGCACACAACTCTATTTTATCTGAGACTTCGTAGAAATCTTCGGTATAAGGGTCGCTCCCCATCGAGAATACATATACTTTTATGATTGCCCCGTTAATCTGCTTCTTTATGAACTCCACCGCTTCGGGAATTACAGTATCATCGAACAATATTAAGAGCATTACTTTACTGTTGGCAAAAAGTTTCGATTGCTTGAAGGCTGTTTCCTGTTCATCGTAACAATTTTCTTTGATACAAAGCAACTCGGTTGCCAATCGGGTCAATTCCATTTTGTTCTTCAGGCTGGGTTCGCGGCCAACAAATCCACTCTTGTAATACCTTAAATTGTTGTTGGTTAGCCCGTTTACCCATTCACCCTTGCTGTTTGTATAACCCTGTATGACACGGCGGTTGCGCTCGTAGGTGACCTCCTCGCAAATGTTGTTCTCGTTGTTCGTGACCAGGATGCACTGCCGGTTGCCACCATCCTCGGCATTTAATTGCATCGTGGCATGAAGCGTGGTACCGGAACCGGCGAAAAAATCAAGGATAACAGGATCCTTTAATGGGAATAACCCAATAAAATATTTTAACATCTCAAGATTTTTGGGATTATTAAATTTACCTGAGACATTTAGTATTTCATTCAGAATATCTGTTCCATCGTTTGTGGAATAATCTACAATACTTCTAGAATTACTTTCCTCATATGATTTAAAATACAATTTCCCATTTTCTTCATATACTTCGTTTTGCTCTACAAAAGTCCTTTTTTTAACAGTATAAGACCTTTCTTTTCCGGTAACAACCAAAGATTGTTTTTCATCATTAACTTTTTCCTTTGACCAAGTCCAGCATCCTAATTTTCCTCTTACATTTGGCGGTCTTATTGGTATATAACCTTTTGAAATCAATTCAGAATCAATTGAATAAACTTCTTTTGGATCATTTGAAACCTTCGCTAAATCAATGTCATAATCACAAACAGCTATCTTATCATTTGTATTGGGATGGAAATAAATTGTATGCCCCAAATTCGGTCTTGCATTTAAGATTCCACCTTCACCTCGTGTTGTTATTGAATCATTTAAATAATAGTATCTGTTATTCTCAATATAAATATTTTTAGTTTTAAAATCTGAATTTATTAAACTGGGAATAATTTTATTTGTACCAGAGAATATACAAGCCTTCCTATAAACAATAATGAATTCATGGTTTTTTTGAATGTTAACTGAATCATTCTTTGCATTTTGCTTATTTTGAATAATAGGTCCAAGGCAATTTATTTCACTAAAAATCTCATCACAGAGCAACTTCAACTGTGCCTGTTCATTGTCATCTATACTAATGAAAACCACCCCTTTATCGCTCAGTAACCGTTTGGCAAGGCGAAGGCGTTTATCCATAAAAGAAAGCCATTTGCTGTGGCGGTAGCTGTCTTCGCGGTCCACAAAGCTGTCGTTGTATTTAAAATCTTTGTTGCCGGTGTTGTATGGCGGGTCGATATAGATCACGTCGATCTTCCCTTCGTGTGTAAAGGTGAGGGCGGTAAGGGCATGGAGGTTGTCGCCTTCGATGAGGATGTGGTTGGGGGAAGAAGCCCCACCCCGACCCTCCCCTAAGGGGAGGGAGGAGGAAAGCCCCACCCCTGCCCTCCCCAAAGGGGAGGGGGAGGAACTTTCTGATACAGTATCGTCGGGTTCGAAGAGTGATTGTTGCAAGTCTAGCGCAGTTTTCTTTCTCCCCTCCTTTGGAGGGGCAGGGGGGAGGCTTTTTATTCTTTTCTCAACAACCTCTTGTAATACAGGCAATTGTGTACGGAGTTGTTCTTCAACATCTTCAGGTTTGTCTTCCCATACCAGGCCATATTTCTTTTTGGTATTTACAAGGTTGATCAGGTAGGATCGTTCCTCCTGCGAAATCCCTTCAAGCTGCTTGATTTTTTGGATCAGATCGGGTTTGTTCATATTCTATAGATGGTCATTCAGTTATTGTAAAGTGCCAAATATAAAGAAATTTTGGAAATGAATCAAATTATTGTAGTGATAGTCTCACTTGAAGTGAGGCCATCACTATAGTCCATAAAAAAAGGCCGGAACAGGATCAATTCCCATTCCGGCCTTTCAATATTAATTATCTCTCAATTAAAGAGTTGCTGGCTTTCCGTTTTTGCCTAACAAGATTGGGTCTCCCAAACCAAGTTCTTTCAGTTTGTCAAATTGAGTTGCTTTATCACCTACGATCAGATAGATCATCTGGTCGGGATGGATAAACTGCTGCGAAATTTTGGCATGATCCTCAGGGGTCATTTTTTGTACAATCGCTTCACGCTGTTTTACGTAATCGAATGGAAGATTGTACAATACGATCGGCATAAGCATGTTGTTCAATTGTGGCAAAGTCTCAAAATTGCCCGAATTGCTTTTCAACAATGTGCTCTTCACCTGATCAAGATCTTCTTTGGCAATCCCTTCGGTGTATTTTTTCACTTCATCGCGGATAATCTGTGACGTTTCCAATGTAGCATTAGACTGAACTGCAGTAGAAGCTGTAAAAAGACCGGTACTTGAAGCACCACTGAAACCTGAACGTGCACCATAAGTGAACGATTTTTTCTCGCGCAAAATCATGTTTAAAATTCCGCTGAAATCGCCACCCAATTTGTAATTGATCACCACTGCTTTGTAATAATCGGGGTTCGTCTGGCTTGGGCCGGCATGTCCTGCTGTAACCTGCGATTGTTTGGCATTTGGAATATCAATAAAATAAACACCCGGTTTTGCCGATGCGATCGCCGGAACCTGAGGTATTTTAACCTCTTTTGCTTTCCAGTCTTTTAAACCATTGAACAATGCAACAGCCTTTTCCTCTGTGATATCGCCAACAATGCTGATTTTGGCTACCGACGGGGAGAAATATTGCTCATAGTAATTCTTCAGGTCATCGATGGTAATAGTACCAACCGATTTGATCGTTCCGGAAGCGTCGTTCGAAAGGATATTTTCCGATCCGTAAACCAGTTTGCCAAATACATTCTGAGCAATCGAAGCTGGGGAGGATTCTGTTCTTTTCAATCCTTCAATTGTCTGGTTCTTGGCCAGGTCAAATTCTTTCACGTCCCAACGGGGTTCGTAGATCATCTCTTTGGCAAGTGCAAATGTTTCAGGCAGTTTGCTTTCAAGGCAACTTCCGGTTATCGTAATCGACTCTTTGCCGCCCATAATGTAAATATTGGCACCTAAATCCTCCTTTGCTTCATCCATTTCGATGACCGTTTTGGTTTTTGTCCCCTGGTTCATCAATTGTGCGGTCAAAGCCCCAACGCCCACCTTATCAGGACTATCAAGCAGCATCCCACCTTTCAGGATGATCGAAAATTCGACCATAGGCAATTCGCTTTGTTTGATCCCAAAAACAGGAATTCCGTTAACGGTCTTTGCTGTCCAGATTTTAGGAAGTGTAACCTCTGGGTCCGGACCTTTAACGGGTTCGATGGTACGGTCGATTTTCGATGGAATCGGAACATAAGGAGCAGCTGCTGCGACTTCTTTTTTCTTGGTTCCCTGCTGTGCAATCGACTCTTCCTGCACGACCCATAGTTTGGAATTTGCTGCGGCCAATTCAGGCTTGCCTTTTGGAACAATGCTTGTAATCAGGTAGTTCTGATTTTTGATATATTTGTTGTAAACCCGAAGGATGTCATCTTTGGTGACACTCATCATGTTGTTGAAATCGGTCGTGATGTAATCTGGCGATCCGTTGAAAATATTGTAATCGCCAAGGCGCATGGCTTTATTCAGGACACTTGAACTTTGTCTGTAGAAACCATATTCAATCCCTGCTTTTTGGCGTTCCACATCCTTGTCGGTAAAACCATCTTTTTCGAATCTCAGAAATGCCTCTTTAACAGCATCTTCCACATCGCTCAATTTAACCCCTGGCAATGCTGTAACACTGATACCAAACTCACCGGCAAGTTCAGAACTCCCCTGACGGGCCATAACAGATACAGCAAGCTTTTTCTCCTCAACAATTACCTTGTACAATGGTGATTTATTGCCCCTTGCAAAAATACGGCCAAAAAAATCGAGCGGATAAGCATCTTTTGAATTGTCTTCAGCCGAAGGGAATTCCATGGTCATTCTTGCAGTGGTTGCCAAATTGTCTTCGCAATACGACCTGATGGTTTCATTCAGTTTAACTGGCATTGGAGGTATTTTTTTAACTTCCGGACCAGCCTTGATTTCTGCAAAATATTTGTCGATCCACTTCTTAGTCTGGGCAACATCGATATCGCCGGCAACAATCAGGGTGGCATTATTTGGAGAATAATAACTTCTGTTGAAATCGAGGGCATCCTGAAGTGAAGCCGCTGCGAGGTCTTCCAATTCACCGATAACGGTATGTCCGTAAGGATGGGTTGCAGGATACATCAACTTGGTTGACATGTATTGGCTTTGTGAATAAGGCCTGTTGTCGCCCTGCCGTTTTTCGTTCTGGACCACATTTTGCTGGGTCTCAAAAGTTTTCTGGTTTACTTTACTTGTAAGGAAACCCATCCTGTCGGCTTCCATCCACAATGCCATTTCAACAGCATTCTTCGGGATCACTTCATAATAATTTGTCCTGTCCTGACTTGTGGAACCGTTTACATTACTGGCACCTGCCGTTTGTAATTTTTTGAACCACTGTCCTTGTGGAATGTCTTGCGATTCATTGAACCTCAGGTGTTCAAAAAGATGGGCAAATCCGGTTTTTCCCTGAACTTCTCTTGCCGAACCAACATGACAGACGATATAAACCGCCGCAATCGGATCCGACCTGTCGATATGCAGGATTACGTTCAACCCATTGGGCAACACATACTTCTCATAAGGAATCTTGAACTCCTTTTTCTTATCTGCACCGGTTAGCACGACATTCATGCAAAGTGCAAGAACCATAAACAGGAACAAAGCTTTGTTTTTCATTGTTTTTGTAAGGATTTATAAAAAATTGTGTAAAGATATAATATTTATTATTTCGATTTATTGAAGTTAAAGGTTCCTTTAACATCTCCTGTGGGTAATTTGGTTGTAAATTCAACATCCAATGATGTCCCCTTTTCATCCACTTTCCAGGTTTCGTTCATGATTAAATCTTGTTGCCCGGAATCACCAGTAAATGTTGTCACAGACTCAATTACAAGAAAACCATCCTTTTCTGACCAATGGGCTTTGGCTTTTCGGGGGAAATTGTAAACTTCAATCTTGTATTCTTTACCGTCCATCGTCAGTTTTTCATCGAAGGGATAGGTCTCACCATTATCATTTTCATAAGTCCTGACCGTAAACAAACTATCACCCTTCAAAGAGAAGCTGATCTGCGAAAGGAAAAGACGGCTGTTTGTGGGAGGGGTCTTTTCTTTGTTCAGTTTCCAGACTCCCGAATAACTGTTTTTATTGTTCCCCGCAAAGGCAGACACTACAATAAACAGTACGACAACAAGGCAGAAGCTTTTTTTTGTGTTCATGGTTTTTTGTTTTTAAATTGAATAATTAGCTTGAATATATTGAAACAGGATTTGTCCCCAGTTGCAAAAATACTATTTAAACTTCTTTAATAAATCTTTTACAGCATCTTTGTGAACCGTAAAGCCCATCATTTTCAATTTGATGTAATCTTCGTGAAAAAAGTAATATCCAAAGTTTGGATTTTCGGCTCCAACATTTCTTGAGCCGGAACTTGAGTCCTTGATCAGGAACCAATCTTTGCCCGAACCTTTGTAATTTTCAAGATAACCAATCAGTTGCATTCCATGGTCATCGGTGGTGGTTCCATTTGAAAACCTAAACTGACGGGCATCTTCGTTGATATAAGCTGAGGGAATATCGTAATCGGGAACAATGGCACAGTTTGTTTCGCGACTGAAACCCGACTCGGAAACATCGCCTCCAATGCTCATGGTATAACCGCTTTTGATCGCATTTTTAACTGCAGCCATAAAATCATCGAGCGGTACGTTGTAGTAATCTTTGTTGTGCCACCAGTTGTCAGTCACCTTGTATTCGACCTGTTGCCAGTAAGGCTCCTGCTTGTAGGAAAGGATCTCCACATAATCGTCAGGGTTGATTTTCAGGTAATCTTTCAGATAAGTCTGAGGGGTAAAAGTTTTGCCTTCAACCACAAATTCGGTTGGTGGAACGCCAATGTAATGGTTCATAATCGATTTGATGGTTTCCAATCCATATTCGAGATTCCAGCCATTGGAGGTTTTCATCGAGTTCAGGAAAGAGGACATCTCCTCCACCATTTTTGCATGACTGTGAAATTTCCGTCCGTCAATCAATCCGGTGAAGGCTGCATCAGGCACGGCCCCATACATTTTTAAGATACGTGCCACAGCATTGCCTTCCGATCCTTCCGAAAAAGCTGAATTCCCCCTCTTGTCGATAAACCGGCGGGCTTTCTCGATGTATTCGCAATAAGCAAAGTAAATTTCGGAGATTTCAACTTTCTTGTTTTGAAGGCGCAGCACTTCCGACTCATAGAAAGAGGTTGTGGAAAAGCTCCAGCAAGTTCCGGCATTTCCTTGTGATTGGGTCTTATTGCTCCAGGCTGTTTTGTACAACTCCATTTTATTTGGCAAGTCCATGCCAGACTGATCCATCACAAAACGCTTATAAGGCTCTTTTTCAGTCTGTTTATCTTCAACGGCAGTCACATCTTTAAGGATCGACTCGATGTAAAAACCTTTGCCTTTCACTTCCGTAATCATTTTGCCTTTACTTACATTCTGGGCTTGACCGCTCAAAATCAGCACGGTAAATAAACCGATGGTCAATACAATATTCTTCATTTTTAAAATATTTTAAAGTTGCGAATATAGGAGAAACTTTTCTGGTACTTCCTGTTGAATGTCAGGTTTTTTTAGCTGTCAGGAAAGCTGATTGAATTGCATTTAAATTTGTACTTTTAGTTCATCAACCGACAAGCGGGAGATAATAGATATAAATCAGATAACACATTATATAAATGAAAGATACGAATGAACTTTCACCAGAAAAAGGTGCCGGATTAATCAAAGTATTAAAAGCCCGTTTTGAGAAGAATAGTAACCGACACAAAGGTCTTGAATGGGCCAAAATTCAGGCAAAGCTGGAAGCACATCCCGAAAAGTTGTGGTCGCTCAGTGAGATGGAAAGAACTGGCGGTGAACCGGATGTTGTTAGTCGTGATAAAAAGACGGGC
>JBAXWR010000150.1:0-17382 GCA_037128295.1 Mariniphaga sp.
CAAGTTCAGATGGTGGGGTGATTATTCGAGCCAGATGGGTAATTGGGGGGTTCATTATATGGATGTTATCCGCTGGATGATGGGTGAAGTTGCACCTGTTGCAATAACCGCTCATGGCAGTAAATTCATCCTCGATCATGATGGAGATATACCTGATACTATGCAGGTAACTTTTGAATTTGCTTCAGGGAAGATTATTTCATTTGGCATTTATGAAGGAAGTAGCGGCGATATATTTCCATATGGGGAAATTGAAATACGGGGTACAAAAGGTAACTTGTATGCCAGCGAACGGGGATATAGAATAATTCCAGCTACAAAAGGGCAGTTCCAAAATTGGGATAAACCCATTAAATCAGAAGAATTCGATAATCCGGATCCATATTTATCCGATGGAAGTTCCTCTGATAGCACCTCGGGCCTGATTCGCAATTTTCTTGATTGTATCAAAACACGGCAAAAACCTTTTTGTACTCTTGAAGATGGACATCGCTCAACCTCATTTGCCCATCTTGCAAACATAGCCATTGCAACAAAGCAACGACTTGAATGGGATCCTGCAAAAGAAGTATTCAAAAATAGTCCCAAGGCAAATGGGCTTCTTAGTTATGAGTATAGGAAACCATGGAGCCTTTGAAAACAAAATAGTTAACTGATGAACCGTAATAGGCGTGATTTTTTAAAAACAACTTCGGCAACTGCTGCCGGGGTTGTTTTAACCCCGGCATTATTTGCCGGATCAAATAACTCTAAGCCGTTGGCTGCACCAATTTGTGTATTCACAAAATGCCTTCAATTTTTGGATTACGATAAAGTAGGTGAAACATTGGCCAAGGCTGGATTTGATGGTGCAGAACTGTCTGTAAGAAGTGGCGGTCAGGTTCTACCTGAGAATGTAAAGGTTGATCTTCCAAAAGCGATAAAAGCAATTCAAAAATCAGGAATAAGTGTTCCAATGATGGTAACTGGAATCACAGATGCAGAAGATCCAATAAGTGAAAATATTCTCGCAACTGCTGCCAATTTAGGTGTCAAATATTATAGAATGGGATACCTGAAATATGATAAGGAGCTGAATATTATTGCAAATCTTGATGCCCATAAAAGGAACATTGATAAACTTGAAAAATTAAACAGGAAAACTGGAATCAAGGGTGTCTATCAGAATCATTCCGGAACTAACATCGGTGGTCCTGTTTGGGATTTATACTGGCTACTGAAGGATTTCGATCCAAAATTCATTGGTGTCCAGTATGATATCCGTCATGCTGTTGCAGAAGGAGGAGTTTCCTGGCCAATAGGAATGGAATTACTCGCTCCCTGGATTGATTCAACTCCGATAAAGGATTTTTACTGGAAGAAAGAGAATAGTAAATGGGAAATAATGAATGTTCCGTTAGGTGAAGGTATGGTCGATTTTGATGCTTTTCTGAATGAATACAAAAGATTAAAAATAAATGGACCCTTTACCCTTCACTTTGAGTATGATCTTGGAGGTGCAGAATCCGGTAAAACCAATCCCAAAATGGAACTTGATCAGATTTTAACCTATATGAAAGGTGATTTAGGATGGTTTAAAAAAAAGTTAATTGAATCGGGTTTATAATTTTTATACCTAACCTAATCTAATTATAAACATCTGTTTACATTTGTCCTGAATTAGTTTAAAATACAATTTCTAACAAAACTCTAAATTAATTTTCAATGTTCAATAGAAGAGAATTCCTCAAAACAACCGGTATCGCCGGTGCTACTGTAGTTGCTGGACTTCCGGTACTTGGCGCATCATCGGCATCAGATAATCCAAAGCCAATAACCATCGCCGAAGTCAATTCCAATTTCGAGCGTGAGCCGCTCATCAGGCCGTTTGGTTTTAAGGGTGGGTACATGACCGAGATCTGGCAAACTGTGAATTACCTGAAAAGCACGTCAGGAAACCATCAGATCGGGCTTTGCACCCAAAATGTTCTATGGTCTGATGCACAGGTGTTTGCAGCCCATTCTGAAAGTGGCGGAAATGCCTTGATGTTTGCATTGACTGAAAGGGCACTGCAGATGATGAAAGGCCAGAGTTTCCAGACACCAATAGATCTGTTGGACAATCTCCTGCCAGAAGTTTATGCTTATGGCCAGAAAATTACCTCTAATCCGAAACTTCGCAAGACATTTGCTTTAAATGCCCTGGTTGGAACTGATAATGCGGCCTGGTTGCTTTATGCCAAAGAGAATGGATTTTCTACTTTTGATCAGATGATCCCAAAAGCTTATCGACCTGCACTTTCCAATCACCACAAACAGGCAGCGGCAATTCCCCTGATGGCTTACAACATTCCGATCAGCGAAATTCAGGGCGCAGTTGAGCAAGGCTATTTTTTTATGAAAATTAAAATAGGACAGCCCGGCACGCAAGAGGAGATGCTCGAAAAGGACAAAGCACGTTTAATTGCTATTCATCAGGCAATTGGAAATGTTAGGACTCCACATACCAAAGATGGGAAGCTCCCCTATTATTTCGATGCCAATGGACGGTACGAAAAGAAGGAAACCTTATTGAAATTGCTCGATCATGCCCGTAAAATCGGGGCTTTCGACCAGATTGCAATAATTGAGGAACCATTTGCCGAAGAACTGGAGATCGATGTGACGGATATTCCGGTCCGTCTCGCTGCCGATGAAAGCGCTCATACTGATGAAGATGCAATTAAAAGAATTGCAATGGGTTACTAGGCCATTGCTCTAAAAGCCATTGCCAAGACCTTAAGCATGACGATGAAAATTGCCCAGGCCGCATTTGAACGGAATATACCTTGTTTTTGCGCTGACCTCACAGTGAACCCGATATTGGTGGATTGGAACAAAAATGTAGCTGCCCGGCTGAACTCTTTTCCCGGACTAGGTAGCCTTGGTTTGATCGAGAGCAACGGACATCAGAACTACAAAAACTGGAACACGATGATGGGTTACCATCCCCGAATGGATGGTGCCTGGGTGAAAGCAAACAAGGGAGTTTATGAACTGAACGATGAGTTCTATCAAACCGGTGGCGGAATTTTTGAGCCAATGCCACATTATGAAGAGATGTTTGCTGCTAAGGTAAGTAAATAAATATAAGGATTTTACACTTCATAATATGCTTTTTAATATTGAAGGGAAACGGATACTGATTACAGGGTCAACAAGTGGAATTGGGAATGTTCTTGCTGAAGGTCTGGCCAAAGCGGGTGCGTTTGTGATTTTAAACGGAAGAACACAGAAGAATGTCGATCAGGCAGTTGCATCGTTTCTTGAACGCGGCTTTAAAACTTTGGGTGTTGCTTTTGATATTACAAATGCCAGCGAGGTGGAACTCCGGATTGCTGAATTGGAAAAGGATTCGGGTCCGATTGATGTATTGGTAAACAATGCCGGTATCCAACATCGTGAGCCGTTGGAGCAATTCAAACTGGAAGATTGGAACAAGGTGATCAACACCAATCTTACAGGTGCGTTTATTGTAAGCCAACAAGTGATCAAAGGGATGATTACCCGGCGGTGCGGAAAAATTATCAATATCTGCTCGCTGCAAAGTGAACTGGCACGTCCATCCATAACCCCGTACGCTACCGCAAAAGGTGGCTTAAAAATGCTGACACGAGGCATGGCAACCGAATGGGCAAAACACAACATTCAGGTCAACGCGATTGGTCCGGGCTATTTCAAAACGGAAATGACCAAAGCCCTTTGGGAAAATCAGGAATTTGACACCTGGTTGTGCAACCGCACCCCTGCACACCGCTGGGGAAATCCTGAAGAACTGATCGGAACACTGATTTATCTCTCCTCGGCTGCAAGTTCTTTCCTGAATGGCCAGATCATCTATGTCGATGGAGGCATAACAGCTTGTATTTAAGCTATTTATAATTTGAACAGTAATGGAAAAGAAACAATTGAACTGGAAATACCAAAGCCCTGAATCACAGGGATTTCACGTAGTAGTATCCCCAGATAATTCAGATTGTACTACAACATGGGGTTTTAGGTTAAACCTTGAGAAAGGTGAGCAATACATTCTATTGGACGAAAACCTTGAGTTGAACGGCGTTGTCATTTCGGGGGAAGCCCAACTTCTCTTCGGAGGTGGTGAATACTCGATTTTGGAACGGGATTCATTTTACCTTCCGGCGAAACAGCAAGTGATTGTCGTGGCGCAAAGCAATTTAATCCTGTATTTTGGCGGAACTCCATTTGAAGGGAAAGGTGCGTTTTTTGTAAGGAAGTACGACTTGACCTTGCCGCTCGGGAATATCCATCAGGTTCATGGAAAACCACCTTACCAACGTGAGGTTTTCATGACAATTGCACAGGAAGACCCGGGATCGAGGTTAATATGCGGAATTACTGAAGGGATTCCCGGACAATGGACCAGTTGGCCACCGCATCAACATTCAAACGATCTCGAAGAGATCTATTGTTATTTTGATATCCCCAAACCAAAATTTGCCCTTCATCTTGCTTCGCGGATCCCTGGTGAAATTGAAGAAGTTTATCCTGTCTCATCGGGCGATTTTGTAATCGTACCTGAAGGTTACCACCCAACGGTTGGGATGCCCGGAGTAAAGAGTTGCTACTTCTGGATCATGGCCGCTTTATCGGAAAAAAGCCGAAGGTACGACCTTGCGATAAACGACCCAAACTTTCAGGTTTAAGACGGAACAGATGAAAACGATACAAATCAGCGGATTAAGATGGTACATTGCTGTGCTACTCTTTTTAGCAACGGTAATTTGTTACATTGACAGGTTGACCATTTCGATTCTTGCACCGGTTATCAAGGTTGACCTCAATTTGACCAACGTCGAATATGCGGCTATAACAACCTGGTTTTTAATATCCTATTCAATTTTTCAATCGGTTTTTGGTGGGATATACGATAAATTCGGAACACGTAAGGTATTTTCGGTTGCCATTGTGGTCTGGTCCATATCTGCGATGATGCATTCTGTGGCACGCGGGTTCAGTGGATTTGCGTTTTTCCGTTTTGCCTTGGGTATTGGTGAAGCAGGTAACTGGCCAGGTTCGATTAAATCCATTGCCGAATGGTTTCCCTCCAAACAAAGGGCTTTTGGTTTGAGCATTGTCAATTCAGGTGCTGCTTTGGGATCGGTGGTCGCTCCACCTCTGATTGTCTGGTTGCAACTTAGCTTTGGTTGGAAAACAGCTTTTATAGCGACCGGAGCCTTAGGGTTTATCTGGTTGGTTCTTTGGCTTTTGATCTATCGTAAACCTTCGGAACACCCCTGGTTAACAAAAAAAGAGAAGGAATTTATTGAAAGCGACATCCTTGATGTTCCTATCAACAAAGATAATACCCCGAGAAAAACCTGGAAAGAGCTGCTTAAATTAAGACATGTCTGGGGAATCATTCTGGCACGTTTTTTCGGCGATCCGATCTGGTGGCTCTACCTGATCTGGTTGCCATCCTACCTCTACGATGTTCGGGGATATAGCATCAAAGACATTGGCACCTTTGCCTGGTTGCCGTTCCTTGCTTCCGGCATAGGCAGTCTGACAGGTGGTTGGCTCTCCGGTTACCTGATCGGAAAAGGCAAATCGGTCAACTTCTCCCGCAAAATTGCGATTGTCCTCCCAACCTTTTTAATGGTAATGGGCATTGGGGCGATCTATGCGCCTACCGCTATGCAGGCACTGCTCTTGATGAGCCTTGTCCTTTTCGGTTTCCAGTTTTGGGTCAATAACGTGCAAACATTGGCCAGCGATTATTTTTCGATCAACGAGGTAGGCAGGGTAACAGGTATGGCGCAGACTGGTGCAGGATTAGGTGCCATTACTTTTACCATGTTGATCGGTTGGATCGTCGATCATTTCTCCTATTCGCCGGTACTGGTAATTGGAGGCTTGCTTGGCCCTGTAGCCACCTTGTCGATTATCGTTTTATGCGGGAAAATAAGGAGGTTATAAATTGTGATCTGTCATTGCGTGGAGTGCGGAATGAAACAAAATTAGCGATTAAATGCCTGTAGGACAAATTGTTCCTGCCTGCCCCGTTTTTTCGGGGATCCATCGGAAAAGCAATTCCAAACTTATAAGCACTAACCCAAAAAATAATATTTGGGTTAGCGCCACGATTTTTAAAACGTTTTTCATCCCCGTCCGAAGGGAGATTTGCATTTTTCCGAATCTTCGATCGCGGACGGTTTGCTAGCTGTGTCGTTACCCTGGGTGGCGCGGTCACCAGGTACTTTTGTGCATTGACAGGGCTTTAGTTCGGGACCGCTTACCCAGGGTTATTCAAGTTTATCCCCTATCGGGGATGGGACCGGCGAAAGATGGTGAATCGCTTCCAAAAATGGATCTATTTTGGAAATCAAAATAAATTCTTTACACTTTACAATACTCCGTTGGAGTTATAGTATTGTAGATGTGATGGTTAACCCATATACCAGTGGCGCAATCAGAAAGTTGTTGGAAGAGTGAACGGGCCATGCGCCGCAAAGCAAAGGCCAGAGGATGGACAAAGAATCGGACGTAGGGAAACCGAAGGACGGACAATGGAAACTTGAGAACGGAATAATCGAAATTTTGGATTGCGCCACAAAGTTTTAAAAGTTGCATGAAGAACCCAAACAATATTACAGCACTTTCACCCTCAAGACCTGTCATTGCGCGGAGTGCTGCAAAATCCAAAATTGAAAGATATTAATTTGCACTCCAAAGCAATCCCAAACTAAGAAGCACTATCCCAGAAACAATGATTAGGACCATGCTTCAAATTATAGGATTGCCACATCAAACACATTGAATCTGCTAACTAATAGATTAATAGTTGTTTGATTACCAATTACAATTACAAGAGGCAGATCATCCACATAAAAAAGTGCTAACCATATAATCTACAGTTATTTAGATGTTATTGATAATCTCAAAAGGAAAACCTTTGAAATTTTGGATTGCGTCACTCATAATGAACCGCTGTATAAGAGACCCGTACTTACACTGGTGTGAGAGGCTCTTCGATAGGCAAAAGCCTATCGAAGAGCCTCTCGATTATGCGTTAGGTGTTTGGTTGTATGTGTTTGTTGCCGTTTCAAAAGCCGTTTCGTTCTTTATACGCAAATGCCCGTTAATACCACTTTCTACAAGAAGCGTTTCTTTCTCTTTTTATTGTTGACAATCTAATATAAACCGATTAATTAGTCCTTTACGCATCGAACCGAATACCCATAACCAGCAAATGGAGCGCTTTTAAAAATAGCATCACTCCTTTTTGTCATAAACCATCTCCAGCCACCTGCCCACCAATCACCAGAATTCTCTACATCATAAAATTTCCCATCTGCGCTACGATGACCCCCTAGAAGAGTTGAAAAACCTGCATCATTAAGTTTACTGCATGCAACATCTGCCCCTCCCAAATAATTTATTAAAATTTCAAGTTCTTTTTCACTTGGCAAATGCCAACCACTTGGGCAAGCAATTATTGCCGTTTCATTGTTATATAGTAACCCATATTTTGATATGTTGTTTTCATCATTATTGTAAGCCCAACATCCATTAATTGCTTTGTAGGCAAGATTTTCGGCCATCCATGTTTGCGTACCAATTTTTACCGTTTTGTATGTTTTTCCATCTCTCAAATCAGTAAACGTTTTAGGTTTACCGACTGCTTGAATCATACATTCAGTACTCCATTTAGATGTGTCGTCTTTTTTCCAATTAAAAGGTGCTGAATTTGTTAAGCCAAGTTGTATTGTGTTAACACATACTTTTGTCAAGTTAGGGTTGAATTTACAACTAAAATCTGACAATGCAGTATTCTTACTAACATCTAAAGTAGTGAGTAGATTGGAGAAGCAATTAAAATTTTCCAATGCAGTATTTTTGCTAACATCTAAAGTTGTGAATGAGTTTTTGTAGCAATTAAAACCTATCAATGCAGTATTCTTGCTAATATCTAAAGTTGTGAGTAGGTTGGACGCGCAACTTAATGTTGTCAATACAATATTCTTACTAACATCTAAAGTTGTGAGTTGGTTAGAGTAACAATATAAACCTTTCAATGCAGTATTCTTGCTAACATCTAAAATTGTGATAAGGTTTGCGTGGCAATCTAAAAGTGTTAATGCAGTATTGCTGCTGACATCTAAAGTTGTGAGAGAGTTTTCGTAGCAAGTAAAACCTGTCAATGCAGTATTTTTGCTAACATTTAAAGTTACGAGATGGTTGAAGTTGCAATCTAGCTCTATCAATGCGGTATTCTTACTAAGATCTAAAGTAGCGAGTTTGTTGGAGCCGCAAGATAATTTTTTCAAAGCAGAATTCTTGCTAATATCTAGGGTTGTAAGTTGGTTGGAAAAGCAATGAAATACTTTCAAGGCAACATTCTTGCTAATATCTAAAGTGGTAAGCTGGTTGGAGTAGCAATTTAATACTTTTAAATTTATAAAGGCCTCGATGCCTATTAAACTTGCAATTGATTTAGACCCCAATAATAATGTGTCAACAAGTTCTGCCTCAATATTCTGTATTTGTCCATCTTTATTTTTATCAACTCCCTGTTGTATAAGTGCCATCTTAAAATTAGCATCAGGAATATTCACAATTTGTGCCTTTGTTACTGAATTATTAACTTTGTAGCCAAGTTGTTGACTTGGATTTTGAGGTTTTTCCATTTGTGGTTGAGCTATTACAGCAAAAATACTCAAGAAAACTAAAATAATAGTTGAAGTTGTTTTCATTTTTTAATATTAGTATTAATGAAATGTTAATTTATTTGTTAATTATCTTCATGCTTCAGTTTTCTCTAATGAACGCTAATCGAATATACCCCTGACAAAACATCCTTAGCACATTGCTATGCGTCATTGCAGGTCTGACTGTCACCACATATATTTTTGTAAAATTAATCATAAATTTCATTAATTATTATAAGGCAAGATATATATATATATTTATTTTTTCTGGTATTTGATATTGGATTCCTAAAACTTTTCAGATGTTCATGCTTTAAAGCATGATTTGTTTTTCGATCTCACAAAATTCCAACCGTTACACTTTTTAAAATGGACAAAAAAAAAGTAACCCTATTCGGATTACTTTTTTGAACTATTTTTTTGATTGACTTTTAACCTCCTAACAGGCGATCACGTAATATCATCAAGGATACAATTCATCCAGTCGTCGGGGACTTCGCTGACGGCCTTGGTGAGCTTTTCGCGCCAGAGTTCAGAAATTGTATGGAGGTCCTGCTCTTCAAACCTTTTGATCTTGATCTCTTTGCCATCTTTTGGAAAGATGATGACATCGATGGGGAAACCTACATCGTTCGATGAAACCCGCGTGGAATCGAAGGAGAGGAAGCTGGTCTTGAGCGCAAAACGGATGCTCGAATCATAATTGATCGTCCGCTTTAAAACGGGGGTGCCGTATCCCGAATTTCCGATAATCGTAAACGGAGTCGCTTTGCCGATTTCGATCCAGTTTCCCTGCGGATAGAGCAGATAAAGCTTGTGGTCCTTGTCGCCGGCTAGCCTGCCACCTACGATCACGTTGATGTTGAACCCAAGGCCACTTTCGGCAAGCATCTCTTTGTCTTCGCGCGCCACACGTTTGATCTGATCGCCCAGGGCATTTACTGCCTGGTACAGTTTTTCAAAATCGTCGAGCTTAACGCTGAGCACTTCTGAAAAATAGGTTAGCGCTTTGTCGCGCAAGGAACGGAGGCCCGAAGTCAATAGAAAAATATGCTGGTCCCCTTTTTGGTAAATCTTGAATTTTCCGGATGTTGTGGTTTCATTTCCCGAAGTGATCCGTGTATCGCTCAGGGCCACAAGACCCGCCTTTAATTTAATCCCAATACAATATGTCATTGATTGCTCTCTTTATTTTGTTCTTCCACCAACACATGGTAGTTTGTTTGATTTGACCCATAGCCCTTTACGACACCTTTTATCGCAGTACAACTGCTGATGTCAACCCCATGGGCAATTTTGATGTAATGGTGGTCCTCAAGGAGGTTGTTCGTCGGGTCGAAGCCCAGCCACCCGATACCGGGAATCAGAGCCTGTATCCAGGCATGGACCGCACCGGCACCAATTGTATTTTCTCCCTGATCGAGATAGCCGCTCACGTAACGAGAAGGGATGTTGTTGTGCCTAAGGATGGCTAGCATCAGATGGGCAAAATCCTGACACACTCCACATTTTTCAGCCAGGGTCCGGGCCAGTTTTCGTGACGGATCTTTGATATCCTGGTCATATTTCAGAAAATCATGGATATAACCATTGATACGGTTGATAAAATCGAAAGCACCTTCCGATTCCCCAATTACCGGTATTTCATACCCATAAGGCAAGGACGTGAATGGTGAAATATCCAGAAATGGATAATTGTCAATTGCAAAGCTGTTGGAATAGAGGATTTCCCTCTCCTCAGACAATGGCAGCGAAATAAATCCATACGGATTGACAACTTCCTTGCTGACCAGAATTTTAACCGAAAACTGAAAGCCTGTGACTTTCCCTTTCATCCGGTAGCGCAAAAATTGAAAACCAAAAATGTTGTCCCCCAAATAGGGTTTTAACATCGGTTCTGTCGTTATCTGACTTTCAAGAATGGACTGACCATTACCAGATTCGGGGAGCACTAAAAATTCAAGCAGAACTTCATGGACATCCGGGGAGTATGTATTTTCAGTGCTATAGGTGATCTGATAAATCGGCATTTGCTATTTAAAAAATTCGTCAACAATTAAATCGCTAATTAAGTAAATTTTCGACAACAGCTCTTCAAGAAAATCGGGTAAATTGTCATCTATTTCCTCAACTTCGAGATATTGATACTTCGCTACAATTTTTGCGACCCTAAAGTCGATGGTTTTGTTGCCTTTAGTATTTTTACGATCAATTTTTTTCAGGCAATTTAATATCGATCTAAACAAGCTTTTTACCGAACGCGGAAAATCGGGACAGAAAAGGAGGAATTCGATCGTGTTTTCGCGGTTTGGAATGTGTGAATAATACTTTTTACACATGTCTTTAGCTTCGAGACAATCCAGTAGCACATCCCATTGTTGTTCCTCAAGTGTCCGGCTCAGTCCCAGCTTGTTGATTTCGTTCATATCGTTCAGCTTGCTGATCATGATCCTGACAATTTGGGAAGTGCTCTCCAACTGAATCCCAAGCTGGATAAACAGCCAGCCAACATCGTGAAGGAGCGTTTGCTGAATCCTTCCGCGCACATTGGAACAATGCTGGACCACATGGTTGGTAAAATCGGAAAGTCCACGCGTTTTGTAAATATCGACCGGATATTCGGATACAAAAAGGTAAAAATTGTTGATTGCTTCCCATAATTCGGAGGAGATGCTTTCGCGGACACTCCGGGCATTTTCGCGTGCCGAATACAGTGCCGAAAGTATCGATACCGGATTCGTATCGTCCAGGGCAGCAGAAACTAATATCTCCTCTTCGTTGAGTTCGTTCCCGGCATCGGGCTTTGGCAAACCGATCATATCGGTGATAGAGAGGATGGTCAGCTCATGCTGGCGCGGGTGCGACCGGTCCAACGACGAGAAATAGGCCACATTGATGTACCGGGCCAAATGTTCTGTCCTTTCGAGGTACCTGCCCATCCAAAACAAATTTTCGGCAACTCTTGATAACATGACTGATAATATTTAGTGAAGTGATTGTAGTATAAATAGTTAAGATACGATCCATGTATCTTTTGAACCACCTCCCTGCGAAGAGTTGACGATCAGGCTTCCTTCCTTGAGCGCAACACGCGATAACCCACCCTTCAGAACATACTCAAAATCCTTTCCGATCAAAGTAAACGTCCGAAGATCAATGTGCCGCGGCTCGAATTTCTCTTTGCTTTCGATATAGGTAGAGTGGACCGAAAGGTTCATAATGGGCTGGGCAATGTAACCACGGGGATTGCTTTTGATGATTTCCCTCTGCAACGCAATGTCCTCTTTGGTTCGACCTGCACCGATAAAAATCCCATAGCCACCCGACTGGTCAACAGGCTTGACCACCAATTCGTCCATATGTTCCATCACATAGCCAAGGTCGGATTTTACATCGCAACGATAGGTATGAACGTTATTTAAAATAGGCTCTTCGCCAAGATAATATTTGATCATATCGGGGACATAGACATAAACGGCTTTGTCATCCGAAACGCCTGTTCCCGGTGCATTGACAAGGGTAACATTTCCCTTTCGGTAAGCACTCATTAATCCTGGGACACCAAGTGCTGAATCGGGATTGAACGTCAATGGATCAAGAAACGCATCATCAATCCGACGGTAAATAACATCCACCTTTTCGGGACCATAAATGGTATTCATATAGACAAAGTCCTGTTCACAAAAAAGGTCCCGCCCTTCGACCAGTTCGATTCCCATTTTTTGTGCAAGGATCGAATGTTCGTAATAAGCCGAGTTGTACATTCCTGGAGTAAGTACGACACAAACAGGCTCATCAACACCATGCGGCCTTACCGAATGTAACATGGCCAGCAGTGCCGAGGGGTAGTCAATTACCTGTGAGACATTAAATTGCTTAAATACATGTGACAGCGTCTTTTTCATTGCCTCGCGATTGGCCAGGACGTAGCTTACACCGGAAGGGCAACGCACATTATCTTCAAGGACATAATAGTTTCCGTCTGAATGACGGATAAGGTCGGTTCCCGAGATATGGCAGTAGGTTGATCCCGGAGGGGTAAAGCCGTTCATCTCCTTGAGCATGTTCTCCGATGAAAATACAAGTTCCTTCGGAATCAGGCCATCCTTCAAAATCTTCCTGTCGTGGTATAAATCGTGCAGGAAAATGTTCAGTGCCCTTGTGCGTTGAAGCAGACCTTTTTCGATTGTGTTCCATTCCGCCTGATGGATGATGCGCGGGAAAAGATCGAAAGGGAAAATCCTTTCAACACCTTTTGAATTCTGGTTGTAGGTGGCAAAGGTGATCCCCTGGTATAAAAAGGACCTCTTGGCTGCCTCGTTCATGGTCTGATATTCAGAAGATGAAATGGTCTCAAAACTCGAAACCAACTGTTTGTAATAGTTTTGTACCGGCCCTTTTGAAGAGAGTACCTCATCAAACATGCCGCTTTTTGAAGGATAATTGGTAAACAAGCCCATATCCCCTGCTGAAATAAGTGTTTCCGATATCATCTTTTTAAGTATTAATAATTACTCCAGAATTGTATCGGCTAAATCTACACTTAAAATATTTATTATGGACTACACCCCCTATATTATTTGCAATATATCAATAATATTAACAATTAATCAACATATACCCCCTATTGTAACGCTACTGCATTCAACAATATTGCAATAATATTACAAGGGGGGGGGTATTTTGAATATAATGGAATTGATAGTTTTTGAAAATTTTGATGATTTTCATCAAAATTGGAAATAGCTAAAATTTTTGGATTAGATCCCAAAGGAAGTTCATCCTACTTAATTTTATACTAACCAATCTATTTTGCACAATCATTATTCTGGCACCAAGTGCCGAAAGGAATGTGCAATATTGTAACAACGGAATTCATTCCGTTACCCAAACCACATATTAAGGTCCTCAAAATAATGTTCAAGATGGTGCTACAGACTTATAAGAGAGTTGACAATTCCGTCCGAAAGGCGCTTTGCACGTTTCCGAACCTTTGATCGAGGACAGTTATGTTGTTGCTTCTCTATCAAGACTACAAATATTTATCTTCGGGGAAATAAAAAAGAATTGCAACAGCTCCAATACCACTTCCTCCATGACCATAACCCCAATTGTTATTTTGCGTCCTGTATACTTGCTGCAGTGTTCAAACTCTGATTTTTTATCATAGGCATAGCAAAGCAACTCCAAGTAAGTAATTATTTTATCCTGATTGCTTAGTAAATTAGCGGAATATGAATAATCGTAAGCATAATCAAAAATTCCTGATGTATGATTTAAAAGCATCTTTACAATTATTTTATCTCTATTGTGATATGATTGGGAATTGCAGTCAGAAGGTAATTTTTTATAGGATTATCCAGATTTATCTTTCCATTTTCATAGAGCATCATCACTATTACAACTGCATATGATTTAACAATACTTTGAGCAAATTGCAAATTGCAGATTTCCATTGAGGTTTGGTCCTCTATTTTTGCAAAACGTGAAGCCCCTGCCCATTCTTGGGTTGTAGTTTTTACTACCATACTTACCCCAGGTATTCCATGTTTGGTGTACTTATCAAGAATTTCCTTGAGTTTAGCTGCTTTGTTATACTTAAAAGATTGTTTTGAGCCACTACAAGTAACTATTGGTTTAGAGAGGTCGAGTTTTTTACATGAAACAATGAGTATGATTGTAAAGATATAGAGACAGTATTTTTTTATAGTTTTTATTTTATGTGATTGAAATTGATTCGACAACCTATGTTAATTAACGTTACATTTATTAAAGGTTTCCCTTTTTGATGTTAATGGTTGGATATCAAATCTGAATAGGATTATAATATTAAAATCCTAGAATCAAAAAATCAGCTAATTATCTCCTAATATTTCCTAATTTATCACAAATTAGGAAATATCGGGAGATGTGGTTTGAACAATAAAACAAAGTGATTTTGTCGTATTGATAATTTTGAGATTGCATTGTCAAAGGAATTACCAAAAACATAAATAGCCCCGGCTTGAGCCGGGGCTATTTATGTTTTATTCTGCATCCATAATTTCGGTCTGCTGACGGACTGAATCTTCGTGGATCAACTGGAAGATGATCTTAATAAAGGTTTCGTCGAGATTGAGCTTATGGGCAATGTTAAGGCGGTCCTCCATAATCTGGGTCCAGCGGTTGATCTGAAGGGCAGTTACTTTGTTTTGTTTTTTATAGTTGGCAATCTGCTTCACGATCTCCATCCTTGAAGCAAGTATTTCAATGATTTCGTGGTCAATCCCATCAATCCTGGAGCGGAGCGTATCGAGCATATTTTCGAAAAGCGGGTCATTCGAACTTGTATATTTGATTACAAGCTTGTCTAGAATTTTGGCCAGTTCGGCTGGTGTAACCTGCTGTTCTTTATCACTTAACGCACACGATGGATCGATATGGGATTCCAACATCAGTCCATCAAGGCCAATGTCAAAAGCTTTTTGGGAAATCTCGAATAGGAATTCCCGTTTGCCAGAAATGTGGCTTGGGTCGCAAATAATTGGTAGATTGGGCATTAACTGTCTGAGTTCGATCACAGTTTTCCAGTTGGGGTAGTTGCGGTACTTGGTTTCACTGAAAGGGGTGAACCCGCGATGTATAGCAACGAGGTTCTTTAATCCTGCCTGACTTAGCCTTTCAAGGGCACCCATCCACAACTGAACATCTGGATTTACAGGATTCTTTACCATGATCACCTGATCGGTACCTTTCAGAACATCTGCAATCTCCTGAACAACAAATGGTGAAGCAGTCGAGCGGGCACCGATCCAAAGGACATCGACACCAGCTTTCAAACATTCCTCAACATGTTGCGCGTTGGCAACTTCGGTTCCTACCAATAAGCCAGTTTCCTGTTTGACCTGTTTCAGCCATTCCAAAGCAATACTTCCCATCCCTTCAAACGAACCTGGCCGCGTACGGGGTTTCCAGATTCCGCCACGATAGACGAAGACCCGTTTGTCTTTTGCCAGTTCGCGGGCAGTAGCCATTGTCTGCTCTTCCGATTCGAGACTACAGGGACCACTGATCAACAGTGGGTTGTCTATTGTCGGTAACCAATGCTTGATTGGATTGATGTCTAATTTTGTAACCATGATATTTATTTTGTGTAAAATTTAATAATTGTTTCTTCGTTTTTCGTAAGAGAAGGATTTTCACCTTCCAATACTCCACGGATTTTATTTGCACTTACAATTAATTCTGATAATTGTTTATGATCGTTATTATTAAGGCTCTCTTTAAAAGCTTCGAGGTGGTGGATATATACCTCTAGCGCTTCAGAAATGTAATCGCGGTTTTGCCAGAAAATAGGAGCCCACATTTCGGGGGAGCTTTTTGCAAGGCGTACAGTCGATTGAAAACCGCCAGAGGCCAGGTCAAAAATGATATTACGATCCTCAATGGCAAGTACTGCATTGGCCAGGGCAAAGGAAGTGGCATGTGGAAGATGTGAAATAAATGCAGTGGTGTGGTCCTGTTCATCGCTGCTCATATAGGCAATCGGCATTCCAAGCGACTGGTACATCTTTTCGACCAGTGCCAGATGTTGCGGCCTGCATTGGTCCTGATCGCAGACAATGCAGATTTTCCGTTCAAACAGGTGTTCGATGGCAGCACAAGGCCCACTGTTTTCAGTTCCTGCCATAGGGTGTGATGCGATATAATTTCCGCGATGGGGGTGGTCTTTTACAGTTTGGGCAATCTCCCTCTTTGTAGATCCCACATCAGTGACTGTTGTTGAAGGCGATATCTGATCCAGAATAGAAGGAAGCACCTTGACGATACGATCCACAGGAATTGCCAGAATAATTATATCTGCCTCTTTTACAGCCATTTCTAAATTTTCTATCCTGTCGGCGATACCCAGTTCGAGGGCAACCCTTGCATTTTCAAGGTTGTTGTCAACCCCGATAATCTCGGTGGCAAATTTCGTTCTTCGTAAATCTTTGGCCATCGATCCACCGATTAGCCCAAGTCCGACTACTGCTAATTTCATAATTTTGTCATTTGAATACCATAAAAAAAGGGTCTCCAATTTGGAGACCCTTTTTTGATTTAATATTGTTGTTTTTGCAATACTCTACCGTTTAGTCTCCGTATGAAGGCCAAGATAACCAAACCAAAAATAAAAAGCACTGCTGTTCATTGTATCAAACTGTTATAATTCAGCGACAAAAATATATAAATATTTCAATCTTTGGGGATAAATCATAAAAATTGAGAAATTTAAATTTTGTGACTTGTTTTTGAATGGGATTATTTTATCGTTTCAACTTGTTTTTGAGAATTTGGCGAAAAATTCGCGACAATAATTATGGCAGAATACTGAGGTGATCTTATTTCTGTTTTTACTGAATTATTTGTTTAAATTTGCTTGGTAAAAATTATCAACCTATGAACTCAATGGTGGAATTTAAAGTGGAAGTTGAAGAAGACATTGTAAACGAATACGGTAAAGATACAATGGAGAAGTATTTGCAGGAGTATTTAACAAAAGCTATTCTTGGTCTTGCAGCAAAGGAAATCCTTGATGATTTGAAATCAATAGATATAAACGAAGAAAGCTGGCTTCGGGCGCGTGAAAAAGCCTGGGATAATTTTGGCAAACATTACTTTTTGAAAGTAAGTTCAAATGTTTAATTATGTGATAGATACAAATATTGTGATG
>JBAXWR010000151.1:0-17328 GCA_037128295.1 Mariniphaga sp.
ATGTTGGCGAGAAAGATTAGTCCTAAATCATGGGATGCAGCACTGGGCCTGGCTGCCTATTTTTATGCCATTAATCAGCCAGACAAGGCTTTGGCTATCATGGAAGATGATGATCTGAATCGGCCGGCAAAATACATGCAAGCTGTTAAAGCTGCAAAAAGTCTTGAAAAAAGTGATCCCTTTACAGGACTTTCGCCAGAAACTCCGGATCAGGTTTATGAAAAAGGTATAAAGGTAATGGCCTCAGATCCGATTACAACTTCTGCCGACTTTGTTTCGTTACTTGACCAAAGTGAACGGAATAAAATGTCCTATTTTATTGAACATCTGGTACCTGCTGGTAGCTTTACGGCTCCGAAAATTGAAAATATTGCGCAATACGGATCCTTGAAAGCGATTTCCTCCCCCGATGGCATCAGTTCATTGAAAGATTTTATGGAATCGATGGGTCAGTTTTCGATGGCCTCTTCAGCGTTGGCAGCTACTCAACAATTGGATATGGCGTCCAGGCTGGGATTAAATATTGATCTGGGTTTCGATCTGAATGATGCCGTACAGCATCCTGAGAAATATGTTGGGAAAATAAATGAAAGTATTGTAAAGATCGAAGGGATGGAAAAACTGATGGCCAATGTTGCAAACATGCAAAAACAGGCGCAGTCAGCCGAACGTGATCTGACCACCCTGAAAACTGCGTCCACTGTTGCCATGGGTGCCCAGGTGGATCCTTACCTGGCCGTATTACAGATTAATCCCGAGCAGTATGCCGATCCGATGAATGTTATAGTTCAAAAACACAATTTTGCAGTTTTCAGCCGCAAAACAAACCTCTACAAAGGCTACCTTTATAGTGTCAATAATCGTATGCATCAATTAATCAATGAAATAGTTGATAAAGCGAATAAGAGGATTTATGAACTGGAAAAACTGGAACGTGCAGAGTTAGAAAAACTTAATGCTCAACATGCCGATGGCTTGAAGATACATGCTGTCCACACGAAGTATTTTATACTTTTCAATAATGTTGCAGAAGTGGCATTCAATTCATCCACATCATTGATTACCCCTGCTTACAATAAAAAAATCAGACCTACAGTTGAGGCATATTATTCGGACGTGATCCGACATATCGCAATGATCTCCGATCCGGAAGTCAGGATCCAAAAGGAGGCAGAACTTCGGTCTTCGATTAATTCTGCACTTACATGGAGCTTGCGTACTGTTTTATTGTCGTATGCATCTTTTTCATACTATGATGATTGGGATTGCAAATGCGATGTTGGCTCATTATGGACCCAGTGGGAAGCGGAACAGGCGGCTATTTCGGCTGCCGAGAATGCACGGATAGCCAAAAACAAAGGTGGCAAAGCTCGTTTCGAAACCGGAGAAATACCTGAATCATCACCATTGTTCAAAAGATTGGATGCCTATGGTACCGATTGCGAATTTGGGTTTGTTAAAGGAAGGGTTTCCTGTGCACGTACCAATCTAGAAGTAAAATTTACTTTGCCAGTTACGGGTTCACCCGAAATATCAGGTACTTACAAAACGAGTGCATTTACAAAGGCTTCTACATATGGTGGAGGCGTAAAAGTCTCAGTTGGACTTGAAGAAGAGGATTTTAAGGCGGTTAAAGGATCTGCTTATCTGAGTCTTAGTGGTACGGTTTCAACAGATGGAAAAGGCAAGATCAACGATTATTCAGTTACTGCCGGTACCGGTATTACTGTTTCTGCCAAAGGCACCTCCTTTACTGTTGGTGGTGAACTTGGTTTAGGCCCAAAAGGACTTGAAGTTGGGGATGTATCATTCGGCGTAAGTCAGGATATTTCAGATGATATTGGGAAGAATTACCTGGGCCAAACGGGAAAAGTCTCTTTTGAGGCATCAACAAAACGGGGTTGTTCAATGTCTGGAAAAGTTGAACAAAGCCTTTCAGTCTACAAGGGAGCTGTAGATGATGTGAAGTCAGGTAAAGACCAGGTTAAGAAACCTAAAACTGAAGGTGAGCCAAGTGCGCCCAATGCGCCCAAAGATGGTAAAAAACCGGAAGAGAATTTCTTTAAATTGGATATGACGAAAGCCTTACCCACCGATGCCTTGTTCCAAAGGGAAACATGGTCAGGAAAATTTAAATTGTAATGATCAAGCAGATATGAAAAAGAATGCGAATGTCAATTTTGTAAGACCTATTCTGAATGCACTTTGCTGTTTCGGCTTTGTTCTTCATTCCTTTTCGCAGGATAACAACGACTTAGCCGGAGTTCCTGGTAAATGGAGTTACACAGATAAAAACTCTTCCGGGGAATGGTTTGGAGAACAATATTATAAAATGACTGCGGTTGAATTGCAGAAATACCACAGTACGACTCAAAAATTGGTTAACTATCTTCAGCAGCAACCTGCAGCCCAGAAACCATTGGGGGTAAATCTCAATGCCGAATCCAGGGCTGCCTATGAGAACTACGATCATGCTGCTTACCCCGTTAAACCAAACGAAAAGGTTAAGGCCGAGATTTATGTCCCTTTTTGCAACCTGATCTATAACAATGGAAAAATTGACAATGCCTGTACTGAGGTATCTTATATCAAATTAAGGACCAATGATATAGCATCTACTTTTGAATCCGCCATGAGTGTTGATCTGATATCGGATAAACAAGCCATGAAGCAGTTCAAAGAAATATTCTACCGACCAAAAAAACTTCTTGATCTTGGCGATGGTATATTTTTGTATGATGGCTATTATCAAAACCGGATTGTCGTTTCTGGCAGTGATCGTCCGCTTTGGGTACCCATTACCAATCAGGAATATACAAACAGCATGCTGACTTATTACAATGCTTCTTTAAAGGAGGGCACGATCCCACAAATGGTGATCGATGCTTTAAAAAGTGAAATTGCAGGTATTCCGGCAGAGTTGATGACGATGCCTGCCTATACAAATGGAAATGCCCAAAGACCCCTTACCGGTATATGTACCATGGAAGAAGATTCTACAACAGCTCTTTACAAAATCAATCCGGCTTATTTTGATTCATCTCTTCCCCGGACAAGTGTCCAACTGATTACAATTTTGATTGAAGGCAACGCTGACGATCGTGAATGGGGCAGTATCAATGCACACAGAGTTTGGGAATTTATTGAGGGATTAAAAGGAAGTGATTTAAAAAAGCTATTGGATATTAACTAAAATACCTTTTTAAAATTTTTGGCGTAATCATTTTAACCACCCCTCAAGTATCATCCTGAATGGCTTTTACCTGAGAGGGGTGGTTTTTTTTTGATTTTTTTAGGACCTGTTACCAAACATCAAAATCGTCTTTTTAACCTTTATCTAAAAAGTATATATATCAATGTAATTAAAAGTGCGAAAATAAATTGTATTTTGTATTATTCAAGTGGTGATATCTTTTCTATAGGCTCATTATTTTCAATGTGCCTCCAATTATCCAGCAGTTCAGCCTGATGTATTGAGGCCCATTCTATTACAAGACCCAAAGCCCTGGAAGGTAACTTGCCTACGATCACATTTAAATCATTTATTCCGATTTCGGCATTAAATTCACCGTATGAGGCATGAAAATGAGGTGGATTATGCTCATCATAAAACATTGAAATGATGATTCCAAAAAATCTACTGACTTGTGGCATAAGAGTACTGACTAGTTTTCCATTGTTCAAACGAAATACCCCTGATTTTCAAATACATATTATCAGGACATAATTCTATATTCTCGTCCCATGAAATTGCCAGGGTCTCATTATCAATATAAACCTTATTAAAATATTCCAATTCCAACCAATTCTTGAATAAGGGTTTAGTAATTAAATGGGACAAATCTATTTGTCCTTCCGTTCCATCAGCATATTTCACATAAATGATGAATTGCGAGATTGCTTTAACTTGTATTGGCTTAGAAATCATTTCCCTTAATTTTATTAAGTACAAATTTACAATCTTTTAATTGAATTTAAACTATTCCTATTTCCACCTTCCCAGAAAAGGTAAAATACTTTCAGCCAATTGTCTGGCTTTCTCTTCGGGAATGTTCAGCCTTGCAACCGCAATCCTGACGTTTTTGTCAATCTTTTCCTGAAGAGTAATCCCTTCGTCAGTAAACTTTCCATCCTGGTAGCAGAAACTACAGTATTGAATACTTTTGCTTTGATCTGCATTAGTCCCACCCTGCTTTGGGTCCTTGTCGAGTGGCATCCCGCAACTCTGACAGATAATTGATTGGTTTTGCATATTATTACAATTATTTATTTTCTCAATCGGGTGTCAAAATGAAAATCCCTTCTATCCAATAATTTAACCATATTATAATCACGATGGCCGCAATTAATGATGAAAATATGCGAGTTATTAATTATACAACTCGGAACTTTAAGTGCAATTGTCATTCCTAACTTTACCCAATCTTCAGCTATTTCAGATAAAATTGTTGGAGCAGGGTAAGAAGTCCAATTTTTTGGTAGATCCATTAATTCAATTTCAGAAATAGAATGATCCGGAATCTCCAAAGTCAATATTGCCAAATCTGGTACCAACATGGCAGGAATATGTACAAGAGCCTCCAGAAGAGCAATTTCCCTATTTTCTCCGGTGTAAAGAACAGGTGTCCCTTTCTTGTTCCATCTACCACCATAAATAGCAGCTCCTGTTCCCGAAAGGTCATCCGCATGTTTTTTCCCAGTAATTCTATATACAATCATAGGTTAACTATAGACACCATGTTCAATTCTTCCAATTAGATCTACGACTTTCGAAATACCACCTGGAATTTCAATCAACTCAATTGGTTCCATTCCTCCAAAGGCAGTGTTTGGAAGATTTAACCATTTAAAGAAATTCTCTTCAGAACCAAAAACTTCAGAACCATACAGAAACAAATCCGCAATTTCAAATAGTTTAACTGAAAGATTCCTACCTAATGCCTTATTGGATCTAGTCCATCTATAAATAGTTGGAACTGAGGTATTCAACATATTTGCCACAAGCTCCGGAGAAATATTAAAATAATCCCTGAAATTTTTTATAACATCCACACTAACTCCCTGATTGGCAATCTGAATAAAGTCAAAGGGACTTTCAACCTTTGATTTCATATGCTTCTCCCCAAGAATTTCAATCAGTTTCTTGTAATGTTGCGTAGTCGATTCAATTTCTGTTATCATTTGATAATCTATATTATTAATTGAACGAAGATACAACTTTTTGCAATTATCTTTTGAAAAATATCAAAGAAATTTCCTTCATTTTGGAAGATTGCCCTTTGCCAACAAATTTATGTCCTTGACTTCGAGAATATTTTTGGAATAGCCTGTTAATGAGGCATTGATCAAAGCGGCTGCAATATCCTTTAAGGAGACGATATAATTAGGTGCGACCACTTTCATGATTGAAAAAAGCCAACCCAAATATTTGTAGGATTTGTAATAGGTCATTGAGGGTTTTAAAGGTAAAAACGGTTCGATACCTGCCGGACGGAAGTTATAGACCTGTTTAAAAGGAAGATTCACTAAATCGTTTTCGGTTTTGCCTTTTACCCGCGTCCACATGATCCGTCCTTTCTCCGAACTGTCGGTACCTGCACCAGAAATATAACAGAAAGTCATATCGGGGTTAAGTGCTGCAAGTGTCGAAGCAAAACCCAATGTCATGGTATAAGTCAGCTTTGTATAATCTGCTTCGTTTTTGCCGGCCGATGTAACCCCAAGACAAAAATAGCAGGCATTGTAACCTATTAACTCAGTGTTTATTGATGAAAAGTCGAAGAAATTGTTGTGGACGATCTCAGTCAGCTTGGGGTGCGAATAACCACACGGGTTGCGTGTAATCACCAAAACCTTTTCAACCTCAGGGTGCTGCAAACATTCATAAAGCACTCCTTCTCCAACCATTCCCGTTGCACCGGTGATAATTACTTTTAGTTTGCTCATAGATTTTTATTAGAAAAGGTGTGAAAAAGGTGTGATGAACTGAGGAATTAACTTAAACCGATTCTTTAAAAAACTTTTCAAATGGAGTAAATTTCCTGTTTTTTGTATTTTCTTTGTTGTCAATCAGATAGGCAGCCAATGCATAAGTAATTTCGGGAGTAATATGTGTCCGAAATTTATTTTTCAATAAATGGCTCAGTAAAGCCTCATATTTAGCCTTATCCAGGACAGAAGAAGTTGATGATGTAACATGCGTAATCAGTTTTTCTGCCAAATTCACAAGATTATCACTATCACTATCCGGGATTTTATGGAATTCTATCCGTGCATTAATTTCAGAAAGCAATTTGGAAACTTCGGGTGGAATCACAATACTTGCAAATCCCATATTATCAGCTTCAATATCAAAAACAATTTCGTCAACCTTTGCTTCGACCAAAGCCCTTTTTTTTGCATTTAAAATTTTTGCGTATTTGTAAATAACATTCGCTTTAGGTTCGACCTTGAGCAGTCCAAACCCATAAGGTGATGGCTTGCCTTTGTATCTTCCAATTTGACTAATTTCGCCACTTTCAATAATTGGTTCAACGGGCAATCCGGTCAAATCCCTCAACCTACATGGAGAAAATCCGTTACCCTTAAACTGTATATCTATAAATGTACTATTCATGGTTCAAATATATAAAGAAATATTTACATTGGTTTCGATCAATTTTGAATGGCTGACGTTTCCTAACCAAATATTACCATCTTCATCTAACCCAATATCAGGATTTGAGATATTTTCACGTTTTAACTCTGAATCAAAATCTGATAGAATAATCGGTTTTATCCGCCGATGAAAATCCCTTCGCTCCACAACAACTTTCTCACTTTGGAATGTTTAATTATAAATACATATTCTTATTTGGATTTTTCTTTTAACCCTAAAGGCAAATTTTATATTGTTGTTAGCCCTTTTCTGTTTCTTCAGATTTCTATCGATTAAAAATCCTTGCAATCCACCCAGAATAAGAGTCATTATACCGATTGGTATTAAAGTTACAGGTTCTTTCCACCCAATAAAATATGTATTGGAATCCTAGGTTAATTGTTTCATAATCAATTGTATAACATCATTTTACTTTTGGTGGATCGTGATTGAGATAATCGATTACTTTGCTATTCTTTTGGGGTGCCAATGGTTTCTGTCTCTTCCAGGATGCCTATGGAAAGCTCGGTGGGAATAATACCCAATTTCACATAGACAGGCCGGATGGCTTTGCGCAGTTTGGGGAGTTTAAGCGCAAAAATGAGTCCGCCTAAAATACAGGATATACCACCAATCAACATTGTGACAGGTGTTCCGAATGTTTGGGCCAAGGTTCCTGCAAGAAAACTTCCAAACGGGGCTGTCCCCATAAAGGCCATCGTGTAGATACTCATCACCCTGCCTCGCTTATCGTCATCAACAATGGTTTGAAGGATCGTGTTGCTCGTCGCCATTTCCAACATCATTCCCAATCCCACGATGATCATCAATGCAAAAGAGAGGATAAAAGACCTGGAAAATGAAAATAAAATCAATCCCGTTCCGAAGGTGATTGCCGCAATAGGGATTACCTTGGTCAACCCCAGAACATCTTTACGGGAGGCAAGAAACAATGCACCGGCCAATGCACCCAAACCAGAAGCACCCATCAGAAATCCAAACGTGTGTGGACCTCCATGTAAAATTTCTTTTGCAAAAACCGGCATCAGTACTGTGTAGGACATCCCCATCAAACTGACGAGGCTCAACAAAATCAGGATGTATTTGATCGGTAAGAACTTAAATGCGTATGAGAAGCCTTCTTTCAGCTCTGTCAGGACATGTTGTTGGTTGTTGCTGATCGTTCGTGGTGTGATCTTCATCAACAAAAGAGAAATGATTACAAATATATAGCTTAATCCATTGAGCAGAAAACATATCCCTTCGCCCGTAAATGCGATCAGCATCCCTGCAATCGAAGGCCCTATGAGCCTGGCCCCATTCACCATTGTAGAATTCAGTGCAATCGCATTACCCAAATCTTCCTTCTTTTCAACCATCTCGATCATAAACGACTGCCTTGAGGGAACGTCAAAGGCATTGATACAACCGAGAAAAACGCTCAATGCGACGATATGCCAAATTTCAATGGTCCCGGTAAAATACAAAAGTGCGAGCAACAATGCCTGGACCATTGCCGCAATCTGGGTAACGATTAAAATGTGGTACCGGTTCCAACGATCAGTCATCACCCCTGCAAAAGGGGCAATAATGAATGTCGGGATCTGCCCAGCAAAAGCAACAGCACCCAACATAAAGGTGGAGCCTGAAACATGATAAACCAGCCACGGGGTAGTTATCCGTTGAATCCAGGTCCCAATCAACGAAATGCTCTGTCCACTAAAGAAAAGCCTGTAGTTCCTGTATTGCAACGACCGGAACATAACCCTGAATCCATCAAGGGCACGATTAATTGGTTTCAATGCTACGTTGATTAAATTTTATCGGCAGTTCAATGATTTTTAGATCTTCTTTTACCATTCAGATTGAAAATTAATTGCCACTTACAAGTGCCACAAATTTAGTCGTTAATTCCAATCCAATTTACTTCAAGCAAAACAACCTTTCCGATATTGTGTCGGTGTCAGTTTTGATTGCCGGCGGAACTGCGTCGAGAAATAATCGATTGACTCATAGTTCATCAAAACAGCTATCTCCTTAATGGTTAATGACGTAGTGAAAAGCAGTTCTTTAGCCCTATTTAGCCGGAGCTGGGCAATATACTGTGCAGGAGCCAATCCGGTATATTGTTTAAACAACCGCCGGAACCAGGAATAGGTCATATGTAATTCATTGGCAATGGTTTCGGGTGAAACATTTGCATCTATTTTCTCCCTGATCAGCATCCTTGCCTTGTCTATCTTTTTGACAACCAACTGATCTTCATAATGGACATCCTTAGTCCTGAAATAAACATAGCCCAACAAATGGATAACAATTCCCGAAAGGTATTGCTGGTAACCCGACCGTTCCTCATTCCCCGCCTCGAGAACCCGACGGTAAAGGCTCACCATCTCCTCATTATAGCCAATTTTTACAACAGGCTTACTAACAGATAAATACCCATTAACCAACAAATTATTGGCAAATTGACCGCTAAACCCAACCCAATAACTGTCCCAACCTGTTGCCTGTTCGGGTTTGAAACGGTGCCACTCGCCAGGAAACAAGAAGAAGACTGTCCCCTCCCCTATCGGTACATTTTTACAATTGGCCGATTCGAAAGTTCCCGACCCTTTTGTGATATAGATCATTTGAAACTCCTCCAGTACCCTGCCGCTTTGAAATTTAAAGGTGTATTCCGATGGATGATTTCCCAACGGATAATTGCTGTTTGGTGGAATAGACTGAAAACCAGCATCTTTAACGATAAGGCTCCAGTTTTCATCCTGTTCAAGAACAGTCAGGTAACGAATATCTGTGTATTTTGGGTGCTGCATAACATGTTGTTGTGTCAAAAATCAAAGTTCTTTGGTCAATAAATCATAAAACGGGATGCTAATTAATTCAGATATTGCAATCAATATAATCGGCTCAAAATTAACGATAATATCAAATTTAAATACTATTTTTTTATGAGCTAAAATATATCTGCGAAAATCTGCGGGATCTGCGGGAAAAAAGGGAATAATTTCCCGCAGATCCCGCAGAATGACGCAGAAAAATACAATTCAAATAACCGTCTTCCATTAATTTACAATTATACGATGAAGAAAGTACTAATTCTGCCATTTATCCTGTTTACATTAATACTTTATGGTCAATCGATTACCAGTCAAATAGCAGATCCGGCAACCTATTTGAACGACCTTAAAGTGGAAATGCAAAAAGAGTGGCCCAAAAACAGAACTATCAACCTTGTCTTTCATGGGCATAGCGTACCGGCGGGTTATTTTAAAACACCACAGGTGAATACAATTTCTGCATATCCTAATCTGGTTTTAAGGAAACTCAAAGAAATCTATCCGTTAGCTGTTGTTAATGTGATCGTTACGGCAATTGGTGGCGAAAATTCAATTAAAGGGGCTAAACGTTTTGAAAGGGAGGTGCTGATCCACAAACCGGATCTGATCTTCATTGATTATTCGCTGAATGACCGTGGTCCCGGCCTTGAAAAAGCTTATGTAGCCTGGGGTCAGATGATCAAAAAAGCAAAAAGACACGGAATCAAAATCATCTTATTGACACCTTCACCAGATCAAAGCGTCAGTTTTGCCGATCCCGAAAACCCACTTAAAAAACATACAGACCAAGTCCACAAGTTAGCTGCCAAAAATCAGGTAGGTTTGGCCGATAGTTTCAAGGCTTTCGAGTTTTTGTATCCCGATAAGGAACAGTTGCAGAAATACATGTCGCAGGTAAACCATCCGAACGAAGCCGGACATGAGTTGATTGCGAATGAGATCATGAAATGGTTGAAATAATGAAATAGGTTGAAATAGGGAAATAGGTTGAAATAGGGAAATAGGGAAATATTGAAATAGTTGAAATATTTTGAAATCAGGAAAAGAAACAGTGAAATTTATAGAAATAGTTGAAATACAGAAGTAGTTGAAATATAGCAGATTAACCATATTGAATATCGCGTAGCGATTAAACTATTGTAGTGGATATAAGGTTTTGGAAGATACCGCGTAGCCGTTAAACTTTGAAACGATATATTATTTCTACAATAACATGACTGTCTGGGAATAAAAAACATCAAACTAAAATCAAAATATGAAAAGACTGATTATTGTATTTCTTAATCTGGCATTCTTCCTTCCGTCTTTATTGGCCGGAGACGCACCTAAAGTTAAAAGCAAGACAGAGAAAATCACTGTTGCGGCATACTATTTCCCTAATTATCATACCAATGACCCACGGAACATCCTTAATAAGGGTGCAGACTGGTCGGAATGGGAACTGGTGAAAGCGGCAAAACCCCGGTTTCCTGGACAGGATCAGCCAAAAGTTCCGCTTTGGGGCTACACCGATGAAAAAGATCCCAAAGTAATGGCCCAAAAGATCGAAGCCGCTTCAAAATATGGTGTCGATTGCTTTATTTTCGACTGGTACCGGTATGATGATGGCCCATTTTTAAACCGCTGTCTTGACGAGGGTTTCCTCAAAGCGAAAAATGCCCATAAAATAATGTTCGCCTTTATGTGGGCTAATCACGATTGGGTCGATATTCACCCTTATACGAAAGGTGCTGCTCAAAAGCTTCTTTACGGGGGAAAAGTGTCTCCGAAAGGATTTGATGAGATCGGGGACGAACTGATTAAAAAATACTTTAGTCAATCCAACTACTGGAAGATTGATGGGAAACCTTATTTTTCGATTTATGACATCCAAAAATTTATGGACGGTTTTGGGAGCCTCGAAGCCACAAAAGCCGCAATGGAACACATGAATCAAAAAGCAATAGCAGCCGGTTTCAAAGGTATTCACTGGAACCTTGTGGCATGGGGAAGGCCAATCCTGCCGGTTGAAAAAGTACCTGCGAATATCCCTGACCTGATCAAAAAACTGGGGTTCAGTTCAGCCACTTCGTATGTTTGGGTGCACCATGTTGGATTGCCCGACCGCCAAACCGATTTCAACAAGGTGCGCGACCAGTATTTTCAATATTGGGACAAAGCCAAAAATGAGTACCCGGTACCCTATTATCCCAATGTTTCGATGGGATGGGATCCAAGTCCGCGGTGTGACCTCAAATCGGAGTGGGGAAATTTTGGGTATCCGTTTACATATACAATCGGGAACAATACGCCACAGAATTTCAAGATGGCCCTTCAATTGACTAAAGATAAGTTATTGTCCGATCCAAATGGTCCCAGGATTATGAACATCAATTGCTGGAATGAATGGACAGAGGGGAGTTACCTCGAACCGGATGTCAAAAGCAAGTTTGGATATCTGGAGGCAGTGAGGAGTGTGTTTAAATAAGAAATTTAGGGACCACACTATATCGAGAATACAGCATAATTATATTACGGTGTTCCACACCTTCCAACAAAATGATGATCCTTATGCTACAAATATTGCGATGCTCTGCACCTATTGTTCATACTACGGAATTGTTGCGATATAAAAAGGTACAGGCTAACTTAGTTGACCTTGACAAAAGCTACAGAGTAGCTTGAATATTTGTAGCACAATTTGAGTTGGGAACAAGAAAAGGTACAGCATACCGCAATATGTTTGTATTTCAATAATTTTCGATTAAGCTCGATGTAAATTTAAAATACGATAATTCTTAACAATCTATATATCAATATATTATGAAATACTCAAAAATTACACATTTTCTGGTTCTGACGTTCGTCTGGATGCTTGTTGGTTGTTGGATTTCTCCGGAAGGGAATAAACCATCGGATGATCCTTTAAAGAAAGGGTTTTTGAACCCACCGGATTCGGCACGTCCCGGGGTTTACTGGTACTTTATGGATGGGAACACGACCAAAGAGGCAATGACAGGCGATCTTGAATCGATGAAAACAGCCGGTATCGGGTATGTTGTATTCCTCGAAGTAAACGTAGGTGTCCCACGTGGGAAAATCGATTTCCTCAGCGAAGAGTGGCAGGATTTGTATGTTCATGCCGTCCGAGAATCGGAAAGACTTGGAATTCAAATCGTTCTGGGATCTGGTCCTGGATGGGCAGGTAGCGGCGGCCCCTGGGTTAAACCAGAACAATCGATGATGCACCTTGTTGCCAGCTCCACTGAGGTTCAAGGTCCATCCAATTACAATGCACAACTTCCAAAGCCTGAACCCAGGAAACCATTCTTTGGAGCAGGAAGCCTCACACCTGAACTTAAACAAATTCGTGACGGTTGGTACGAAGATGTTGTTGTACTTGCCTATCCGACCCCAAAAACAGCCCTAGTCATCACCGATACTGACGAAAAAGCCCTCTATTACCGGGCACCCTATACTTCGCAAAAGGGTGTAAAACAATACCTTCCGACCCAAGCTAATTATGCGGAAGTTGCCGGAGCGGCCATTGATCAATCAAAGATTGTCGATTTGACCAAAAGCCTTAAACCGGATGGAACCCTTCAATGGCAGGTGCCGGAAGGAAAGTGGACCATCCTTCGATTTGGGAAACGGAACAACGGCGCTGTGACCCGTCCTGCTCCCAAACCTGGTCTGGGATTTGAAGTTGACAAGTTCGACACGGTTTCCTTTGATTCACACTATGATACGTATATAGGAAAACTCCTTAAAAAAGTTGGTCCCCGGAAATCGACAACCGGAGGTGGCTGGACAATGATCCATATCGATAGTTGGGAAATGGGGTCACAGAACTGGACGGGTGATTTCCGGGAACAATTTATGAAACGCAGGGGCTATGACCCGTTACTTTATCTGCCAACTTACGCTGGTCAGATCGTGGGAAGTTTAGAGTTGAGCGAACGTTTTCTATGGGATGTGAGGTTGACTTCACAGGAGTTGGTTATCGAAAACCATGCAGGCAGGTTCAAAGAACTTGGAAAGCGGGATGGTTTCACAATGTCGCTTGAGCCTTATGATATGAACCCTACGGCAGACCTTGATCTTGGGAGCGTTGCCGACGTTCCAATGTGCGAATTCTGGACCGACAAATTCGGGTTCAATTCCGCCTTTAGCACAATTGAATCCACCTCAATAGCACACGTCCAGGGGAAACCGGTTGTGGCTTCAGAAGCGTTTACTTCCGAATCGTTTGAGGCATGGAAAAAATATCCGGGCAATATGAAAGACCAAAGCGACTGGGCGTCTGGGATGGGGATCAACAGGTTCTTTTATCACACATTTGCCCATAAACCTTATGGTGACGGATTGAAACCCGGGGTTACGATGGGACCTTACGGCGTTCATTGGGACCGCGCCCAAACCTGGTGGTCCATGGTTCCAGCTTATCATCAATATGTATCAAGGTGCCAGTTCGTCCTTTCGCAGGGAAAAGCTGTTGCAGATATTTTGTATCTTACTCCCGAAGGTGCCCCACAGGTTTTCAGGGCTCCTGCCTCGGCACTCGAAGGGACAGAAGTATTGCCCGACAAACGTGGCTATTCGTTCGATGGTTGTTCGCCAATCCTGTTGAAAAATGCAGAAGTCAAAGACAAGCGGATCGTATTTCCGGGTGGTGGTTCTTACCGTGTTTTGGTTTTGCCCGATGTGGAAACGATGACACCCGAACTGCTTTCAAAAATTGCTTCATTGGTTAAGGCAGGAGCTACTGTTGTGGGTAATCCGCCATCAAAATCTCCTTCGCTCGTCAATTATCCTCTGTGTGATCAGCAATTACAGAAATTAGCTGCCGAATTATGGGACAAAAATCAGATCATACCTTCACAAACAAGTCGGATTACAGCCCAAAATGGTGCAGGTCAGTTCTCTACAGAGTTCTATCCAACCTACGATTCCACTGCTGCACTTCTTCTGAAGTTGGGCGTAAATCCTGATTTTGTAGCCTCAGGGTCAATCAGATATACCCACAGAACATTACCAGATAGGGAAATCTATTTTGTTTCAAACCGGACAGATCAATCAGTTGAAGACATTTGCCTTTTCCGTGACGGGACCCAGAATGCCGAATTGTGGGATGCAGTAACAGGCGAAATCCGGAAGTTAAACAACCTTGAAAAAACTTCAAAAGGGATTTCCATTAAAGTCAAATTAGATGTTTCGCAAAGCTTCTTTGTAATTTTCAATAAATCGAAAAGTACTGTATCAGAGGGTGTTGCAAAGGTGATTAATTTTCAGGATAAAAAGCAAATCCTAACTTTAAATGGGTCCTGGACAGTCGCTTTTGATACGATTTGGGGCGGTCCTAAAAAGATCGTTTTTGAATCTTTGATCGATTGGACCACGAGGCCTGAGGATGGTATCCGATACTATTCTGGTGTCGCAAAATATTCAAAAACTTTTGACATTCCAGATTTTTCCAAATTGTCAAAGAATTCTGAACTCTTTATCAACCTGGGAGTTGTGAAGAATATGGCAAGGGTGAAATTAAATGGCAAGGATCTTGGGGTTGTCTGGACCAATCCATGGCAATTAAATATCTCAGGTGCTGCTAAAGAAAAAGGGAATTTGCTCGAAATCGAGGTTGCCAACCTTTGGGCAAACAGGCTGATTGGTGACGAATCGATGCCAGATGACGGTGTGAAAGACGGGAAATGGCCAGAATGGCTTTTGAATGGAACTCCAAGGACGAGTGGCAGATATACGTTTACAACCCATCGGTTTTATAAAAAAGGTAATCCTCTGATGGAGTCAGGTTTGATGGGGCCGGTAAGTATTTTGGCAACTAATTAGCAATAGGATGAAAACCTTTTATACACCAAGATTGGTTTTTATTTTAGTATTCGTACTAATAAATAGAGCTTTGATCTTTGGACAGGGTTTGGATTCATTGCAAACTTCGTTTGTTTCACCTCCTGGAACTGCAAAACCGAGGGTTTATTGGTGGTGGCTCTTCAATCGTGTGGACAAGGCAGGGATCACTCGTGACCTTGAGGAGTTCAAGGCTAAAGGGATAAGCGGTGTCAACCTGATCTGCACAGGAGGATATGCCGGAAAGGAGGCCATGCTTGGAATTCAGTTTCTTGGGACAGAGTGGCGGGAACTTTTTCGTCATGCCGTAAGTGAAGCCAAAAGGTTAAAAATTGAGATGGGCTTTAACATGGCTGGTGGCTGGACGATGATGGGTCCATGGGTCACTCAGGACAACGCCATGAAAAAGGTGGTTCACACTGAACTCAAAATAGAAGGTCCGAAATTGTTTTCCGGAAAACTACCACTGGCAGAAAAGGTTGATGGCTATTATCATGATATTTGGGTGCAGGCTTTCCGTTTGAACGGTGATGGAAAAGCCATCGTCTCAAAAACACTCATCGACCTGACAGATAGGCTGAAACCTGATGGACAGTTCGATTGGAACGTCCCGGAAGGTCAATGGGTAATCCTTAGGACTGGTTATACACTTACCGGGCATACGTGGAGTAGATGGTATGCCTATCCGAAAGGGGATACATTCGATGGCGGGGACGGTTATGAGATTGACTATTTGAATACTGCTTCGTTGGATGATCATTTCAACCATCTTGGCAAATTGGTGATTGAAGAAGCCAAAAAAGCAGGCTGTAAGCTGGACTATTTGTGGTCGGATAGCTGGGAGTGTGGCAAACTAACCTGGACAGAGGATTTTCCAAATCAATTCTTGAGGTTCCGCCATTACGACCTTAAACCTTATATGCCTGTCCTGGCTGGATATACAGTGATTGATTCATTGATTTCAAATCGGTTCCTCAATGATTTTGACCTGACCATACAAGATTGTATCGCAGAGAATTTTTACGGACATTTCGCCGATCTGTGCCATCAATATGGAATGAAAGTGGGAAACGAGGCTGCGGGTCCAAACGATATTCCACCACTCGATGCTCTGAAGAACCTGGGGCGTTGCGATATTCCTGCCGGCGAGTTTTGGGTAAACGGCCATTATAAAGCACCCGGCGGTTACAATCAGGACAAACACCTTAGGCTCAACCTCAAACAGACCGCTACTGCAGCACATATTTACGGTAAGCAGGAAGCTATGGCCGAGTCGTTCACCCAGCAGGAGCAGGACCGCACGCATTGGTCGCTTGGTCCAACAGACCTGAAGCCTTATGCCAACGATGCATTTTGTGAAGGGATCAACCGGATTATGCTGCATCAGGCAACATGTCAATCTCCGTCAGACGGAAAGCCAGGGTATGAATTCTGTGCAGGCCAGCATTTTACGCCAAATATCACATGGTGGGAACAATCCATTGCATTTTTCAGCTATCTATCGCGCTGCCAGTACCTGTTGCAACAAGGGAAATTTGTTGGCGATGTTTGCTTTTACCTTGGCGAAAGACCACCAGCTTTGGTACCTCCCAAATACATTCTACCATCTCTTGGACCTGGTTACGATTGCGACTACACCAATGAAGAAGTTTTGCTGACAAGGATGTCAGTAAAAAATGGGAGAATTATGCTGCCCGATGGGATGAGCTACCGCCTGTTGGTTCTACAGAATTGCACCTCTACCTCTCCTGAGATATGTCGACAGGTCAGCAGTTATCAAAAGTTGCCCATTTCACCGGTTCCCTCAACCGAAATGTCGCTAGAAGTGATCACGAAATTAAGGAAACTTGTCCGGGATGGGGCGACCATAATTGGAGCACCGCCTAAAAGTTCAGGCGAAGTAAAAGATTATGCAGAGAAAGACCGAAAAGTATTGAAGATGGCTGCCGAAATCTGGGGCGATCTGGATGGGAAATCACGCACTGAAAGGCAATTCGGCAAAGG